>JBIKJE010000017.1:0-47306 GCA_044361165.1 Crocinitomicaceae bacterium | reverse complement strand
TTTGAAAATGCACGAATTGGGAATCACCAACGGCAGAGAATTGAGAAATTTCAGCCTCGAATTTTTAATCGATCATTTCGGAAAATCAGGAAAGTATTTTTACAACATCGCGAGAGGAATCGACCATAGAAACGTTGAATCAGAGCGCGAAAGAAAAAGCATCGCGGTAGAAAGTACTTTTGAAACAGACATTTTTGACTCAACCAAATTCAGAATGCAAGCGGATATTATTTTAGAACGACTTTGGACGAGATACCAGAAATTTGGACAAAGTGGAAAAACGCTCAACATCAAATTGAAATACAACGATTTTACGCAAATCACGCGTTCGACAACCAAAATCAACCGTTTCATTTCAAAGAATTCAGTAGAAGAAACCGGGAAATTATTGATGGAACAAGTACTTCCACTTTCAAAACCGATTAGATTAATAGGATTTCAAATCTCAGGATTTCAGCAAGAAACGGAAGAAATCGCCACCCAAATGACAATGGATTTTTAGTCAAAAGTATACCCAAAACTAACTCCAGCCCAAGGGTAAACGCGACTACCAAAAAATGCTGCACTGGTGAAATATTCAGTAGAAGGCGATTGTGAATAAGAACTCGTAGAACTGTATCTCCAAATATTTATTCCAGCGATTGGAGGAGTAAGCGTTGCGCGAAAGAAAAATCCCCCATCAGATTTTTGTAAACGATACCCAATTTTCGGCGTCAGGTAGAACAGTAAATTGATGTTATCAATCTTTTCATTTTCAAGTGTTTGATTTCCAATTTGATCTTGAACATAAAAACTTGAATTAATGCCAATTTCCTTGAAAATCATAGGCGTAAAACCTAGACCCAATTCCAAGTGATGATTTCTTTGACCAAAAATAAAATTGTATGAAACGGGAACTGCCACCACCTGCATGTAACTGATTGGTGGAATAAAAGTCAATCCGATGTTCGCGCTGTGTTTTACTCTAAACTCTGGAAACAAAATGCGATCATAAGAAAGTGAATTAAACAATCCCTGACCAAAAACTTCCAAATAAATAGTATTTCTTGCCATCGGATGATTCAAAATCAAGGTGTCTTGACTTTTAGCAGAAAGGGAAAAAATCAATAATGCAAAAGAAAAAAGATATTTGAACATGAAATTAAGTTTTGTCCAAATTACAAAAAATTCAAGCTCAAATCAACTCCGCATTGAATTTATCTGTTTTTACAAACTTCGCAATCGCTTCAATATGACTTGTGTGCGGAAATTGATCTACGAACGACAATTTCTCTAATTGATAACCTGCCAATTGCAATTGTTCAGTATCTCGCGCTTGTGTCGCTGGATTACAAGAAATGTAAACAATTCTATCAGCGCCCAATCGCATCACTTTTCTCAAGGTTTTTGGTGCAATTCCTGCTCTCGGTGGATCTAAAACGATGGTTCCGATTTTACCCTCATATTGTGGATATTCCAGCAAGAATTTTCCAACATCCGCTGCATAAAATTGAATGCCTTCGATGCCATTTCTGCGCGCATTTTTCTTCGCATCAACAATCGCTTCTTCAACAATATCAACACCAATAATTTTGACGTTCTTCGCGCGTTGCGACAAAATCTGACCGATTGTTCCAGTACCACAAAACAAATCCATCACCACTTTTCCATCCAATGGATTTTCCTCGAAAACATAATCTAACGCTTTGTTGTACAACAACTCCGCACTTTTCGGATTCGTCTGAAAAAAGCTTTCCATGCTGATTTCAAATTGCAAGCCAAGCAATTGTTCAATTACTTTTTCTTCGCCATAAACAAGTTGATTGTTTCCATTTTCGATTTTCGCACGGTCAGCAACATTGTCATTTACCGTATGCTGAAAACCAGCCAGTCGCTTGCCTAATTTTTCTTGCAAAAACTGAGAAAAAGCGTTGACATCAAATTGTTTAACACCTTCAGATGATGTCACCAAATTGATCAACAATTGATCTTGAAAAAACGATTTTCTCACCACAATGTGTCTAAAAAATCCCGTTTTTTGCGGTGGATGCCAAGCTGGTAAGTCTGTCGCTTTCAAGAAATCTCTCACTTCAATCAGTAAATTCTCCCATTGCGCATCAAACAAACCGCTTTCTTTGTTCAAATTTTCCACTTTCCACCAAGTTCCTCTTCTTTTGAATCCCAAAGCGAAAGCGCCATCTTTTTCTTCTCCCGTAATCACATCGTGTTCGATACTGGAAAAGCTATATTCCATTTTATTGCGGTAATTGTAATCCAATGGAGATGAAACAAATGTATCGAAAACTGAATCAATTTCTTGAATGTCAGCAATTCTCTTGTATAAATCTAAAGTCGTTGATTTTTTCCATTCTTCTTGCACTTTGATGGGAACAAAAATGTAAGGCGCACCAGAAATTTCTTGAAAATCCGATGAAACTTCCAGCGGAGAACGCTTAATCACTTCAATCAACTTGCATTCAGCGTAGCGTTTTTTCTTTTTTTCGACTTTCGCTTTTACAATTTGTCCAGGAAATGCATTTTCCACAAAAACGACATAATCGCCTTCTTCCGTTGGGATTTTTGCAATACCATTTCCTCCAAAAGCAAATCCGGTGATTTCTAATTCAATAACTTCTCCTCTATTCATGTTGAAAATGTTGACGATTACAAACAAAAAATTTGAAACTGAATGACTCCAATTTCAAATTTCCTATGCAATCAATTTATTTTTAGATCATTCCTCTAATGATTCCTTTGTCGGAACCTTCAATGAAATCCAATATTTCTTTGCGAATTGCCGTTTCTGGCATCGTTTCTTTCACTAATTCAATTCCTTTCGAAATGTTGTTGTTCTGAACGTAAATAGCGCGGTAAATGTCTTCTATTTCGCGAACATCAGCATCAGTCAATCCACGTCTTCTCAATCCAACTGAATTCACACCCGCAAATGTCAAAGGTTCTCTCGCAGCTTTGATGTATGGAGGAACATTTTTTCTTACCAAAGATGCACCACCAATAAAACTATGCGCGCCAATGCGAACAAATTGTTGAGCAGCCACTTTTCCTTCTAAAATGGCATAATCATCAATCGTAACGTGACCAGAAAGTCCAACATAACTTGCCAAAATGACATTGTTTCCAATTTGACAGTCATGAGCAACATGAACATAAGTCATTAGCAAACAGTTTTTTCCGATTGAAGTTTTCATTTTATCAGAAGTTCCTCTGTGGATGGTAACACATTCTCTGATTTTGGTGTTATCGCCAATTTCAACAGTGGTATATTCGCCATCAAACTTCAAGTCTTGCGGAATCACACCAATCACCGCCCCTGGAAAAATTTCGCAATTTTTGCCAATTCTAGTGCCTGGATAGATGGTCACATTGGGATGAATTCTAGTTCCATCACCAATAATTACATCTTCGAAAATCGTAGAAAACGAATCTACAACTACATTTTCTCCCAATTTTGCATCCGAAGAAATATTTGATAAAGGACTAATCATCTATACTCTGTCTTTGATAACTTGTGCAAGCATTTCAGCTTCCATAACCAATTTTCCATTCACATACGCTTTCCCAGCCATGTGCACTAAACCTCTTCTCATCGGTGTAATCAACTTTAAATCAAAAACCAACGTATCACCTGGCAATACTTTTTGCTTGAATTTAACATTGTCAATTTTCATGAAATAAGTAGAATATAATTCTGGTTCATCTACTTTACTCAAAGCGAAAATCCCACCAACTTGCGCTGTTGCTTCAATTTGTAAAACGCCCGGAAAAACTGGATTCCCTGGGAAATGACCTTGAAACATCGGTTCGTTCATGGTCACATTTTTTACACCAACAATCGAATCTTCTGTGATTTCCATCACTTTATCCACTAACAAAAATGGATATCTGTGTGGCAATAATTTTTCGATGTCATTGATATTGTAAAGCGGTTCTTTTGTCAAATCAAAAGTTTTCCCTGCACCCTCTTGCTTTTTGATTTGGTCTTTCAACACTTTTGCAAAGCGAACGTTTCCTGAATGTCCAGGTCTTGCCCCTAAAATATGTGCTTTCAAAGGTCTTCCAATCAACGCTAAATCTCCAACGATATCTAATAATTTATGTCTCGCAGGCTCATTTTCATATTGAAGTTTAGAACTGTTTAAAACGCCAATTCCATCGAATTGAATTTTCAATTCTTCTTTTCCAAGTAATTTCGCCAAACGATCTAATTCTTCTTGTGGTATATCAGCCCTGTCAACCAACACGATGGCATTGTCTAAATCTCCGCCTTTGATTAGGTTATTTTTAGCCAAAAATTCCAATTCACGCAAGAAAACAAATGTTCTACATCTTGAAATGTTTTCTTTGAATTCACCAATGTGATACATACTTGCGTGTTGCGTACCCAAAACCGGTGAATTGTAATCAACCATTACTGTAATTCTATAATTTGAATCTGGAACAGCTAAAAACTCGATGCCTTTTTCCGCATCTTCCCAAGGTATGTTTTCAGTAAGCTCAAAATAATTTCTATCAGACTCTTGCTCTACTAAACCAACTTTTTCAATCGCGTCGATAAATATCCATGAACTTCCATCCATAATCGGAATCTCAGGGCCATCAATTTTTATTAAAGCATTGTCGATTTCCATTCCATAAAGCGCCGCCAAAACGTGTTCTGTCGTGTACACTCTTACGCCATTTTGCTCTAAAGTTGTTCCTCTGTCTGTAGCCACAACTAAATCAACGTCTGCTTTGATTACAGGCTCTCCTTCCACATCAACACGTTGAAATTTGTATCCATGATTGTCAGGAGCTGGACAAATTTCAATATTCACTTTTTCTCCAGTGTGAAGTCCAATACCAGCGAGTTTCACAACATCTTTAAGGGTTTTTTGCTTATCAGCCATTCTATATTTTTAATCTTTTGTAAGTGATTTTATTTTTTGATCCAATTCATTCAACTTTGTCAAAATGAATGGCAATTTTCTAAATCCAAAATAGGATTTCTTGAAATCTTCCAATGGAATCCCTGGAGAGCCCATCAATGTATCTGCTTTCTTAACCGTACTAGGAATTCCTGACTGAGCAACAATTCTTGTACCGTTGGCAATGTGCAAATGTCCTGAAATTCCTGCTTGTCCACCGATTTGAACATTTTCTCCAATTTTAGCAGAACCTGCAACACCAACTTGGGCAGCCAACGCCGTATTTTTTCCAATTTCAACGTTGTGTGCAATTTGAACTAAATTGTCAATTTTTACACCTCTTCGCAAAATCGTTGAACCTAAAGTTGCTCTATCTATCGTTGTATTAGAGCCAATCTCAACGAAATCTTCTAAAATAACATTACCAATTTGGGGAACTTTTTGGTATTCGCCATTTTCATCAGGTGCAAAGCCAAAACCGTCAGCACCAATTACAGCTCCCGCATGAATGATACAATTTTGACCAATCACACATTCGTGGTAAATCATTGCACCTGGAAAAAGAGTTGTATTATCGCCAATTTTGGCATTGTCCCCAACATAGACGTTTGGGTAGATTTTCACATTATTACCAATCACCACATTTTCACCAATGTATGCAAATGCTCCTAGGTAAATGTTTTCTCCAAGTTTAGCTGACTCAGAAATATGAGAAGGCTGCTCAATTTTTGCAGGCTTTTGTCTCATGGAATCGTAAAATTCTAACAATTTCGCAAAACATGAATAGGCATCGTCAACTTTAATCAAGGTCAAAGTTTCTGGCAAAGGTTTATTTGGGATGAAGGATTTATTAACGATACAAATACTTGCACCAGTTTTATAAATATATTCTTCATATTTGGGATTCGAAAGAAAAGACAGAGTACCGATTGTACCTTCTTCAATTTTCGAAAGATTATTCACTTTAATATCAGCATTGCCTTCAATATCTCCCGATAATATTCCAGCGATTTGTTCTGCAGAAAATTCCATTGTTCAAAATTAAAAAAAGAATGGAAAATAGTCTATTCTTCTGTTATGTTTTATTAACAAATTGTAACTAATTTCTATTGACAATCAGTTTCAAACGGCAAATCAAAATGATCAATGCTGATTTTGTTTTTGTACCAAACAGCCGAAGCACCGATTTTTCTTCCTTTTGAATCATTGAAAAACAAATATTGTAAGGCTTTGGGTTTCACTTTCAAATCAGATTTTTCAAAATCAATGATTCCATTTTTTTTCAAACTCTTCAATATTTTTCGATTTTCAATCATTCCAAAAGCCTGTTGCTGACAACTTACCAATTTGGTGGTATCCGCAAAGACCAATTCATTGTCTTTTGGAAAATGTATTAATCTCCCTGTTCCCTTGGTAGAAGTTTTGACGCTATTTACAGAAACATTAGCCAATCTTACTTCAGAAATAAAACTTTCATGGGGAAGTGTGAAATACAATTTAACATTGTCTTTGGAAACCAAGTAAATTTTAAATTCACCTTCTTTTTTACTTTTGGAAAAATCAACATCACCATCATTCAGCAAAGCGATGATTTCTTGTTGATCAATGTCTTTACTTTTTAATTCCTTTTCAACATCCGATTGCACCACAATTACCCTATCTAAAATCGAATTTTTAACTCTATTGTCAGGCAACCAGCTACAGCCTCTATTTTGGAAGAAGAAAAAAACAAAAACCATTCCGATACCAAAACCGATGGCGTATATTTTCAACCTGTCAAAAAATGTCTTCATTTACTTTATTTTTGGGCAAATATAAGCTTAATTCGCTGAAAATTCAGAATGCAAAACTGTTATTTTAGTGCACAAAAAAACGGCTATGTTTCCAAAGCCGTTTCGCGTATTCAAGATGATAATTAAATCAATGCATCTAATTTTGCAGTCAATTGTGCTTTTGGCACTGCACCGACTGATTTGTCAACAACTTCACCTCCTTTAACAAAAATGATTGTTGGGATATTTCTCACTCCAAATTGAGCTGAAACACCAGGGTTTTGATCCACATTTACTTTTCCAATAATTGCTTTTCCATCATACTCTGTTGACATTTCTTCGATTACTGGTCCAATCATGCGACATGGTCCACACCATTCTGCCCAAAAATCTACTACTACTGGTTTGTCTGCTTTTAATACAAGCTCCTCAAAGTTTGCATCTGTAATTTCTAATGCCATAATTTGTGTTTTTTTAAATATCCTAACTTTTTAAAGGATAAAATTAATGATTCAATTCAGATTTGCAAATTCTTTGCCATACCTTTTTTCATGACATAATGGCATTCCTATCCAAATAACTAGTGCTACATGGCCACATATACCCAACTATCTGCATAAAGTTCAGCGTGCGTTTTCAAAACGATATAATATTTGTTCTTTGCAACATTATCAAACAGGAAAATATCTCCCATTTTTTTGTAAGTCAAATCTTTGCAAAAAGCTTCACCCATTCTACTATTGTGAAACCAACCTGAATCACCTCCATTTGGTTTTACTTCCATCGAAAATTGATTGGCTAAATTACTAAAAGGCATTCCCGCATTAAATTTGGTGATAATTTCACTTCTAAGTGAATCAATTTTAGATCTTTCCATTTTAGCGCCATCAAAGACAATGTATTGGCATCTGAACAATGGTTCTGCTTGATTTCCTAGAATTTTATATGTTGCCTTTTTGCCAAAAAAAACATCTCCAACTTTATAATTTGCCTCGATCTCTTTGTATTCAACTGAATCAATAAGTCGACTAAAATTTCCAATTCGAGCTGAAGTTGGACCGTGATGTTGAATATACAATTCTGCTTGAGCTACTGAATTTATTTTTTTCAACGCTTCCATCTTTTTCCCACCTTGTCCAAAAACAAAGGAAAAGTTTGTCAACGCAAAAAACATTACAGTGAAACGCAAATAAATCATCAGCAGCAAGAAATTTAGAATTTTAAATAACTCGTTACTAATTTAGCTTTTATTTCAATTCAACTATAATATTTTTAGTGTTTTTCGAGAAACTATTTGAATTTTATTTCCATTTCATCGACAAAAGTCCAAGGATGATAACCTTCACCTGGAAAGCCTTTTGCGATTTTGTTATTTGAAATTATAATTACCTTGATAAATCTTCCTGTTTTCTTGATTTCTTGGTGAAAACTCTCTGTTGGAAGTTGTTTAGGCAACAAAGTCCATTTCTTTTGATCAGTTGAAACGAACAATTGAATGGATTTAGGCAAATAAATCCAAGAACCTTGTGCGTCTAGAAATCCCAAATCAAAACTTTCAATCAAACCACTTTTTTTCAAATCAACAACCCAAGAAATAGTGTCAACATCAAATCCAAGCCATTCATTTCCTTTCCATGGTCTATGTCCTTTGATGCCATCAACCAAAGCCAATTCACCATGATTGCTATATTTTGAATTCGGTTGTGTCAACAATTTTACAGGCAATCCAATAGCAGCATGAACTTTCAAATCAAATGGTGTATGCTCTAATTCATAGGTTTCATCTGGTGAAATTTCAAAATGAACATTTTTTGAAATAATATTTCTTTCAAAAAGCAGAGTATCGCTGATTCCTAGAATTCTATCTTCGTTAGTCTCACTTCCGTCTGTATGCTGCAACACATTAAACTTATCATTTCCTGCTGTGCCTTTAAAATGAATTTTCAAGCCTTTTGTTGATGGAAAAATTTCCATCTCTGGATAAAACAATGCGGGAGAAAAAATCACACCATGCTTTTTCAAAAAGCCAATTTGATAATCAATTAACGTTTTTTCAAAAACCTCAAAAGTCGGCTTTTCTTTGCACCACAGCACCTGTGCCATCGCCAGTGCACGCGGATATGTCATGTATTCAGCTGCTTCTATATCTGCAATATATTCTGTCCATAAATTGGCTTGACCGCCCAGAATATAGCTTTTCTCTTCGCTAGTAAGCGATTCTGGAATTGGATTAAATTGATATACTTTCTCTAATGGTAAAAACCCACCAATCGCAACTGGCTCAGCAGGATGACTGCTTTGATAATAGTCGAAATAACAAAATTCTGTTGGCGTCATCACAACATAGTGTTTTAATTTGGCGGCCTCGATTCCTCCAGCTTCTCCTCTCCAAGACATCACAGCTGCATTCGTTGAAAGTCCTCCTTCCAAAATCTCGTCCCAACCAATCATTTTTCTTCCCTTCGAAGTCAAATAATTATCGATTTGCTGAATAAAATAACTTTGCAATTGGTATTCATCTTTCAAATGATTTTCACTTATAATCTTTTGACACTTTGAACAAGCTTTCCAATTCGTTTTAGGTGCCTCATCACCCCCAATATGTATAAATTCAGAAGGAAATAAGGTCAAAATTTCCTCTAGAACATTCTTTAAAAAATCAATGGTTTCAGGTTTTGAACAAAAAATTTCGTCAAAAACACCCCACTCTGAAGCAACTGGCAATTGCTTTCCTGTACATGAATATTCAGGATACGCAGCCAATGCAGCACGGGCATGACCTGGCATCTCAATCTCTGGAACGACAGTAATGAATCGATCTTGTGCGTATTGAACAATCTCTTTTATTTCGTCTTGCGTATAAAAACCTCCTACTTTCTTTTTCTCAAATTTATGGGGGAAATCATTGTAATGACCAATCAAAGTACTGTCGCGAAAACCACCAATTTCTGTCAATTTTGGGTATTTTTTTATCTCAATTCTCCAACCTTGATCGTCAGTTAAATGCCAATGTAAAACATTGAACTTGTAAAACGCCATCAAGTCAATGTAGCGTTTAACTTCATCAACACCAAAAAAATGTCGACTCACATCCAAATGCAATCCACGCCATTGAAAATTTGGAAAATCTTGAATGAAAGCTTTTTGAATCACATAATGATCTTCTTCAAATTGCAACAATTGCAAAAATGAATTGATTGCATAAAAACAGCTTGCATCAGAACTGTAAGTAATCGTAATTTTTTCAGCAACATTAATCGAATAAAAATCCTTTTGCGTATTGGCTATTCTTTTGAATTCAACCAATCCATCTAGGCTATCTACTTTCGTCGAAATAGCAAAAGAATTTTCCAATTCTCCAACTAGATAATCTTTCAATTTTTGAGATAAATTTACCGTTTTTATGGTAAACTGCTCTGTGAAATCAATTCTCCCTTCTACAAAAACATGCGTTACTGGTGCTGGAATAATGGGTGATTGCGCTTTTCCAAATTGAAGTGAAACAATCGTGAAAATGGAGATAAATAGAGAAAATTTCATTTAAATGATTTTTTTACAAAAAGTCAAATACTGATTTTATCGACTTCTTTTTGAGGGATTTGTTTAAAATAAAGAACGAGGAAAAAACAGATAAAACCTATATTTGAAATTCCCATTAAACCAATTTTATCAATGAAATCTGAAATATTTCTGCCTAGAATATCATTCGAATTCAAAGAAAAAGGAATGACCAAAAGTATAAATATTATCCAATGAATTATCTTTTTAGTTTGAATTAATTCAAATACCAAAACCAATAACAAAGGCAAAGTTAAAACAAAATGTTCTGTATCAGTAACAAAGAAATTAGGTGTGAATGCCAATAAAACAATGGACCAAAACAATATATCTCTATTTGACTTTCTTCCTTTAAAAATGGCAATCAACATGAAGCCTAAAAGCACCAACAACCCAATCAAAGATGGAATCCAAGCTGATTTAATTTTGAAATAATATTCAGTCAAATAAGTCAAGGAATTTTCACTCGACAAATATTCACCATGCTTGGCTACAGAGGCAAACCAATCTTTCCAAAGAAGCATATTTCCATTCCATCCACTAAACGCAATCGGTATTACAAGGAAAATCAACCCTAACAAAACCATATACATCATTGTTTTCCATTGCTTAAAGAAAAACAAAGGAATAAAAGCCAAAATAACAATCGGTTTTAATACCACCATGATGCTCCAAAAAATCGCAACATGCAATTGTTTTTGCGCTTTCAAATACCACAATCCAAGTGAGAAAAGTCCCAATAAAATCAGATTTACATTTCCCATATGAAATTCCCTCGCTATATGAATGACAATGAAAATGAAACCCAAAAAGTAAATTCCGAAAGTTGATTTTTGAGACTTTTCAGACCCAATAAATATAACTTTCTTCAAAAGAAAAATAGAAATCAAAAATGAAATGGAAAGAATAAGAATGTGTATTACTTGCGCAAAAAAGTATTTAAACAATATCGCTAAACCAAAGAAATACAAGGTAGTTGGCGGATATTTAAAAAAGCCTGTATCCAATCCATAGTTTTTAATGTAAGGATTGTTTCCCGAAAAATAATCTTTCGTGGCGCCGTAATAAACTTCAAAATCATTCGTCCAAAATTTATGATTTTTGATTTCAACAAATTCCATCAATGCCACAAACAAAATGAAAAAAATCCCAAAATAGACTTGCGCCCTTGGGATTTTATTCAATTGGATAAATATTTTTGAATCTCTCATTACATGTTTTGTCTGTATTTTCCACACACTTCGACAGGCTCAGTGTTGGCGGAAAATCCGTTTTCTACATATTACGACGATACTGTCCACCAACCTCAAACAAAGCTTGTGTGATCTGACCCAAGGAAGCAGTTTTACAAGTTTCCATCAATTGTTCAAACATGTTTTTATTTTGAACAGCTGCTTCTTGCACTTTTTCAATATTACTCAAAGTCAAATCTTTGTTTCCACTTTGCAACGCAGACAACATCGAAATTTGGTACTGTTTTTCTTCTTCTGTCGCACGAATCACTTCTTTCGGTTCAACAGTTGGAGAACCTTTAGAACTCAAGAAAGTGTTCACCCCAATAATTGGAAATTCACCTGTATGTTTCAAAGTTTCATAATACAATGATTCTTCTTGAATTTTAGAACGTTGGTACATCGTTTCCATTGCACCAAGTACGCCTCCTCTTTCAGTGATTCGGTCAAATTCTAACAATACAGCTTCTTCTACCAATTCAGTCAGTTCATCAATGATGAATGATCCTTGCAATGGATTTTCGTTTTTCGCCAATCCCAATTCTCTATTGATAATCAATTGAATCGCCATGGCTCTTCTCACTGATTCTTCTGTAGGCGTTGTAATCGCTTCGTCATACGCATTCGTGTGCAATGAATTACAATTGTCGTAAATCGCATATAGAGCTTGCAAAGTTGTACGAATATCATTGAAATCAATTTCCTGCGCATGCAATGATCTACCAGAAGTTTGAATGTGGTATTTCAACATTTGAGCACGAGAATTAGCGCCGTATTTCTTCGCCATCGCTTTCGCCCAAATCTTGCGAGCAACACGACCAATTACCGCATATTCAGGGTCAATTCCGTTGGAGAAAAAGAACGATAAATTCGGTCCAAAATCGTTGATGCTCATTCCACGACTCAAGTAATACTCAACGTACGTGAAACCATTCGCTAAGGTAAACGCCAATTGCGTGATTGGATTAGCTCCAGCTTCTGCAATGTGGTAACCTGAGATTGAAACTGAATAGAAATTTCTTACTCCTTTATCGATGAAATATTGTTGTACGTCACCCATCAAACGAAGCGCAAATTCTGTTGAGAAAATACAAGTGTTTTGTGCTTGATCTTCCTTCAAAATATCTGCTTGCACCGTTCCGCGAACTTGCATCAAAGTTTCTGCTTTGATTTTCTCGTAAACATCAGCTGGCAAAACTTGGTCACCAGTTACTCCAAGCAACATCAAACCAAGTCCGTCATTTCCTTGAGGTAATTCACCTTGATATTGTGGTCTCGGTGTTCCTTTGGCGTCGTAAATCGCTTTGATTTTCGCTTCAATTTCAGCTTCTAAACCGTTTGCTTTGATGTATTTTTCACAATTTTGATCAATCGCTGCATTCATAAAGAATCCCAGCAACATTGGCGCTGGACCGTTGATTGTCATAGATACAGAAGTCATTGGATGACTCAAATCGAAACCTGAATACAATTTTTTCGCATCGTCTAGGCAGCAAATTGAAACACCTGAATTTCCGATTTTTCCATAAATATCTGGACGTAAATCTGGATCATTTCCATATAAGGTCACAGAATCAAAAGCAGTTGACAAACGTTTTGCTGGCATTCCCAAACTTACGTAGTGAAAACGTTTGTTTGTTCTTTCTGGTCCACCTTCTCCGGCAAACATTCTTGTTGGATCTTCGCCTTCACGTTTGAAAGGAAACAATCCCGCCGTGTAAGGAAATTCTCCAGGAACATTTTCTTGTAAATTCCATCTCAAAATATCTCCCCAAGATTGGTACTTTGGCAATACTACTTTTGGGATTTGAGAATGTGAAAGTGATTCTGTATGTGTATCTAGTTTAAGTACTTTATCTCTTACTTTGAATTCAAAAACTGGATTTTTATAAGTCGCTTTTTTCGCTTCCCAATTTTCTAAAATTGCCCAGTTTTTTGGATCAAAATCCAATTTTACTTTTTCAAGCGACTCTTGTAAACCTTTAATCAATCTGTCTTTATCATCAATCGACGAATCTTGCAATGTTTCGATTGATTTAGTCAATCCGTATAATTTCTCCGCAACTTCCGCTTGTTGGTTTACCCATTTGTCGTAAGCACGATTATTTTCTGAAATTTCGGATAAATACCTCGTTCTTTCTGGTGGAATCACGTAAATTTTCTCAGACATCTCTTTCGTGATTTCGAAAGAAGAATCCAACTGTGCTCCAGTTCTTTCTTTAACTTTATCGATAATTACCTTGTACAAAGAATTCATTCCTGGATCATTGAACTGAGAAGCAATGGTTCCATGAACAGGCATTGAATCAACTGATTCATCCCACAAATTGTGATTTCGTTGGTATTGTTTTCTAACATCTCTCAATGCATCCAACGCACCTCTTTTGTCGAATTTATTCAATGCAATCACATCTGCAAAATCCAACATATCGATTTTCTCTAATTGCGTTGCAGCACCATATTCAGGCGTCATCACGTATAAAGAAACATCTGAATGATCTAAAATTTCTGTATCTGATTGACCAATTCCAGAAGTTTCCAAAATGATCAAATCGTAATTAGCTGCTTTCAATACTAAAATTGCTTCAGCAACGTGTTTCGACAAAGCCAAATTTGACTGTCTTGTTGCCAATGAACGCATGTAAACGCGGTCACTTTTGATGGAATTCATTCTGATTCTATCTCCCAACAAGGCGCCACCAGTTTTTCTTTTCGATGGATCTACAGAAACAACTGCAATTTCTTTTGTTGGAAAATCAACCAAAAATCTACGAACCAATTCATCCACCAACGAAGATTTTCCAGCTCCGCCAGTTCCAGTAATTCCCAACACCGGAACATCATTCTTTTCTGCAATGGCGTGAACTTCTTCCAATAATTTCTGAGATTCCGCAGGATAATTTTCCGCAGCTGAAATGACTCTTGCAATCGCTGGAACATTTTTATCAGCAAGTAAACTTACTTCATTTGTCAAACCAGTTCCAACCGGAAAATCACATCTTTGAATCATGTCATTGATCATTCCTTGCAATCCCATCGCACGTCCGTGGTCTGGGTGATACAAACGTGTAATTCCGTAAGCTTCTAATTCTTCGATTTCTGCAGGAAGAATTGTTCCACCTCCACCACCAAAGATTTTGATGTGTGGCGCTCCTTTTTCGCGCAATAAATCATACATGTATTTGAAGTACTCAGTGTGACCACCTTGATATGAAGTCATCGCAATCGCTTGTGCATCTTCTTGAATCGCACAATCAACTACTTCTTCTACAGAGCGGTCATGACCTAAATGAATCACTTCACAACCAGTCGCTTGAATAATTCTACGCATGATATTGATCGCTGCATCGTGACCGTCAAAAAGAGACGCTGCAGTAACAATTCTAACTTTATTTATTGGCTTATAAGGTTCTACTTTTTCCATATTTTCGATTTGCAAATGCCTAAAAAGACATGCGCGAAATTAAGAATAATTTGAGGAAATATTGGGAATTTAGATATGAAATCAAAAAAAAACATTGAAATAATTGAAAAATGAAAACTTTAGCCTTTTCAACGAAAATTCAATTTTATTTTCATTTCCTCTGTAACTTTTGTAACTTAATGAAGTCTTAACGTTAGTTTGTTTTCAGCCCCTGAAGTGAAAAGATCTTCAAATTTTAGTTGAGTTTTATTTGTGAATCATTGTTTTTTGAAAAACTTCAGGGGTATGAAACAATCTTTCTCCCCAAATTATATTTTATCTAAAATGGTTTTTGAACTGATTCCGATTGCTTATATTTGCAGTTCAATTAGAAAGCATTTTAAATGAAAGTAAATCCAGCATATTCTACAAAAGAAGCATTGATTGCGTTGTATAACAAGCCATTATTAGAATTGGTTTTTGAAGCTGCAACCATTCATCGTCAATTTCACAATCCGAGAGAAGTACAAATGTCTTCTTTATTAAGCATCAAAACAGGAGGTTGTGCTGAAGATTGTGGCTACTGTCCGCAAGCTGCACGTTACCACACTGACGTTGAAGCGCACAAATTGATGACAGTTGATTCTGTGATAGAACAAGCCAAAAATGCCAAAGCAAATGGATCTTCGAGACTTTGCATGGGAGCAGCTTGGAGAGAAGTTCGCGATAACAAAGACTTTGACAACGTAATTGAAATGGTTCAAGCAGTGAATAACTTGGACATGGAAGTATGTTGTACGTTAGGAATGATGAATGAAGATCAAGCGAAAAGGTTGAAAAACGCTGGACTTTTTGCATACAATCACAACCTAGATACTTCTCCTGAATTTTACGGTGACGTAATTTCTACCAGAGAATATGAAGATCGATTAAATACGATTGACAACGCCAGAAAAGCTGGAATTACTGTTTGTTCTGGAGGAATCATCGGAATGGGTGAAGCTGTGGAAGACCGAATGGGAATGTTGATGAGCTACATGCAAATGGAAACTCCTCCAAACTCAATTCCAATCAACGCATTGGTTGCGGTTGAAGGAACGCCTTTGGAAAACCAAAAACCGATAGAGCAATGGGAAATGATTCGCATGGTTGCTACCACGAGAATTGCTTTTCCTGAAGCTGTTGTAAGACTTTCAGCTGGTAGAACCAAAATGAACATGGAAGGACAAGCTCTTTGCTTTATGGCTGGTGCAGGATCAATTTTCGCTGGAGACAAATTGTTAACTACACCGAATCCAGAGTTTAACGAAGACAAAGAAATGTTTGAAATTTTAGGTTTGATTCCAAAAGCAGCATTTACTGAAGGTGAAAAACCTGAAACTTTACCAGATCCTATCATTGAGGCACGTAAAGCAAAAGAAGCAGCGAGAGCGCAACAATTAGAAGATGCCAAAGCGAAAGGATTTGAACCAAGAAAAGTAACTGTTTCTTAATTCAAATCTCACTCAAAAAAAATAATATGTTGAAATTTCAACAGAAACTAATAGAACGCAAAAAGATGGGGAGTGAACGCTCCCTTTCTTTGTTTAATGGGTTTACTGATTTCTTTTCAAACGATTATTTGGGATTAGCACTTCACACTGATTTTCAAGATTTCAAACCAGCAGGAAGCACTGGTTCAAGATTGATTTCTGGAAATTCTGATGAAGCTCAAAAAACTGAAAAATGGATTGCTGATTTTTTCCAAGCGGAAGATGCGTTGATTTTCAATTCTGGCTACGATGCCAATCTTGGATTCTTCTCTTCTGTTCCCCAAAGAGGTGATTTTATCTTGTATGATGATTTGATTCATGCTTCAATCCGAGATGGAATCAGATTGAGTAATGCCAAAGCTTTTTCATTCAAGCACAACGATATTGCTGATTTAAAGCAAAAAATAGAACGCATTGACGGAACTGTTTTTGTCGCCGTTGAATCGCTTTATTCGATGGACGGCGATATAGCGCCTCTTGCTGAAATTTCCGAAATTTGTCAAAATGCAAAAGCGCTATTAATCGTCGATGAAGCGCATGCATGCGGTATTTTTGGAGAACAAGGAAAAGGAATTTGTTCTCAAAATGCCATTTTAAAGCATGTTTTTGCAAGAATTATCACTTTCGGTAAAGCTTATGGAACACACGGCGCAGCAATTCTCGGGTCAACGGAATTAAAAAACTATTTAGTCAATTTTGCACGATCTTTTATCTATACAACAGCGCTTCCACCCTATCAATACCTGCACATTCAAACGCAAATTGAAAAAAGCATTGGTGCCGAAAATCGATTGAAACTCAAAGAAAACATTCGATATTTCAGAAATTTAATCTCTGGCAAGATTAGTTTAAGTGATGAAAATTCACCGATTCAAATTTTGTTAATTCCAGGAATTGAAAACGCCCAAAATCTTGCGGAAAAAATTCAGAATGAAAAAATTGCGGTCAAAGCGATACTAAGTCCAACAGTTCCTGAAGGCCAGGAACGCTTGCGCATTTGCTTGCACGCGTTTAACACGAAAGTAGAAATAGAACAACTTTGTAAATTAATTCTTCAACACCAAAGTTGAAGGTGCGTGATTTAACCACACACTTCTCGAATCAATCAATTTCTCCCAACTTTCAATACTGATTAACATCAAATCTTGTTGCTTTAAAAACCCTGATTCAATCTTTTTTTGATTGACCAATGTAATGTGATTAGGCGCATTTTGCTCAATGAATCGAATCCATTCTTTCAAAGTTGGATTGTTAGCCACATACCCATTTGCATCTAATACAGTGATTTGCGCTGAAGAATTGTGAATAAACTTTTGGATGTACGAAATCAACATTTCATCTTCCCTCCCAAAAATCGGGATAAAAATTGCGTCCAACTTTTGAATCTTTTTATCCATCAAAATACCAACAGGAACGTGTGTTCTAGAGAGAATTTGTCTCGTTTTTTCGTCAAATGGCGAATTTTCGAACAGTTTCTCTTTTCCTGAAAGTGTGTTGATAATCCGATCTGGACTAATCATTTTTGTAGTAAACCCCAGAACTTTTCCAAGCAAAGTTCCTTCAAAAATCGATTCTCCAATACCAATCAACAACAAGTCGAAATCACCTTTATTCGCTACTTCTGTGATATCTGCATCAATGTCAACAGATGCTTTGAAAAATGTAGTTACTTTTTGATTCAATTCTGCTGACTCTTCGATAACAGGAGCGAAAATTTCTTTTTCGTATTCGACAGCATTAAAATGATGTAACTCATTTGTCGGCGCCAAGTGCATAGCAGTAACTGTGGCATTTCCTTGCAGTTTTTTCACCAAACCACTTGCCAATCTTAACAACGATTTTCCATTCTCAGGATTATTGAATGAAATCAATACTTTGTACTTGCTGATTTCTGTCACTTCAACAGGAATATCCTTGTTTTTTTCCTTGAAAATCCAGTTGATTAAATCCAAGGCAGGTCCAGTCATAAATGTGGTTAACAAGGCCATGATCACCATCATAGCAAAAACCTCGGGTGTCAACACTCCCAAATCATACCCAATATTTAAAACAACCAATTCCATTAATCCACGTGTGTTCATCAAAGCACCAATAGACAAACTATCTTTCCATGTTTGACCAACAAATCTTGCTGCTAAGGCGCTACCAAAAAATTTACCCACTACCGCTACTGCAACAATGAAACCTGCAATTAACCAGTGATATGGATCATTTAATAATCCGATTTGCGTCCTTAAACCAGTGAAAACAAAGAATAAAGGCAATAATAAAACCAAGGAAACATCTTCGATTTTTTCAATAAAAACATTTCTGAACTTGGTGTTTTCAGGCATAATTACTCCCGCCATAAAAGCACCGAAAAGTGCATGAATTCCGATAATTTCAGTTGCATAAGCAGACATTACTAAAGCTAAAAAGAAAATCGCGACAATCGGTTTACTCAATTTTTCTTTGGTCGCATTTAAATCGCCAACTCTTTTCAAGAATGGTCTCACAACTTTCAACATCAACAAAACATACAACGCCGCTAATGCAATGATATACAAAGCACTCACGAACGAACCTGCTTTTACAATTGCAATCACGGCAGCTAAAATGCACCATGCTGTAATATCGTCTGCAGCTGCACATGTAATAACGATTGCTCCCAACTTTGTTTTGTGTATTCCTCGTTCTTGAACAATTCGGGCTAATACTGGAAACGCCGTAATACTCATCGCGATTCCTAAAAACAACCCAAAAGCCAAAAACGGAACACCTTGAGGCGCGAAAGTTTGATAGATAAAGTACGCCAATCCAACTCCCAATGCAAATGGAAAAATAATACTGGCGTGACTAATCACAACAGCATCGTGTGCTTTGTTTTTCAACACTTTGAGATCTAATTCCATCCCAACAACAAACATGAAAAGAATCAAACCAATTTGGCTCAAAAACTGTAAATTACCGAGTGATTCTTTGGGAAAAAGTGTGTTGAAAAAATCTGGGAAATACAACCCAACCAGCGATGGACCTAAAATGATTCCAGCGATGATTTCCCCAATGACACTTGGTTGACCAATCTTCATACAGATCCAACCAAAAAGTCTCGCAGTCAATATAATCGTGATAATTTGTGCCAATAACAGCGCCAAAGGATGCTTTAGATTGTGTATAAGTGATGATAAAAAATCATTCCAATAGTTACTTTGAACCAAATGTCTTTTTATTTCCCTTCCAACTTCCAAGTCAGAACCAAATACAAAAATCCAATACAACAATATCGAAAATCCTCCGATTAAAGTGATGTAAAAAAATAAATTTTTGAAACGCATCATAATGCCAAATAGCTAAAATTACAATGCAAAAATGAGTAGAGAATTTTAATATTTTTAACTGAAAATTGATGCTTCGTTTAAATATGTAACAAAGAAATATTTTTTTGTAATGAAAAGGATGAAGACACTATCGTGAAAGAAGTTATTGCTTCTAAATTTCAATTTATTTAATCTTTTTAAGAAAATCTGAACGAAATGAAATCCCCAAATTGAATATCAAATTTTTATCCTCTTGATCCAAAATATTGGTCACGATTTCATCATTCGAAAAGTGCTTAACAATACCAACTGAAATAATTTCTTTTTTATTAACTTGACAAAATTCACGTTTAGGGAGCAATTCTAGTAACTTCTCAAACGAAATATTCTTCAACGTCAAGCCTTTCCCGTCAGTCATTTTTAAATACTTATCTCTACTATCAACTTCTGCTGTTTTGATAAAAGCAATTTGATCGAAATAAATAATCGACTTTCCGCGATCGGTATTCAATTGAATAAATCTGGCGATTTTTTTATCCGTTTGAATATATTTTACCGCTTTTTTAACTGCAAATTGTAATCGCTCCATTTGAACAGGCTTACGGACATAATCAATTGCAAATAAATCAAATGCTTCAGCAGCATAATCTTTGTAGGCAGTTGTGAAAATCACTGGTTTTCCGTTCAGCAATTTCGCCACTTCCAAACCGTTAATCTCAGGCATTTCAATGTCTAAAATACACAAGTCAAAGTCAATCTCCTGACATTCTTTCAAAAAAACCACAGGATTATTGAATGCCCTAACAACCTCAATTTCTGAGATTTGTTCGCACAACATTTTCAAATAAGTCAAACCAGGTAACTCATCATCCAATAGCAAGCATTTTAGCTTTGTGTTCAAGTAAATTGATTTTTAAATGAGCAATATAAACGTCTCCCTCGATAAATTTATCCAACTTATAGTTTTCTTGGTAAATTATTTCCAAACGCTTTTCAAGTGTGTCATTTCCGATGCCACTTTTCTCTTTTTTGAGTTTTCCTTGAGGTGAAATTTTATTGGAAACGGTTAACCAGAATTTACTGTCTTTAAATTCATAAACGATAGAAATAAACGCGTCTGAGCTTTGTAAATCCGCATGTTTAAAAGCATTTTCGATCAAATCAATAGAAATCAAAGGCGCCAATAATTTTTGTTCAAAAAGCGGCTCTGGTTCATTGATTTTTAGTTTCACTTTCAACTCAAACAAAGGACTTATCTTGATTTTATTGATCTCAATTAAATTCAATGCAAAATCAATTTCTTCTTTCGGTGAAACATAACGATTCTTGCTTTCATACAGGATGTAATCCAACACATTCGACAATTTATCCATCGAGTAATAGGTCTGATAAGCATGAGATTGTATAGAATTCAATACATTTTTAAATAAATGAGGATTTAATTTTGATTCTAAAGTCTCTAATTGCAAATGATTCACTTTACCTTCCAACTCTGAAAATTGTTTTTCTAATTTTGAGTTGATTTGCAGCGTTTTTTTAAGCTTTAAAAATAAATAAATTGAAACTCCAAGCAACAAAAAACTCAACACCAACATGGTGTAAAACGAATTCTCAGCTGTGATTTTATCAATTTTCATTTACTTAGTATTAAGTCTATTTTGGCATTCCATCAAACCACTCCTCAATTGTCCAAGCTTCGGCTTTCTCTTGAAACCAAGGCTTGATTGTCGGCCAAACAATACCAAACAACTCAGAATCTCTATAGGTATTCAAAGCGTTTTCATCTTCCCATTTACTGTAAGTAAAAACAACATTCGGTTGATTTTTGTCACGCAACAACTTCATTCCAAAACAATTTGGCTGTCTTGCAACCTGCCATTTTATCGTTTCAAAAAAAGCCAAAAAATCTTCAATTTTTTCGGGCTGAAAGTGTAGTTTGACAATTCGAGTAATCATGATTGATTAAAAAAGTGATTCTAAAGTTTGTTTCGATCCGCGGGGTGTAAATTCTATTCTAACAATGTCTTGTAAATTAATTCCAAATAGTGAACTAGCCCCACCATTTCGTCCATTTGCACCGCGATTAATAGCTATTTCTAGCATTTCATTACTGTTAAATATCGCCACTTTTTCGCCTTCTACAACATCGCTGTACGTATTTGAAATTTCCTCGATATAATATTCTTTTCGACGGAAATAAATCGTAAAGGGAGCATTTTGGCCAATTCGATGAAAAAGTTCTTTACTAATATTGGTAATGATATTTCCGAAATGATCAATGTGAACTACATTGCCTCTGATCAAATTTTCTTCGGTCACAGCGTTTATTGAGAATGCTCGCTTGTAATCGGTTTCCGTTGCAAAAGTTTCAATTTCGATTTTCTGCGAAATTTTAATTGTTGCTGGCACAAGAATATTCTTGATCGGAAATTTGAGCATATTCGGATTAGACATCACGTCATCCAACCTCCAAAATTTTTCGGGACGATTTCCATCTAACAACAAACCAAAAAAACCATTATCGTTTGAAACAAAATAATGACCTTCATACAACATAATTGAAGGAAAACTACCACTTGAACTCGACCCAAAATTAATCACTGGCTCGCTGTCTACTGTACACAGATGAATAGTTCCTTTCGGGAATTCATGGTAACAACTTTTAACAAAAAAAGCCTCTTGACTGACATCGAAAGGGTTAACCTGATGCGAAATATCCACAATTTGAACGTCAGAAGACAGGCTGAAAATTGATCCTTTCAACGCTGCAACATAGTGATCTGATAATCCCATGTCTGTCGTAAGTGTAATGATTTGCATCATGCTGTTATTTTGGAGAAATTATTCCTAAATTTGTTTCAAAAATAAGGTTTATTTCCACAAATATAAAGTTTAACGCATCATTAATTAATCTTGAACTTGGAGAAAAATATAGAAATTGAAGGAATAAATCCAGTTGAATTATTCGGAGTCAACAACATTAACTTGTCAAAGATCAAGAGTTTTTTTCCTAAACTGAAAATTGTTTCGCGCGGAAATGTCATTACGATTGTTGGAGATCATGAAGTTATGGATTTTTTTGAAGTCAAATTCCAAATGATTTTAAGGTACTTTCATAAATTTAACCAAATTACAGAAAACGCCATTGAACAAATCATGTTTGACGATGGATCGACTCCCGAAACCAATGACGGCTCTGAAACATTGGTTCACGGAAATGGTGGTGTAAAAATCAAAGCGAAAACAATCAATCAGCGAAAACTGGTAAAAGCTGTCAATGAAAATGACATGGTTTTTGCCGTTGGTCCAGCAGGAACTGGTAAAACATACACCGCAGTCGCATTGGCTGTTCGCGCATTGAAAGCCAAAGAAGTAAAAAGAATCGTTTTAACTCGACCAGCAGTTGAAGCAGGAGAAAATCTTGGTTTTTTACCTGGCGACATGAAAGAAAAACTGGATCCATACATGATGCCGCTTTACGATGCTTTGCGTGATATGATTCCACCAGAAAAATTAGCGGATTTGATCGATATAGGAATCATCGAAATTGCACCATTAGCGTTTATGAGAGGACGAACACTCGATAAAGCTTTTGTAATTCTTGACGAAGCACAAAATGCAACGGTAATGCAAATGAAGATGTTTTTAACCCGAATGGGACAAACTGCCAATTTTGTGATTACGGGAGACATGTCACAAATTGATTTACCAAGGAAACAACGTTCAGGACTTTCCTATGCGCTTGATGCATTGAAAGATGTGGATGGAATAGGAATTATCAGACTAAATCAAAGCGATGTAATCAGACATCCATTGGTGAAGAAAATAATCGACGCATTTGAAAAAGCTGAGGCAGCCGAACAAAAATTGAAAGACGAAAAAGAAAAAGAAAAAGAATAAATTCAAAAAAATGAATCAAACAATCACAGACACCAACTATAATTTCCCTGGTCAGGAAGCAATTTACAAAGGTAAAGTACGCGAAGTTTACTCACTAAAAAATGACGTTTTAGTAATGATTGCTTCTGACAGAATCTCTGCTTTTGATCATATTTTACCGAAAGGTATTCCCTACAAAGGACAAGTCTTAAATCAAGTTGCAACCATGTTTTTAGAAGCAACGAGAGACATTGTTCCTAATTGGTTGATTGGAACGCCAGATCCTTGTGTCGCTGTTGGACTTAAATGCGAGCCAATTCGAGTAGAAATGGTCATCAGAGGATATTTGGCTGGTCACAGTGCAAGAGAATATAAGGCAGGAAAACGAATTTTATGTGGTGTTGCATTGCCTGAAGGAATGAAAGAAAATGATAAATTTCCTGAACCAATCATTACTCCTGCTTCCAAAGCGGAAGAGGGACACGATGAAGACATTTCAAGAGAGGAAATCATTGCTCAAAATATTGTTCCTGAAGCAATTTACGTTCAACTAGAAAACTATACCCGCGCATTGTTTCAAAGAGGAACAGAAATGGCTGCTGCACAAGGATTGATTCTAGTCGATACAAAATATGAGTTTGGAATCAAAGACGGTAAAGTTTATTTGATTGACGAAATTCACACACCTGATTCTTCTCGTTACTTTTATGCGGATGGATATGCTGAAAGACAAGAAAAAGGCGAAGCACAAAAACAATTATCTAAAGAGTTTGTACGTCAATGGTTGATTGAACATGATTTCCAAGGATTAGATGGTCAACAAATGCCTTTCATGCCAGATGAATTTGTAGATGTAATTACAGAAAGATACATTGAACTTTATGAAAAAATCATTGGAAAACCTTTTGTTAAGGCCGACAATTCAAATATCGAAGCAAGAATTGAAAAAAATGTAGTTGAATTTTTGACAGCGCAAAATTTGATTTAAAACGCTATCAAATCAAAATAAATGAAGGCAGCTTATCAGGTTGCCTTTTGTTTTTTAATGATGTTCCAGAACATTTTTTGCGGCAAAAATCTTCGCAAACTAACAGCCAAGGTTTCTTTGTGACCAATCAAAATCTCTCTCTTTTTCTTCGAAACAGCTTTCAATAAGATAGAAACACATTCTTCCGCCGACATTCCGGTTGCTTGATTGTGGTCCATGACGCCATGTTTTTCGCCAGAAGCTGTCAATGCATTGGTAGAAATCGGCGTGTTTATTTTTCCAGGACAAGAAATGGTGACAAAAACATTATTTTTCGCTTCTTCCAGTGCTAAACTTTCATAAAATCCTTGCAAAGCATGTTTCGATGCACTGTATGCTGATCTCAAGTAAAAACCAAACTTCCCAGCTATACTTGAAGTGATGACAAAATGACCCGATTTTTGTTTGATAAAATAAGGTAAAACGGCCTTTGCTAGAGCAATATTTCCAAAGTAATTGATTTCCATTATTTTTCGGTCAACATCAATCGGCGTTTCAGAAACCAATGAGCGTTGACTTAATCCTCCATTATTGAATAAAAAATCAATTCTCCCATATTTTTCGATAATTTGATCGACTTTCGATTGAAAAGTTTCCATTTGCTCTAAATCTAAAGGAAGCACAAAATGTTGTGTTGAATTGGCTAATCCTAAACAAACTTCTCTCAACATTTCTTCATTGCGTGCTGATAAAACGACGATTGCACCGTTTTTGGCTAATGCTTCACAAGTGGCTCTGCCAATTCCTGACGATGCACCTGTAACCCATGCAACTTTACCTTGAAAATAGTTCATTGAAATTCCATTTAAAGAAATCAAAATTAAATATAATATTCTGCACCAAACGAAAAAACTGATGAATATCAATTTAAAAGCTAACAACGGTCATTTCCAAAGATTCAATTTGAACTGAACTTTGTACCAAACTAAAAAACGTAAATTATGAGTCACACAGCAGAAAATACAGGAATTTATAAAGGATCAGAATTCAATAGATTTGGTTTAATCAGTTTGGTTATCTTAATCATTGGATGTTTAGGCGGAATTGCAGTAGGTCTAGGTGCAATTGAAAGTATCTTATCACTTTCATTGATATTGATTCCTACGATGTTAACTTTAAGCTTATTGCTTTCAGTTTCACCAATGAAATGGATTATTAATTCGGCATCTGTTTGTGTAATTATAGATGTTATCATGATTGTATTTTACTCAATTTACTAAAAGAGTAAATTAATATAAAATTAAAAATGCTACAATCATAAATCAAAAGAGAAACCTTAATCTTCGTGGAGTTTATTAAGGTTTTAATTTTAGTTAGTTGAAAGGAATCAAGCAATTGATTCCTTTTTTTAATTAGAATTCAATCAATTTTTCTTTAATAGACAAACAGCATAAGCTTTAATTGCTTTGCCTTCTCCAAATGAATCTACTTTTTCGTGCGTTGTTGCTTTCAATGAAACTTCTTCACTAGTCACTTTAAGAACATTTGATATAATCTCCATCATATCAGGGATATGTGGATTTAACTTAGGTTTTTCGAGAATAACTGTGCAATCAATGTTAACAACGCTAAATCCTTTTGAGGCAATTAAATCATAAACTTTAGCAAGTAAAATTTTGCTGTCAATTCCTTTAAACTGAGGATCGGTATCTGAAAAATGAAAACCAATGTCTCTCAAATTTGCCGCACCTAAAAGTGCATCGCTGATGGCATGCAACAAAACATCTGCATCTGAATGTCCAACAGCACCGAATGTTGAAGGTATTTCTTTTCCTCCTACCATCAATTTTAGTCCATCAGCCAACCGATGAACATCAACACCAAATCCAATCCGAATATTCATTTACTCAGGAGCTGATTCATTTGACTTTACAGAATTTCCAATTTGAAAACGCAAGGTAAAACGAACTGTATTTGCTAATGGATTTCCTTGTCTCAAAGCTGCCAAATATGAAATATCAATGCCAATAATCTTGTATTTTAAGCCAACACCAGCATTGAAATATTGACGAGATCCCTTTGTATAATGTTCATAGAAAAAACCACCTCTGATGGCAAACATATTGTTATACCAATATTCCAATCCAGTAGCAATATTAATTTCTCTTAATTCTTCTTTGAGTTTTGAACCTTTTTCTACTTGATATTTACCACTCGCATCTTGAATATAATCTCCTTGATCATCCACCTCCAATTGCCCTGGTGCATCACCAAATGATTGCAACATACCAGAAATAACTCCAATATTGTTATTTTTCCCTGAAATGATTTCTCCTGTCACTGCATCTCTAATCGGTGGTGTTGGAACCAATAATTTTTGAAAGTCTAAAGCCCAAGTAAGATTGTTGAATTTATCGAATTTCATGGTGTAAGCTCCTCCCAACTTCAAATTCATTGGTAAAAAATCACGCTGATCAGTACTTACTTCCGAATAGGCAATTTTATTCCCAATATTATTAATGGTCGCACCAAGAGATAGAACCCCAGATTTATCACCCAATTCTGCTTCATCATTGTAATAAACAAATGAAATATCAGATGCTCCAGCCACTCCTGCTTTACTTGTTCCTCCAGGAGTAACTAATCCTCCAGTTAAATTAGAGTAAGCAAATTTACCGTTGATTCCAATACTAAACTTATCCGCTAATTTAAATGCATACCCGCCAGCAAATTCAAATTCTGATGGCTTGTCATCTCTGATTTTGGTACCAGCATTGTCGGTAAATGTGATTTCCCCTAAGCTAAAAAAGCGCAAAGCTCCAGTTACAGCATGGCGCGTACCAATCCTTTTGTAACCAGAAACATAAGACAATGACATATCGTTCGTTAATTGTCTCAACCATGGAGTGTATGAAACGCTTATTTCAGCATCATCTTTGGAAAAATTCAACATGGCTGTATTCCAATAAATGGAATGTGAATTAGCACTCAAAGCCGTTCCTGCATCACCCATTGCACCCGCTCGTGAATCAGGAGTAATACTCAAAAATGGCATTGCTGTTGTTATCGTATTTAACTGTAAATCTTTATTGGATGCCCCCGAACTATTAGGTTGAGCCAACAAAACTACTGGCGCGGAAACTAAAAAAAAGAAACCTATTTTTTTTAACATAAGTGTGATATAAATCGAATCAAAAAACAAATATACGTAAAAGCAAAACTTTTATTGTTGAAATTACCTTAATAAAACCAATTTTTCTACTTTTTCAGCGATTTCCCCTTCAGGATTTCTTACTGAAATCTTATAAATATAAACTCCTTTACCTATTTGATCTCCAAAATCATCTCTTCCATCCCAATCAATCCCTTCTGTTCTAAAACCAGCAGTTCTAACTGATTGATTAATGGTCTTAACCAATTTTCCTGAAACTGTAAAAATTTGAACCTGAGATTCTAAAGTCTCGCAAACTTGATTGTGCTCAAAGAAAAACTGTGTTTTAGTTGTAAATGGATTTGGATAATTTAAGACGTGATCCAATGAAATTTCTTGCTTCTCAACAACCGTAAAATTAATCGAGGTTTCTGAAGAATTATTATTTACATCCCAAACTTTAAAGGTTAAAGTATGATTACCTACTGATAAACCAGAAAAATCATAAGATACTTTTCCACTTTGATAGGAATCTAAATTGGCAGTATAATAATCATTCAACAAAATAGGATCGGATGTATTATTATCCAAAATTGCCACAATGTCATGTCCAATTCCATTTCCAACGGTATTTACTCCATTTTCATCAAAAACTTCTGCAATCAATTTAGGGCTTTCATCAGTTAAACCTCCTGAGACAAAATTTTGGTCATTCAAGTAAAGTTCTACAGTTGGAGCCACATTGTCGTTTAAGCCAGCTGAGTTCAAACCTCCAACGACAAACCGTTTATCCTCACCAAAGGCATCAGTATCGGTATTATTGGCATAATAGGATATTTTTCCATTTCCAAAAGCGTAATTTATATCTTTAGGAACAACAAAAGTAAAGTCAAAATAACCATCTTTAATGGACGCTTTGCCTTTGTACATAGAATTTCTTTGAGTTGAAAACTCTAGCACGGGAGATGTTGGATCTTGTGCAAGTGTTTTACCTAATTTTGGTTTATCAAAAACCGTTGGTGACAAAACCCCTTGATAATTTGTTAAAACATTTCCATTGAAATCTTCCAAATGTCCTTTGATATTCATTTTAGAAAGAGCCTCAATCGTATCGTTTACCAAATTCGGACTCATGTGATTGATACTATCTGTGACAATTCTATATTTTGGTAGGGCAATTTTCAATGCTGGATCACCAATCAATGTAAAACTTCTTTTGTTAATTCCTTCATTCGTTGAATTTTTAGTTCGACGCATAATTTCCCCAAATGTCAATGGCTGAAATAAATTATCTCTTTGAAATACATTCTCATAAAACCTTTCTCCAGTAGTTGAATTAACATCAAAATACACAGACCTTGTGGTTGTCATCAAAGCAATTGCACCTCCAGCGGGATTTAAAGATACCCATTCACCTGCTGAAACTCTGCTAGGATCATCATACTTTGTGAATTCGCAAGTTGCCGAAACAAATAAATTCATTTTATTCAAATTAGTCCAAGACAAAATCTGAGAAATGGTAATTATTCGCTCCAAAGCAGCACCAGCCTCTCCCCCATGTCCAACATAATTTACAACCAACGCACCTCTTTGCACTCGATTTGTAATTGCATCATAGACATCTGGATACCTTTGTCCACCTGCTCCTGAAACTTGCACAAAAGCATCTGTATACAATTTGTCTGCATTCATTTCTGGATGATTCGCAGTTACTTCCTCATATTGTGGCTCACAATCTTGCGTTATAAAATATCCTCCCTCTTCATCATCCGCTATTTGAACATAATTCAATCTCCAATCACCAAAAGTGCCATCAACATTCGAATTTCCAGAACAGCAATCTTCACTTGTATTCATTAAATTAGCACCATTTGTAATGTAAATTTCAATCTTATCTACTTGCTCTTTAGCAATTTGATTGGAAGAAATTAATAACCTTCCAACGCCCAAATCCATAGCATCAGCATTACCCAGAGATTCATTGTCATTCATCATTCCAAAATAATCGTCCGTTACAAGCGCATCAATATGATTTTCAGAATTCAAAACTTGATACGTAGGAATATAGTTCACATTAGAAACAATCCCTTTCGGATCATAAGTCCCATCACCAAATAGCAATAAATTTTTCGGCATCAAATCAGGATTTCCATTTGCACGATCAAAAAACATTTTTGCAAACCATTTAATAGCAGTAACATCTAAGGAGCCAGAAGAAAATTCATTGTAAATTTGATCAGTAGTAACAACGTGAACCAACAATCCCTCATTTCGATGTAAATTCGCCAATCGTTCTGCTTGATCCTTAAAAACAACGGGAGTAACAATCAGTAAGTCAGCATAATCTAAAGCATGTAAGTTTTGAGGAACAACAGTTCCTATATAGTTAGGAGTCAAAAAATTAGACCCATTTAAAACCACAAAAGTTTTCAATGAATCTGTTCGTGTTACAAAACTATAACTGTTCCCATTAAAACTACCTACCTCAAGAACTGGTTTTTGCCTGTTAGTAACGTTCCAAACAAAAGAATTTGAATTAAAATTTTCAATTGTGAAAGAACTAATTTTTCCCCCACCAACTGAAAGCAAATCTCTAAAGTACATTTGATTCCCTGAAAAAATTAAACTTGCACGCGCATTTAATTCAATTTTGTCAAGATAAGTCATTACAGCAGGATTACTCCTACTCACTGTCATTGTAAGTGGCATCGATGATTGTGGAGTAACATCTTCAAAAGTTTTTTCTACTCTCGCATAATCAGCAGCAACTGTGGGTAAAGAAAAACTTGTTAAAACTTCAGAACCAATTGAAAGCTGTACACTATTTAAGCCAGAACTTGGATTTGATGCTGCTGAAATTCTAAACTTCGCTGGAGAGCTTGTTACTATATTAGGAACATTGAAAGAAAAAGATTTCGTCAATTCTTCATCAAACAAATCACCATACCACCTTTGTCCGCCTCCTACAAGTGACTTCAATTCCTGCTCATAAACACTGAAATAATTAAAAGAATTTACATTTTCATTTGGTGTTTCTATCGATGCTTCAACTTGCACCCTTCCTGGAATATCGCTTTCTGAAATCCTAATGAAATAGCAAGACACTCCACTGTAAGGATTCATCTCTCTTTGCAACTCGTTTCCAACTTGATAAATTCGATTCGGCCCCCAGCCATGAAATAAAATATAATCATTCGAATCAAAAGATCCATCACCTTCTCCAACCACTAGTATATCATTTTTTACTAAATCATCAGGTCTATAAACACTGTTTAATTCTGGCAACTTCCCAAATCCATTTCCATATATATTAATGTGCGCAGGATTCAAGTTAGAGACATCTATTCCCAATGAAACTAAAAAAGCTTGGTCTATTTTATAAATACCATCTTGACTAACTGAAATTTTATACCATCTACTATTTATGTCACCCAAAACAGATGAACCAACAAAATCTTTCTTAGTTGCAGGCATAGGTTTGGATTCTAATTCAACTTTAAAAGAAGAAATTCTTTTAATTACTCCATCAACTTTTAAAAAAGGATTCAAAGAAACATGCACAAACTTATCAGCCCTGGAAATACTAGTAGAAGTATTAATCTCTGGCTCTGTAGGCACATTGATGCCATTAATCGAAAGAAAGGTTAAATCTTCAGCGCTAGCATCATAAAATGTTAAATTATTAACCTTCACTGCATAATCCAAAAAATCATTCACCTTGGTTTGCCAGGCAAAAAAAGGATTTTTACCATTATAGCCTTGATTTTTAATTGACGGCACAAACATCACTTGTTCATTTACTGTAATCTCTTTGGATGCATCCCACGGAATAACAACATTATACGTATTTTCCTGTCCTAATAAATCTAAATGAGCAAATACAAAACTTGAAGACATTAAAACAAAGAAAAACAACTTTGAAATGGTAAAATTTAAAATCACTTTCATACGGCAAATGTGAGAATTTTGAATCATATATTCATCAAAAACGTATGCAACATTCATTTATTGCTACTGAATTATCATTTAAGTAGCTTCAATTTGTTTTTTTTTTGTAACATTGTCGTGAAAATTGCGTTCTAGTACTAATTTGCTATTATTCAGAATTGAATGAAAAAACTTAAATACTTAGTAATCATAATGATTGGCTTAACCTGTAAAAACGAGGTTTTTGGACAAGATCCAACGTTTACACAGTTTTATGCCAACCCGCTATATTTGAACCCTGCTTTTGCGGGAACGAATAGATGTGCACGATTTGGGCTAAACTACAGAAACGAGTGGCCAAGATTGTCAGCAAATTATGTGACATACAGTGCATCGTATGATCAGTACTTCAAAAATATATCTGGTGGTTTTGGTGTTTTAGCTACTCATGATCAGCAAGGTCAAGGAACAATCAATACTTCAATGCTTGGATTAGTTTATTCATACCATTTAAAGGTAACAAATAAATTCACCATGTTATTTGGAGCTAGAGCAGCATGGTACCAGAAATTTTTAGATTGGGATAAATTGAAATTTGGAGATATGATTGATCCTCGAAGAGGATTCATTTACAAAACTGGCGATGTTCAACGTGGTGGTCAAAGAGGATTTTTTGACGCATCAGCTGGAATAGCAGGATTTTCTAAAAATTTCTTTTTCGGAGTTGCAGGTCATCATTTAAACATGCCAGATGAATCTATGATTTTAGGAACAAACTCACCTCTACCAATTAGACTAACTGGACACATGGGTGCTGAAATAAAATTAGGTGGTAAATCAAAATACATGAATACCACTTCAATTATGCCTAATGTTATCTTTCAATATCAGCAAGGATTCATGGAAATTAACATCGGTACATATGTAAAATACGGATCTTTTACAGCAGGTGCTTGGTTCAGAAACAGAGATGCTTTTATTTTAGCTTTAGGAATTAATTCTGGTACATTTAAAATTGGATATAGTTACGACGTTACAGTTTCAACATTAAACAATGGTATTTCAGGTGGATCACATGAAGTTTCATTAGGTTATAATGTAAATTGTAAGAAAAAAGGTCAAACATGGAGAACAATTTCTTGTCCTTCATTTTAAAAAAAATGTAACTTTTATTTTAAATTACGTTTATGCAAGTAACTTTGCAAAATTAGAACAATGAAAAAACAACCAATAAATATGAAAATGCTTCGAATTTCAGCTTTAGCTATTTTAGCAATTGCTTTGGTCACTGCATGTTCTCGCGAAAGTTCAGGTTCAACTGGATGGGAGTACAACAATCCAAATGTTGGAGGATTCCAAAAATTTCCTTTCATGGATCAAGAGACTGGTCCAGGTTTATTATTAGTTGAAGGTGGTACATTTACAATGGGGCGTGCTGAACAAGATGTTATGTTTGATCATAACAACAGACCTGCCCGTGTAACCGTTTCTTCTTTTTATATGGACCAAACGGAGGTTACTAACTTTTACTGGTTAGAATATTTGTATTGGATTCACCGTGCATACGGAGAAACTTATCCAATGGTATACAAAAATGCATTGCCTGATACATTGTGTTGGAGATCTCCTCTTTCTTTCAATGAGAAATATGTAGAATATTATTTGCGTCACCCAGCATATAGAGATTATCCAGTAGTCGGTGTTTCTTGGTTGCAAGCTAATGACTATTGTAAATGGAGAACTGACCGTGTTAACGAATATATTTTGATTCGTGAGGGAATCATGGATTTCAATACAGAACAAGAAAACGAAAATAACTTCGATACTGAAGCTTATTTAGCTGGTCAATATGCAAATGAAGAAGGAAAAGATGGTGTAATCAGAAATACACAAGATTTGGACCCTTCCAAAGCGAATGGTAAACAATTATCTACACGTATCATAAGAATGGAAGATGGAATTTTGCTTCCTAGATATCGTCTACCAACGGAAGCTGAATGGGAATTTGCTTCTTATGGATTAATTGGAAACTTAGAGCCAGGTTCAGAAGTTATTACTGACAGAAAAATCTATCCTTGGGATGGTCACTGGGTAAGACAAGACGATGCTACATTCCAAGGTCAAATTCGTGCAAACTTTGTACGTGGACGTGGAGATTACATGGGAGTTGCTGGTCAATTGAATGACAAAGCAGACGTTACCGCTCCGGTTGAATCTTACTGGCCAAATGATTATGGACTGTACAACATGGCTGGAAACGTTTCAGAATGGGTAATGGATGTATATCGTCCAATGTCATCTGAAGATTTTGACGAGTTCAGACCTTTCCGTGGAAATGTATTCAAAACAAAACAGTTGAACAACCAAGGTATCACTGATACTAAGAATGCTCAAGTGTTGTATGATGTTCATGGAATGAAAGAGTACATCAATGAGTTTGAAAGAGTTCGTTACCAACGTATTTCTGCAACCAAGCATGATATCAATGACACAGTAATTCCTGCTGGAATCATGATGAGAAATGCATCAAGAAATCCTGAAAGAAGAGGAATGGCTCCAGATCCATACTACACTTCTCACAAGAACACGAAAGATTCAATGGAATTGAAATTGTTGAGAGAACTAAACGTAATTCTTGACTCGGCTATTTCCTTGAAAAATGACAAAGATGAAGTTGCATCTTCTTTAATAGTACAAGAATTAATCATGGATGAAATCTTCGTAGACAGATTGCGTGAAGGTGTAAATGGTGACGAATATGCTTACGAAATTATTACTATCTTAAGACAAGGATTTGCCTCATTCATTACAAACACACCTGGTAAATTGAAATACAGAAATGTTGTTGAAGAGGAAAATATCGGCAGATTGAACTATCGAAAAGATGATTATATTGATCATTTAGATGGTGATATTGAAAGTTCAATTTACTTTGACAACGACGATCGTAAAAATGCTATCAACCAAGCTGAGAGAGATCCAAATCTAGTAATGTATCAAAATGAGTACGAAACATACAGTTTACAAGGCTCTCAAATCAAACCTGGAGATAGAACTTCATGGCCAACAACACTAGTTTCTGACAAATCAAGAGTTTACAAAGGAGGTTCTTGGAAAGATAGAGCATATTGGTTAGTTGGTTCAAATAGAAGATTTTTGGACGAAGATCAATCTACTGCAACAATCGGATTTAGATGTGCAATGGATCGTGTAGGAAGTCCGACAGGATTGAACTACGAAAAAAAGGATAAGAAAAAGAAGAAAAAATAACTTCAATATAATTTAAAAACCCATCTTCAAGGTGGGTTTTTTTATGCGATATAGATATGAACTTTGAACTATTTTACGAAACATCTGGAATTTGTACGGATACTAGAAACATTCAAAAAGACTGTTTATTCATTTGCTTGAAAGGTGGAAATTTTAATGGCAATGAATTTGCAGAAAAAGCAATAGAAGCAGGTGCAAAATATGTAATTGCAGACGAAAAACTATTTCAAAACAATGATAGTATATTTTTGGTCGATAATTCGCTAGAATACCTTCAAAAATTAGCAAATTTCCACAGAAAAAAATTTAATTTTCCAATTATTGGAATTACTGGCAGTAATGGTAAAACTACCAGTAAGGAATTGATTGCAACTGTACTTTCTAAAAAATTCAACGTACATTTTACGCATGGAAATTTGAATAATCATATCGGAGTGCCCCTAACCCTACTCCAACTATCTCATTCACATCAGATTGCAGTAATTGAGATGGGGGCAAATAAATTTCATGATATCCAGGAACTATGTGCAATTGCTGAGCCAACACATGGTATTATAACCAATATTGGCATGGCACATTTAGAAGGTTTTAAAAGTTTTGAAGGTGTATTAAAAACAAAATTAGAACTCTACGACTCAATTTCACACAGTGACGGTTGTATTTTTGTAAATAATGATGACCCAATTTTGACAGAGAATCTGCCTAAAAATGTAGAAATTGAGACTTACGGTTCAGATAATATGGCTACAATCACAGGAAATTTGCTTAGCTTATCTCCTTTTGTAGAAATGAACTGGAAGAAAAGTGATTTTGAATCAGACCGAATCCAAACACAAATGATTGGAAAATATAATTTTTACAATTTTTTAGCTGCAATTTGTATTGGAAATTACTTTGGCGTCGAATCAAGTCAAATTTCAAATGCAATTACTGAATATTCTCCTACAAACAATCGATCTCAGATACAAAAAACATCCAAAAATACATTAATACTCGACGCTTACAACGCCAATCCAACGAGTATGAAATCGGCTTTAGAAAGCTTCGCATTGGTTGAACATACAGATAAATTCGTCATTCTAGGCGATATGTTTGAATTAGGTATCGAATCATTCAAAGAACATGAAAAAATTGCTGAATTAATCACAAAATTAAGTCTAAATGCAATTTGTATAGGTAAACATTTTTGCGCTGTATTAACTAATCCAAACACCAAAATCAAATCATTTGAGACCAAAGAAGAAGCATCAATCTATATTCAAGACTTAAATCTAGCGAACAAATTGATTTTACTCAAAGGTTCTAGAGGGATTGGATTAGAAAGCATTGTTCCATTTTTATAAAATATGAAAACAGCATTAATACTTGGAAGTAGCGGTTTAACTGGAAGTTTTGTTCTAGAAAAACTAATTCTCGACCCAGATTTTGACAAAATTATTCTTTTAAACAGAAAGGAAACTGAGATTCTTAACCCGAAGATTCAAGAAATTATAACCGATTTTAAAGATGAAATAAATTTTGATTCGATAGAAAAACTTGATTCTATCTTTTCTTGTTTGGGGACAACCAGAAAAAAAACTCCAGATTTAAATCAATATGGTGAGATAGAAATTGAGATTCCATGTATGATTGCCAAATTATCCTTAAAAAAAGGACTCCAATCGCTTCATTTTATCTCTAGTGTAGGTGCTTCAAGTAAATCTACCAATTTTTACCTCAAAATTAAGGGTGAAGCAGAAGAAAAGTTGGCTTCACTTAAAATACCTCATTTACATATTTATCGACCTTCCTTACTTATCGGTCCGAGAAAGGAAAATAGATTAGCGGAGAAAATATTCATGTTTATCATGCCAATATTCAATCCATTTATGATTGGAAAAGCAACAAAATACAAAACAATGCAAATCGAAAACTTATCAAAATCGATGATTGCAATAGATAAAATAACAACCACTTCATCCATTCAAATTCATGAATATGACAGTATCATGAAAAATATTAAATAAAAAAAGTCCCAAATTCAATCGAACTTGGGACTTTTAAAAATCAATTTGCAAATATTATTCTGCCAATAAATTTCTAGAAATTACAATCTTCTGAATTTCAGAGGTACCTTCATAAATCTGAGTGATTTTCGCATCACGCATCAATCTTTCAACGTGATATTCTTTTACAAAACCGTATCCGCCATGAATCTGAACAGCTTCAACTGTTTGTTCCATTGCTACTTTAGATGCATACAATTTAGCCATTGCTCCTGATTGATCGTAATTTCTTCCTGCATCTTTATCTGCAGCAGATTTCATTACTAACATTCTAGCTGCTTCAATCTCAGTAGCCATATCAGCCAATTTAAATGCAATCGCTTGGTGATGATAAATTTCTTTGCCAAAAGCTTTTCTTTGCTTAGAATATGCCAAAGCCAACTCCATTGCTCCTGAAGCAATACCTAATGCTTGAGCAGCAATACCAATACGACCTCCAGACAACGTTTTCATTGCGAATTTGAATCCGAATCCATCTTCACCAATTCTATTTTCTTTAGGAACTTTAACATCATTGAACAACAAAGTATGTGTATCACTTCCTCTAATACCTAATTTATCTTCTTTTGCACCGACGATAAAACCTTCCATTCCACGTTCAACAATGAAAGCGTTGATTCCTCTATGACCTGCTTCCACATTTGTTTGAGCAATAACTAAATAAGTTGAAGCAGAAGAACCATTTGTAATCCAATTCTTTGTACCATTCAACAAATAGTAATCCCCCATATCAATAGCAGTAGTTCTTTGAGATGTTGCATCAGAACCAGCTTCTGGCTCAGACAAACAAAAAGCACCAATTTTTTCACCAGTTGCTAATGGAACTAAATACTTTTGTTTTTGCTCTTCGTTCGCAAATTTCTCTAATCCCCAACAAACCAAGGAATTGTTTACGGACATACAAACAGAAACAGAAGCATCTACTTTCGAGATTTCTTCAATTGCAATTGCATAAGAAACAGTATCCATACCACCTCCACCGTATTTTGGGTCAACCATCATTCCCATGAAACCTAATTCACCCAATTGCTTGATTTCTTCAGCAGGGAATTTTTGTTGGTTATCACGTTCGATAACACCAGCTTTTAAAACATTTTGAGCGAAATCTCTTGCCGCTGTACGAACAGCAATTTGTTCTTCTGTCAGTTCAAAATTCATATTATTATATAGTTTATTTTTATTCTTAATATAATCGGTTGTAAATTTAAACTTAATATTTTATTTTTCCACTTTCTAATTGACTTATGATAACATATAATATTATCGGATTGATGTCAGGAACCTCTTTGGATGGTTTAGACATCGCATTAGTAAGATTGCAACGCCATGAGAATAACACCTGGACTTACGAATTAGTTCAAGCAGAAACATTTTCTTATCAGCCGGACCTTATTGAAAAACTAAGTATTTCAACACAATTAACAGCAATTCAATTGTTCAAATTGGACAAAGAATTAGGCAAAAATATGGGGGGATTTGTCAATATATTTATTCAAAAACACAAAATTGAAAAAAATACGATTGACTACATTGCATCACATGGACACACCGTTTATCATCAGCCAGAAAATGGATTTACCGTTCAAATCGGATGCGGAACTACAATCGCTGCAATTACAGGAATCAAAGTAATCAATGATTTTAGAACAAAAGATGTGATCCATGGCGGACAAGGTGCTCCTTTAGTTCCAATTGGTGACTTCGAACTTTTCAATTCCGAAGCAGAATCATTCCTAAATATTGGTGGAATTTCAAATGTTTCATTCAAGAAAAATGGAAAAATAACAGCATTTGATTGTTCACCAGGAAATCTTCCGTTGAATAAGCTCGCACAAAACAAGGGTTTAACTTTTGATAAAGATGGTGTTTTAGCAAAATCTGGTGAGATTAATTTTTTCCTCTTAGATCTACTCAATAATTTACCGTATTACTTGCAAAATGGCCCAAAATCGCTCGGAACTGAATGGCTCGAAAGTGAATTTTATCCTTTGATCAAATTTGACAGAGACATTGAAAACAATCTCAGAACAGTCATTGAACACGAAGCGATTCAAATCAGCAACGTTCTTAATAAAAATGAACTAAAATCAGTTTTTATCACTGGCGGTGGCGCATTGAATAATTTTTTAATCGAGAGAATTGGACATTATTTTGAAGGCAAAATTATACTTCCTGAAAGAAAAATCATCGAATTCAAAGAAGCCATTGTATTCGCATTTTTGGGCGCGCTTTATGCAGAAAAACTACCAAATTGTCTGAAAGATGTCACTGGAGCGGACCAAAATGTTAGCGGTGGAATACTGCATTTGCCTTGAAACTAATGCTTGAAATTATATTTAGAAACCTTTTAAATTGACCTCGTTTTTAGACTTTCTTCGAGATAGTTTACTAAATTTGTACCACATGAAAATCGAAAAAAGATGAAAGATTTACTCGAAAAATTCGAGAACAAAAGACCTGAAATTGTTTTTGAATGGAAAGATGCAGAAACGGAAGCTGAGGGTTGGGTAGTGATTAACTCGTTGAGAGGTGGCGCTGCTGGAGGTGGAACAAGAATGCGTTCTGGACTTGACAAAAGAGAAGTTGAATCTCTTGCCAAAACAATGGAGGTAAAATTCACTGTCGCAGGTCCTGCAATTGGTGGAGCAAAATCTGGAATTAACTTCGATCCTAAAGATCCGCGAAAGGAAGGTGTATTGAAAAGATGGTATGCCGCAGTCACTCCTTTATTGAAAAATTACTATGGAACAGGAGGCGATTTGAACGTCGATGAAATCCATGAAGTTATCCCGATGACAGAAAATTGTGGTGTTTTACATCCGCAAGAAGGAGTTTTAAATGGACACTTCAAACCATCTGATGAGCAAAGAAGAAATAGAATCGAACAATTAAAATCCGGTGTTTTAAAAGTGATTGAAAATCCACTTTTGTCACCTGATGTAAATCGTAAATATGTTGTTGCTGACATGATCACCGGTTTTGGTGTTGCACAATCAATACAACACTATTATAACATCTGGGGAGGAAGTTTAAAGGGCAAAAAAGTACTCGTTCAAGGTTGGGGAAATGTCGCTTCTGCAGGTGCATATTACTTGGCTCAAGAAGGCGCACTCATCGTTGGAATCATTGACAGAGTGGGTGGTTTAATTAAACCAGAAGGCTTTACGTTCGAAGAAATCAAGTCACTTTACTTGAATAAAAAGGGTAATGAGTTAAATCACGAAAACTTATTGAGTTACGAAGAAATGAACTCGAAAATTTGGGACTTAGAAGCAGATGTTTTTATCCCTTGCGCAGGTTCGAGAATGATTACGCAGAACCAACTTGACCGAATGATCAATGCAGGTGTTGAAGTCATTTCTTCTGGTGCAAATGTGCCTTTCGCAGATCCGCAAATTTTCTTCGGACCGATTGCAGAACATGCCGATAGAAACATCTCAATTATACCAGATTTCATTTCCAATTGTGGAATGGCTAGAGTGTTCGCTTATTTAATGAGCAGCGATTTGGAAACAATCGATGACAACGGAATTTTTGCAGACACAAGTGCAACAATCAAAACTGCATTGGAAAAAACTTTTGCAATCAACAGCAAGAAAACTGAAATTGCAAAAACAGCTTTTGAAATTGCATTGAAACAACTTGTTTAGAAAATTAGTGGGAAAATTTCAAATGTGAAGTTTTCCCATTGTATATTAATTAGAAGTAACTAAATCTAATTTAACTCGTAAAGGACTTTATTAAAAATCCAACTGTATAACTTTTTTGAAGGTTTACGTTGTACATTTTAAATCACTTTAATTTAGTGGTACAATTCACTTAAATTAACAATATTAAAGTCTAATAAAATGAGTTTTAATTTTCTTATGCAAATAGAAACAGCCTCAACAGAAGCTGTAAGTCCAACAGGAGTAAAAGAAACATCAGTTTGGGAAATCATCGACCAGTCAAATGCTGGTATTGGGTGGATCATCAATCTTTTACTATTATTGATGTTTGCCTATGTAATTTTTGTTTTCACAGAAAGACTACTTGCACTCAGAAGGGCTTCGAAAGAGGAAGCGAATTTTCTTTCTAAAATCAAAATGTATTTGATTGAAGGAAACATTGATGCAGCCAAAAAACTTTGTTCAGGTTCTGATAGCCCCTCTGCAAGAATGCTAGAAAAAGGAATCGACCGTTTGGGTAAACCAATTGAAAATATTTCACTGGCGATTGAGAATACCGCAAAAATTGAAATTATGCGTTTAGAGCAACGAGTAAGTTTCTTGGCTACAGCATCAGGAGCTGGACCAATGTTAGGGTTCTTAGGAACAGTTGTGGGAATGGTTATCGTATTTATTGATCTGCAAAATGTTTCGTCCTTGGATATACAAGTTATTGCACCAGGTATTATGACTGCCATGATTACGACTGTTGAAGGATTAATTGTCGGAATCGCCGCTTTCATGGGTTACAACTTTTTGACTGAGAAAATCAACAAAATTGTTTATACCATGGAAACTACCGCATTGGAGTTTATGGATGTTTTGAACGAACCAGGTAAATAATTAAAATATGAACTTAGGAAACAGAAAAAAAATCATGGTGGAAGGAAATGCTTCTTCTATGACTGATCTTGTCTTCCTGCTTTTGATTTTCTTTATCATTATCAGTTTGACGGCAAGTAATAACCATACACCGGTAGATCTTCCCAAACCTGACGAAAAATTAAATCAGCCTCAGGATCCAGTTACGACAACGGTTGTTATTACTGAAAACAATCTGTACTTTATGAGTAACGAAAAACCTGAGCAAGCGAGAAATTTTGATTTAATTAAAGACCTTATTGCTTCAGATGTTGTAAATTCAGGGAAATTTAAAATCAAAATTGCCGGACATAAAAAAGCAGATTACGAAGCTATTTTTGCTGTTTTAGCTTTGGCTCAGGCAAATGGTTGGGAACCAGTATTGGCATATCAAAAATAAATAGACATGGAAAGACCAGTTTCATATGCAATTGACAAAAGAATTGGAATAATTACAAGTTTTGTGATTGTTTTGATTGTTTTTTTAATCCTGAGATTTTCATACTACATGATGGCTGATCCACCCCCAGAGGACATTCCTTTAATTGCATCTACTGAAATTACGGAACTTGAACTGGAAAAATTGGTCATTGAAAATGGTGGAAGTTCAGGTGGTGCTGGTACTCCAACAGACGATCCCGTTGACCCAAATCCGCAGCCTCAAATCGAAAAGGTAGTGACTTCACCAAAATCAAAAACATCTGTTAAAACCGGAGAAGGAAATCAGACAAATGGCAACGATCCAAATGCAAAACCAACAACACTAGTAAAAGGGAAAAATCCTTTTGGTGGAGGAAATGCTGAAACTGGAACCAAACAAGGTCTTTTTGGAAAAGATAATGGAACCGAAAAAGGAAAAGAAGGTTCAGGCGGGGACGGAAAAGGTGAAAATGGTCGTGTGAAATTGACTTCACTAAACATTGATGACCTTCAATCCAATCAATCTTGTAAAATCGCTTTAAAATTGAGCATCAATGCAGAAGGAAATGTTGTGACTGCATCCAATATTGCTGGACAAACGACGACAACGGACCAAAGATTGATTAATCAAGTGATTGAATTGGTAAAAAGACAAATCAAATACAATAAAAAGGAGGGTGCCATAATTGAGAAGATTTCTTTGATCGTTTCTGTTCAAGCAACTTAATTCTTTTTTAAATACTTTGTTTTGACGACTTACGAAAAATCAATCAATTGGCTATTTGAGCAATTTCCAGCCTATCAAAAAATAGGAGCTGTTGCTTACAAACCTGATTTGAGTAATACGTTGAGTCTTTGCAAACAATTGAACATTGATTTTAATCAACTTCAATACATTCATGTTGCAGGAACGAACGGAAAAGGTTCAACTTCCAATATGATCGCCTCCATTTGCATGGAAAAAGGCCTTAAAACAGGCTTATTCACTTCTCCACACATCCATGATTTCAGAGAGCGAATTATCGTTGATGGAATCCAAATCTCAGAGGAAAGAGTCGTTTCGTTTTGTCAACAAATCCGAAATTTGACTTTGGAAGTTAGTCCATCGTTTTTTGAAATTACTTGGGCGTTAACATTGAGTCATTTTATAGAATCAAAATGTGACATTTGTGTGATCGAAACTGGATTAGGTGGCCGATTGGATTCTACAAATATCATCTCCCCTATTCTATCAATCATTACCCACATAGGAATGGACCACGTTGCCATTTTAGGTGACACTTTAGAAAAAATTGCTTTTGAAAAGGCAGGAATTATCAAACCAAAAATTCCAGTGGTGATTGGCGAAACCTTGCCAGAAACCATTTCGGTGTTTGAAACAAGCGCTAAAACACAAAATTCGACTGTTTTTTGGGCTGAAAAGGAAGAATTTACAAATACTTTCCATTTTCCTACTGAAAGTTATCAGTGGAAGAATGAACGCAGTGTAAGAACTTCGATGCGGGCTTTAAATACCATCGGATTTGATTTTTCCGAATCTGAGATTGAAAACGGGATAAAAAACACCAAAAACAACACTGGATTTAGAGGAAGATTTGAAATTATTGCCCACGATCCATTGACGATTGTAGATGTAGCGCACAATGTTGATGGCATAAAACAATTGTTGCAAACACTTAAACCTAAAGTTTCAGGTCAATTGCACATAGTTTATGGAACAAGTTCGGACAAAGATTTAGATAGCATTTTGTCTTTATTTCCAAAAGATGCTAAGTTTTATTTGACAGAATTCAACAGCGAACGCAGTGCAAAAATCGCGGATTTGCGAAAATCAGCAGAAACAATCGGTTTGAATGCGACTTATTTTTTAAAAATGAAAGAAGCGGTCGAAACAGCGCAACAATCAGCAAATAAAACAGATACCATATTGATTACAGGAAGTTTCTTTTTGATCAGCGATTTTTTTTAATTTTTTTCTCCAAAACACTTGCAGATTCAAAAAAGTGACGTATCTTTGCACACGCAATTACGAAATACAACGGTGTTTCTAGCGCTAAAATGGGGGATTAGCTCAGTTGGTTCAGAGCGCCTGCCTTACAAGCAGGATGTCGGCGGTTCGAATCCGTCATTCCCCACTCAGAAAGCTTCACAGAAATGTGAGGCTTTTTTGTTTTATAAACTTAAACCATTTTACTTTCAAAATGTTATGTTTAAAACCATTAACATGAAAAAAGTAATCTTTCTTTCCGTTTTCTCATTTGTCGAAGTACTTTTCAACGAAGTAAAAGCGCAAAACATTCCAATGACCTTTCACAATGGATCTTTCAAATCAATTTATTTGATTATACCAGGGGTGATGAATCCAAATTTAAATCCGAAATCGAATAGCGGAGTGAGTTTGGAAGTTGGACAAAAAGTGTATTTCTTTCCTGACGGTAAGAAAAAGAACAAAGAAGTGTTATTTACTGTTGGTGCGACTTGGAAAAATGACACCATTTTAGAAATTGATCAAATTGTTGAAACTCGAATTAAAGAATTGAAGCTAAAATAAGCCTTTTGTTCCTTTTGCTTGATCAAAACGAACCCAAAAATCAAGGCTGGGTCATCAAGTTAAAGCGCAAATTTTCGTACGTATTTAGTTTTTTGTTTCATGCGCTTTATTTTAAAAGCTTCTGAAAACGTGATTTTGTCGGTGATCTAATCCGCTAGCGCTACTTAGCTTCCTCCAAAAGTCTACTTTTTCAGCGCACCTTTAAAAAACTTTCTTCCAATGCCAAAAATGTAAATTATTAAATCTAAACTTCGCAATGTTGTAATTCTATCATTTGCTTAATTTTTAAATTAGCAGCGAATTTTAAATAATTAAAAACAAAACGGATATCATCTACTTTGTTTATCACTCATAAAGTTTGTATTTTTAGCTTGTTTTATTCAACAACAACTGATTTATGAACCAAGATATTCAAAACTACAACAATTCTCAAGCTGAAAGCGACCAAGCAATTTGTGATTTATTGGCGCAAGAAATCAACAAACATTTGCCAGATGCTGAAAATAAAATTTGGCATGCGCATCCAGTTTGGTTTTTGGATGGAAATCCTGTTGCGGGTTACAGTAAATTGAAAAACAATGTGCGATTGTTATTTTGGAGCGGACAATCATTTGATGAAGCTGAACTTCACAACGAAGGAAGTTTTAAAGCCGCTGAAGCACGTTTTACAGCGATTGAACAGATTAATACAACTGACTTAGCGCGTTGGCTTCAAAAAGCACGAGACATTCAGTGGGATTACAAAAATATAGTGAAGCGAAAAGGTGTTTTGGAGAGATTGAAATGATCTACGAAGCAAATATATTTCCTATTTCAACAAAAATCCTAAAGCGATTTCGTGTGTTGTTCTTGCTGTTCCTGGCAACCGATAAACCTCAATATCATAAGTGTAACCAACTCTGTATTTTTCTTTTATATCTAATCCAGTAGAGAAACCAACAGCGTTTTGATATCTATATATAATTCCAGCCCAAAAGCGGTTATTATATCTTGCCAAAAAATTGAAGTCTACAGAAATATCATAAAAATCTGTACGAACGATAAACTGTGGCCTAAAAGCAAACTTTTTTGCAACATTCAAATCACAAGACGCAAAAAGATTCAAATATCTTGAAGAAGGAACATAATTCGCATCATTCAACTTTATAGAAAACAATTGAGTGGAACTAATTCCTACACTAAGAATATTTCCTTTGTATACAACACCAAAATTTGAGAGAAAAGAATAAATTTTAATATCAAAGGAAATAGTATCGCCAGACGAGGGTAGAATAAAATCAGATTTATCGAGAAACTGCATAACACCCCCAGAAATTCCAGCAGAAATTGTCCGATTTTTCCCCAAATCAAAATGGTAGCCATAATTCAAATCCAAACGGTGCACTTGATAGGATCTAATCGTTTCATGTTGATAGTTAAAACCAATTCCACCATGGATTTTTTCGATTTTCGCATTGTAACCAGCAATCAAATTATTTGGAAAAAAATATTCTCTGTTCCTACGATTTCTGTAGTTTACAGCAGCTTGATGTTTATAAAATAATCCTGTTGCGCCTGGATTGATAAGTGATAAATTGTTCCAATAAATGGACAATAAAGCATCTTGTTGCGCGATGACCGTTGAACTTATTGTAAGTGCTAGTAAGGAAATCAATGTTTTCAAAAGGAATCTTTTATTTAAGTTAGTATTGATTTGAAATTGTAAAATTATTAATATATCGGACTAAATCTGCCATAAAGTGCTCGAATGAATATTCCTGGCAATTCAAATGACAAAATCAAAGATGGAGTGAAAAAGAGCAAATCTTATTCAATTTTTGGATTGAGTTGAATCTTTTATTTCGCCAAAAAAACGCTTTTTCCAATCTTTCCATTTGAACAACTTTGCAAAAAGCAAGATTAATAAAGGAAAACAAACTGCCATCGAAGCGATTGCATCCCAACCAAAATTGGGTTTCGCGGTATCCATCCAAAGTGCATCTGATTGAAAAACTTGCCAATTATTCGTAACAAACAAAGCGCCAAAGATATTATTCCAAGCGTGAAATCCCATGGAAAGTTCCAGGCCGTCGTCCATTAAGGTCAAAATTCCAAGAAAAATACCAGTCACCAAAAAGTATATTAAAATCCCAAAACCCAATGTTTCAACTTCTGGATTAGAACCGTGAATCAGCGCAAAAAGTGAAGCAGTAAAAAAAACGGTGATCCAACCTTTTCTGAAAAAAGTCCCCATTCCTTGAAATAAATTTCCTCGAAAAAAAGCTTCTTCAAAAGTCGTTTGCAATGGAATCACAAAAATCGAAATCGCCAAAAGCATCCAAAAAGTTTGCAGATTAAAATTCCATTCATAAGGATTTTTTAAGACGATCGCGTTTATACCAAGCATGGCAAACATCAAAGTTCCCCAAGCACCAAAACTGATAAAAAACCGCTTCCAATCGAATGATTTTCGGGCAGTAAATAAGGACAAAATTGTTCGCTTATGAATGAACTTATTGCAGAGCATCAGAACAAATAGCGCCAAAACAAAAGGAAATAGTTGTAAAGCTAGAAAAGTATTTTCGCCCAAAGCATTAATCGCTTCTTCTGTTGAAATTCCTTTATTCAAAACTAAGCCCACTTTCTTGAGCGCATATGTATAAGGAATCAAACCTACTCCTAAAAGTGTTGAAGCAGTCAAAGCGAAAGTGGCGAAATAATTTAAAAACCCATTTCTGCCCGAATAGCCAATTTGAATAAATCTCATGGTTCAAAAGTAGGATTTTGTTATTACTCTAACACCAATGTATTAAAAGATAAAATGATTAATCATATCCTCTAAAATCCGATGG
>JBIKJE010000164.1:0-3476 GCA_044361165.1 Crocinitomicaceae bacterium | reverse complement strand
TTTTCATTTCGTTTTTCAATTGACTTTTTGCGATTTCTGCATAACTCAGTTTGGCAGATTTATTGGGCAAATTACCACTTTCATTTAATGCAGTTGTACTATTAATGACCAAGTTCTAATTGCTCCATAAAAGCATTCAGAAAGCGTACAGGGTTTTCTTTTTCAATAAATTGATCCATGCTCCGCATCTGAATTTGAAACCGATTTTGAACATTTAAGTAGCTCATGTTGATTCGTTTAATTTTATTTAAAGGTAAGGGATTTGTAAGATGTTTTTAAATCTTTAATTGCTGTATTTATGAACTATTTATGGATGATTTTTTAACAGACTGACGATGTGCGAAATTTAAAAAAGCATTCCTACTAATAAAGAATTCTTTCAAAAACTTAAATTACATCACTTACTAATTAAGAAATTTGCTTTTTTCTTAATTAGTGATTAGTTTTGTTTAAACTTTATTCAAAATGAAAAATTTTAAATCTGGTACTTACATAAAACAAAACTCTTATAGAAGTTTTCAGCCCGATAAAATAAATAAGGAATGGACAATTGAAAACATGGAACTTCTAAGTTTATTAAGTAAAGCTGACAGACAATTGGGAAGGCTTGATATGTATTCGGAATACATTCCAAATATTGATTTACTTATAAGCATGCACGTATTAAAAGAGGCAACCCAATCAAGTAAAATAGAAGGAACGGAAACTAATATTGAAGAAGCATTGTTGAATAAAGAAGATTTAAACGAGGAAAGAAGAGATGATTGGGAAGAAGTTCAAAACTATATTTCTGCATTAAATTCTGCTATTTCTAGTTTGGAAAAACTTCCATTTTCTTCTCGGCTTATAAAAGAAACTCACAAAATTTTATTACAAGGAGTTCGTGGAAAACATAAATTACCTGGAGAATTCAGAACTAGTCAAAACTGGATAGGTGGAGCAAGTATAAATGATGCGATATTTGTACCTCCTATTCAATCTACGATTAATGAATACATGAATGATTTGGAGAAGTTTGCTCACAATGAGGAAAGTTACTTCCCAGAACTTTTAAAAATCGCACTAATTCATTATCAGTTTGAAACTATACATCCATTCCTAGACGGTAACGGTAGGGTTGGTAGGCTTATGATTACTCTTTATCTTGTTGAAAAAGGAATACTTAAAAAACCTATTTTATATCTGTCAGATTTTTTTGAAAGAAACAGAACTTTGTATTATGATAATTTAACAAGAGTTAGAGAAAAAAATGATGTTATACAATGGTTCAAATTTTTCTTAGTTGGAGTAATAGAAACTGCAAAAAATGGGATCTCAACTTTTGATAGTATTTTAAAATTGCAAAAAGAAGTTGATAGTAAGATTCAAACTTTGGGAAGTAGAGCTAATAATGCTAACGTACTTTTGAACTATTTATACCAGCATCCTATCATTGAAGCGCAAAAGGCTAAGGAAGTAACAGGGTTATCTTTACCATCAGTTTATAAACTTTTAGAAGAGTTAGAAAATCTTAAAATTATAAATGAAATTACTGGATCAAAACGAGGAAAATTATATTTATTTAGAGATTACACGAGATTATTCCAATAAACTTCAAACAACAAATAAAGACTAAACCGAAGCATAATGCAATGAATATTCGGCTTTAGTCTGTTCTTGCCAGCATCGGAGTTAGCCCTTTTTAGAATGATGTGCATTTAAAAATTTTCTCTAAGTTTTAGTTGGGTTTTCTTTGGTTGATTGAGATTTCCGTAAAAGCAAAAGTTTTATTTCGTCCCTACCGCGACGAGTTCTCGAGTGTGGTTTTTTTTTTACCCACATTCCATCCCCAAAGGGATGGAACAGGGCTAGATTCTAAAAAAAATCCGTGCCTTCCGTGCTATCCGTGGCAAAAAAATCCGTGATATCCGTGTCATCCGTGGCAAATAACCCGTGATTTCTGTGCCATCCGTTGCAAAAAAATAATCCGTGATTTCCGTGACATCCGTGGCAAAAAAAAATAATCCGCGACTTCCCCGCATAGCGAAGCTACACCGCAGATAATCCGTGGCAAAAGAAAAAACACTTTACCTCAATCAATTTTTTATTTCGTTTTGCAATTGACTTTTTAGCGATTTCTGTATAACTCAGTTTGGCAGCTTCATCGGGAAAGATATTTTGAATGAAAGTTTAGTTTTTACGACAATTTGGTTGCAATTGAACTACTAGCTCAAAATTTCACAACATTGGATTAAAATTTTGCAAGATTTTATCAATGCAAATCCGAGAACTTTGTCGTCAAAATTGAGAGTATGAATTATAAAATTTGGATTGTTCCAGCGATAAGTATTTTGCTTTCGGCTTGTGAACAGAAATCATCGATTCATGAAAAAGACAACATCAAATCAAAGAGTCTCACCCGTGCAACAGCACCTAAATGGAAGAATATGAAAGGTTATGAAGCGAACATTGAAGTAATCACACTTCAAAACAAAAATTTCAGACAAGTTTTGTACACAGGAAAAAACATGCAATTGGTGGTAATGTCGCTTAAGCCTGGAGAAGAAATTGGTGAAGAAACGCATACAGCAGTTGACCAATTTTTCAGAGTGGAAAACGGAATGGGGCAGTGCATCATTAATGACCACGTGCGACAAATCATCATTGGTGACGCGATTATTGTTCCTGCTGGTGCGAAACACAATATTATCAATACAGATGATAAATTGGATTTGAAATTATACACCATTTATTCTCCGCCCAATCACGAAGACAAAATCATTCGAAAAACCAAAAAAGATGCGGATGAAATCACTGAAAAGTATGATGGAAAAACGACAGAGTAATTTCATAAGCAGTAAAATAAAATAGCATGAAACGATTACAAAACAAAGTAGCAATTATCACTGGCGGTGCTGGAAGCATTGGTAAAATTACCGCAAAAATTTTCTTAGCAGAAGGCGCCAAAGTGGTATTGGTAGACAAAAACAAAACGGATTTAGAAAAAGCAATTTCTGAATTGGGAAATGAAAACGTACAGTTTTGTGTAGCTGATGTTTCAAAAGCAAAAGACGTCGAAAACTATGTCAATGAAACAGTGAAGCAATTCGGGAAAATTGACGTTTTTTTCAATAACGCGGGCATCGAAGGCGTTGTTTCGCCCATTGTTGATTATCCAGAAGAAATCTTTGACCAAGTCATTGCTGTCAATGTAAAAGGCGTTTGGCAAGGAAACAAATATGTTATTCCTCAAATGAATGACGGTGGAAGTATCATCATGACTTCTTCCGTTGCGGGAATTGTTGGTTCAGCGCATCTAGGTGCTTATGTGACAAGCAAACACGCAGTTGTTGGAATCATGAGAACGACAGCACTTGAAGTCGCAGCGAGAAAAATCAGGGTCAATTCGGTGCATCCTTCGCCGGTCAATAACAGAATGATGCGTTCAATCGAAGAAGGCGCTTCTGCAGGACATGCGAAAGATGTTCAAAAACAAT
>JBIKJE010000083.1:0-13208 GCA_044361165.1 Crocinitomicaceae bacterium | reverse complement strand
TTCTGTAACTGTTCACAATGGATTGGTTGCTATGGCAATTGAAAACACAGATGCACAAACGAATGGTTTTGTCGTATTTTTAGATGGAGATGGAAATTACATCAATCAAGTTACTGTAGGCGCAATGCCTGACATGATTACTTTCAATAAAGATTACACCAAAATTTTAACAGCCAACGAAGGCGAACCAAATTCAACTTATTCAGCAGATCCTGAAGGTTCTATTTCAATCGTTGATTTAACAGCAGGCATCGCGAACTTGACCAATTCAAATGTGACGAATATTGGATTTACTGATTACAATTCTCAAGCAGCAAGTTTAATCGCGCAAGGAATCAGAATTTTCTCAACCAGTGCAAGTGTTGCTCAAGATTTTGAACCAGAATACATTACAATTTCAACAGACAACACCAAAGCTTTTGTTGCTATTCAGGAAAATAACGCAATGGCAGTAATTGATTTGGCGACAGCAACCATCGATACGATTTACGCTTTGGGTTACAGCGATTATTCATCTGGAAACGGAATGGACGCATCAGACCAAAGTGGTTCAGTATTGATTGGAACTGCTCCCGTAAAAGGTGCGTACATGCCTGATGCGATTGCATACTCAACTATCAATGGTCAAGGTTACGTTTTCTCTGCAAATGAAGGTGATTCTAGAGAATTTGGTTCTGTAGTTGACGCTGCAAGAATTTCAACTTTGACTTTGGATTCAACGGCTTTCCCAGACCAAAATATTTTGAAAAACAATAAATTCATCGGTCGTTTAAATGGTTTGAAATATTCTGGAGATTCAGACAATGATGGCGATTTAGATGTCATTCACACCATGGGCGGGCGTTCTTTCAGCATTTGGAATGCGACAACAGGTCAATTGGTTTTTGATTCAAAAGATTTGATTGAACAAATTACTTCAACACATCCTGCAACCGCTGCATTTTTCAATGCTTCAAACTCAACTGGAAGTGCTTCTTTGAAAAATAGAAGTGATGACAAAGGTCCTGAGCCAGAAGGTGTAGCAACTGCTTTCATCAATGGTTCTAGCTATTTATTCGTTTCATTAGAAAGAATCGGAGGTGTTTTGACTTTCAATGTTGATAATCCAGCAAATCCAATTTATGTTGGGTACTACAATAATAGAACACTTGCCGGTAGCGGTCCCGATTTAGGTGCTGAAGGAATTATCCACATTACTGCAGAGGCTTCTCCAAATGGAAATGAAATTGTGATTTTGGCAAATGAAGTTAGTTCTACTTTGTCGATTTATCAAATCAATACTTGTGCGCAACTTTCAGGAGCTGAATTGGTTGCTTCAAATGATACTATATGTGCAGGTGAAACGACAGTGCTTTCCTTTCAACCAACTACAGGAACAACTTTCGATTGGATCAAAAACAATACAATCATTCCAAATCAAGCAAACAATACATTGGATATTACTGAACAAGGAAATTACAACTTGTATATTGAAAACGCAACTTATGCTTGTGTAGATTCTTCTAATACGATTTCAATCGTTGTAAACGAATTACCAATCGTTTCAGCTGTTGCTTCAGATTCTTCGATTTGCTTTGGTCAATCAGTGACTTTCAACGGTCAAGGTGCTACGACTTATACCTGGGACAACAACGTTACCAATGGAACTTCAATTAATCCAACTACAAGTGGAACTTACACCTTAACTGGAACTGATGCAAACGGTTGTACGAATTCTGACGATGTTGCAATTGTGGTAAATAACTTGCCAACAGTTTCTGCAGTAGCTTCTGATTCTTCGATTTGTGTTGGTCAAACAATCACTTTTAACGGTCAAGGTGCAGCGACATACACTTGGAATAACAATGTGACAAACGGAACAGCAATTTCTCCAAATGCTAGCGGAACTTACTCCGTAACTGGAACAGATGCAAATGGTTGTGTGAATTCTGACGATGTTGCAATTGTGGTAAATAACTTGCCAACAGTTTCTGCAGTAGCTTCTGACTCTTCGATTTGTGTTGGTCAAACAATCACTTTTAACGGTCAAGGTGCAGTGACTTATACTTGGGATAACAGCGTTACAAACGGAACAGCAATTTCTCCAAATGCAAGTGGAACTTACACCGTAACTGGAACAGATGCAAATGGTTGTGTGAATACTGACGATGTTTCAATTGATGTAAACAACTTGCCAACAGTAAATCTAGGCGCAGACATTACAAAATGTGATTATGAAGCACCAATTACATTGAATGCTGGTTCACAAACTTCTTATCTTTGGAATAACAATGCAACAACAGCTACAATAAACGTAACAACTTCTGGAACATACTCAGTAACAGTAAGTAACGCTGCTGGATGTTCAAACACGGACGAAATTGTAGTTAATTTACAAGATTGTGCTGGAATTGTAGAAACGCAGATTTTCGCTAATATTTATCCAAATCCAACATCAGGATTAGTGAACATTGATTTGTCAATGACCTTGAATAATGCTAAAATTCAATTAGTTGATTTGCAGGGAAAAATTCTATACACAAATTCTGAGTTTAATGAACAAAACTTGATGATAGATTTGAATTCCTTCTCAAACGGAATGTACTTATTGCAAATCGAACAAAACCGTCAAATTTCTCAATTCAAATTGATAAAGGAATAAAATAAGTGATTTTCATTGGAAACGGTCAATTCTAGGTTTTAGAGTTGACCGTTTTTTTTATCTGTCATAACTTCAAAATCAATCTTGAATTAAAATACTCCACATCATCCGAAACCTCTTTCCCAACCCAATCAGGTAAATCGAAGATTTCATCTTCACTACTCAATTCAATTTCAGCAACAATCAGCGGCGCTAATTTTCCATGAAAAACATCGACTTCCCAAACATGTTTTCCAAATTGGATTTCATATCGGTCTTTTGACAGCACTTTTGCACAAAATTCAGCAATCATTTTTTCCGCTTCTTCCAGAGGAATTTCATATTCGTATTCTGAACGAGAAATACCAACGCTTTTGCCTTTGATAGTCAAAAATCCTTTAGTACCTTTGGTTCGCACACGTACCGTACAATTAGAATCATTCGATAAATATGCTTGTTGAATGCGTTTTGGCGTTGGTTTGTTCAATTGCGCCCAAAGAGATTCATTGACTAAAAATTTGCGTTCTATTTCCATTTATTTAAATTGTCAGTGTTTGTTTTTTGTATAAAATTAGATTTTTTTCAGGAATAGAAGTCTTTTAGATATTAGAATAAAGACCTAAGACACTAGACTGATTTGCTTCCATTTATTGAGTTGACCACTAGTTTCTGTCCAAAAATATAAGAATCTAATAATCAATAAATCGAATCCAAAAAAAACCCAATCTGCCGCTACAATCACTATTTAATCCGTGCATCCGTGGCAAAAAAGTCTTCTACCTAATGTCTTTGCTCTAGTGTCTTTCGACTAAAGTCTCAAAAAAAAACTATCTTCGCTTTATGAATGTATTTCTGACGTTTGATTACGAATTGTTTTTTGGATCCTCAACAGGAACTGTCCAAAAATGCTTGATCGAACCGACCAATCGATTGTTGGAAATGTCGAGGAAATACAAAGCACCAATGACTTTTTTTGTGGACATTGGCTATATCATTGCTTTGGAAAGACAATTGAATGATTTCTCGATTTTGAAAATGGATTACGACTTAGTAGTCGATCAAATTCAAGAAATGATTGTGGCTGGTTGTGATGTTCAATTACACATTCATCCGCATTGGGAAAAATCGCACTTTGATGGTGAAAAATGGCAAATTGTGACCAAAAACGCTTACAAATTGGCTGACTTTGATTCCATTGAACGAGAAAATATCGTTCGAACTTACAAAGCAAAATTAGATTCAATTATTGGCCGAAAAACGCATACTTTTCGCGCTGGCGGTTGGTGTATTCAACCTTTTGATCAATTGGAAAAATTGTTTCAAGAACTGGAAATTACCGCAGATTCAAGCGTTTTCCCAGGTGGACATTTTAAAGCAGGCGAATATTCGTTTGATTTCCGAAATGCGCCAAACAAAGATCAATATCGCTTTCAAAACGACGCTTGTGCAGAAAATGAGAACGGATTTTTTACTGAATTCCCCATCGGCTCATATCGCTATTCTCCCCTATTTTATTGGAGATTGTATGTTTTAGGGCGATTAAATCCAGCTGCACACAAAATGATTGGCGACGGATTTTTTATGTCACAACCAGGTCGAAAAAAACAAGTTTTGACCCATTTCACTTGGAATCATGCGAGTACAGATGGTTATTACGCAAGCAAAATGGCAAAAATCACGGAAATTGCTTTCAAAAAAAGGCAACAAAACTTGGTATTTATCGGTCATCCTAAAAGTTGTACCTTGTATTCCTTAGATCTGCTCGATCAATATATTGCAAAATACAATTCGCGCTGTAAATTCACCCATTTTCAACTGAATTCATGATACTGATTTCTCAAAAAGACATAGATCGCGTAAAATGGGATTCGTTAGTGGCACAAAACCAAGGAGATGTGTTTTCATTTAGTTGGTATTTAGATGCTTGTGCTGAAGATTGGTGTGTGCTGGTGGACGATTTCTACCTAAACGGAATTGCGTTGCCACTGACTTCCAAATTAGGGATTTTAGCGATTACTCCGCCAATTTTCGTTCGTAATTTGAATTTCATTGGTAAAAACGAAGATTTTCCGAAGGAGGCGTTGAAATATTTGCAAAAACAATTTCAAGTAGGTCATTTGCAAACCACGCAAATCGTGGAAGAAACTACTTACAAAAAACGTGTTTTTCAGACAATTGAAAATGAAATCAAGCTTGGAAGTCAGGCAAAACGCATGATTCAAAAAGCAAAGAAAAACGAACTTGAAATCCGTGAAACGCAAGATTGGAAAGCGATACTAGAAATTATTCGCGCTGAACTTTCTGAAAAAATCAGTGAATTTACACCAAGCAACCTAGAAAAATTAGCCAATTTGATGCAAGAGTTAGAAAACGCTAATCGACTGTTTTGTTTGGGTATTTACAAAGAAAATATTTTGCAAGGCGGCATGGTTTTCATGGATACTTTTGAAAAAACGATTTACCTGAAAGGAGCCGCAAACGCTTTTGCACGAGACAATGGCGGCATGTATTGGTGTATGCAACAAGCGATTGAACGCACACTAAAAGAAGCAAAACCTTTTGATTTTGGCGGTTCAGAAGTGGACGGCGTAAGAAGATTTAATCAAAATTTGGGAGGAATCGACCAGCATTATTACATTTACACATGGAATTTCGCTCCAGCGTGGTTCAAATTGGCAAAAAGAATGTATCAACTATGGAAAAAAAAGTAATTGTATTGACTGGCGCTTCTGGCGCATTGGGAACGCACATCGCCAAATACCTTGAAAATCAAGGACATTTTTTGGTGTTGCAATACAATCAACATACCATTGAAAATGCGAATCCGAATGTACTTACAGTTGCTTGCGATTTGACCAAGCCAGAAGATTTGAAATCGTTGGTAGACCAAACAATTGCGCGCTTTGGTCGCATTGATGTGTTGATTAACAATGCTGGAATTTCTAAGAGCAACGTTTCTTGGAAAACCACTGCCGAAGAATGGAACCAAACCATGGCAATCAATTTGAATGCGCCATTTTTCTTGTCACAAGCCGTTATTCCAAGCATGCGCGCCAACGCTTTTGGACGCATCATTAACATAACGTCAGTCGTAGCACAAACAGGATTTGTGGGCACTTCGGCATACGCGGCATCCAAAGCAGGATTAATCGGATTGACCAAAACCTTATCCAAAGAATTGGCGAAATTTCAGATTTCCGTCAACGCGATTGCGCTCGGCTATTTCAACACCGGCATGATAGACGACGTGCCAGCGGAAGTACAAACCGAATTATTGAAACAAGTTCCGATGAATACGTTAGGAAATCCAGAAACACTTGCCAAAACGATTGAATTTTTGATTTCGGATGAAGCAGGATTTGTGACGGGGCAGACGGTGAATTTGAATGGAGGGTTGTATTCATGAGTGAGCTTATTTTCATAACTGAAAGTATTTCTGGCTTTTGAGAAACATCTTGAACACTCAATTAAAATTTTAGTACAAAACATTGATTTGTATGTTAAAAAATTTAACTTTGGTTTGTAAATCGAATTGAATTTTTAAGAAGTAGCTTCATATAAAAAACTACAAATCAAACAGTTAATGCCGAACACCGCACATTCAAACAACCTCATTTTTGGTTCCAAAAGACGATTGGTTCTTTTGTGTATTTGGTTGAGTATTGGTTTACATTTTTGGAAGAAATACAAAAATCCACTTTTAATCAATCGCATTCGAAAGCAAATATTATCTCTCAAGCAAATTTATACTGCTGAATTTGGAATTACCAAAATGGCTTTTGTGGATGGGAAATTCTATTTCAATTCAAACATGAATGGCTGGCCTTCTCCCCTTTTTTATCGACCATTAGAAGTTGAAGTTAAAAAAGGCTTTTCACAGGCTGTATCGAATCTTGAAAATTTGAAAATGGTTCAAATCGCCTTTACAAAAAAATGTCCATTGAATTGCGAACATTGTTATGAAGGACATGAATTGAATAAAAAAGATACTTTGACCTTGAATGACCACAAAAGAATCATTAAAAAACTGCAAAATGCCGAAATTTCGGTAATTCAATATGGTGGCGGTGAACCGATGACGCATGTCGATGATTTAGTCGAAATTTTAAACTCTGCCACTGACCAAAGTGATTTTTACGTGTACACTTCTGGATTTAATTGCACTGAAAAGAACCTTCAAAAACTAAAAACTGCTGGATTGACTGGTATTTCAATCGGTATTGATCATTATATTGCAGACAAGCACAATAACTTCCGCAGAAATGAAAAAGCGTTTCATTGGGCTACCGAAGCAGCAAAAAATGCCTCAGAACAGAAATTAGTTGTAACATTCACCATTTGCGCTACCAAGGAATTTTGCAATGGCGAAAATTTGTGGAAATATTTGGAATTTGCCAAAGAAAACAAAGCTGATTTCGTTCAAATTTTAGAACCACGGGCGGCAGGAAATTATGAATTTCAAGATGTTTATCTTTCTCAAGATCAACTGAAAATATTGGAAGATTTTTTCCTGGAGGCGAATTCTTCCCAAAAATATAAACAGCATCCAATTGTATTGTATACAGGATATCATCAGCGTAAAAAAGGCTGTTTAGGTGCTGGAGAAAATTATCTATACATCGATACAGATGGATATATGAGTTCATGTCCATTTTGTAGAAATATTAAAACACATATTTTGGACGAATCACATGAAGCATCTATTAAAGCTATGAAATCAGAGGGCTGTGCTTTACCAAAATCAAAAATTAAAATTTATGAAAATGTTTAATCAAAATTCAACACGCATTATAGCAACATTTTTGATGATTGCTATGCTTTTCTCGAGCTGTAGATTATACCATATAAAATCTAGAAGTGTACTTCATAAAAACGCAGAAACAATTGTAAAGAAAAAAGTATATCCTCAAATTCTATTGCACAGTGGGGATACCTACTGGCAGATAAAAAATCCTGCCTTCAAAGACAACGTGGTTTCAGGAGAACTAACTTCTGTAAATGAAAAAGTTGATTACTTATATCGCAAAGCTTTAACAAAAGGTAATTTTCAAATTTCAGCAGTAGATAAATTTTATGCAAATCAGCTACATTTATATGTTGATGCCTTTGAATTAAATGATAAAAAAGCGGTAGTAAACTTGAATGACATCAAAGAAATCAAAATTTTAGATGAAAATAAAGGACTAACAAACCTACTCAATATTGGAATAACAAGTGCATCGATTATAGGTGGTTTTTATATTGTTTTGTTAATCGTCTGCGGTTGCCCGCATAATTATACTTATGACGGTGAAAAATACCACTATAACAATACGCTTTTTACTGGCGCAACCGCTCCAAATCTTGAACGTAACGATTACAAATCTCTTCCTGATTATCATCCAGAAAATTCAATATACAAGATGCTAATAAAGAATGAAGAAGACGAAAGTCAATTTACCAACGTATTGGAAATGATTGTCGTAAATCATCAAAAAAATATTGAAGTCATGTTGGATCAACAAGGTAATATACATACAGTACTCAAGCGCGAAAAGGCCATCAAAGTAAATGACGATTTAGGAAATAATCTTTCAAATAAAATCAACGATGCTGACGATGATTCATACGCTTTTGATCAAATCGGGAAGGATGATTTTAGCCATGTTTATGCTACTTTTAATGTAAGTGAAGCGAAAGAAAATGCAAAAATTATTATTCGTTCAAAAAACAGTACTTGGGGAGGATTGGTTTACCACTCATTTGCAGAAATGATGGGAAAAAACCATGCTAAATGGGTGAAAAACAATCTAAAAAGAACGCCAAAAGAAGCGCAAGAAGATATTATCAAGGCTGGTATTCCCTTGATTGTTGAAGTAAAGAAAAATGGAAATTGGATGCCACTTGAAGCCATCAATTTGATCAGTGAAATCAATTATAATGAAGTAGCGATTTCTGTACCTAAAGAAAATTTGGGAGATTCAACGGTTGAATTTAGAATTACATCTGGATATAAATTCTGGGAATTAGATGCAGTTCATATGGATTTTTCTTCTCCACAACATGTTGAAATTCAAAAATTAAAACCGACGAGTGCTATCGGAAATGAAGATTTCACTAATTCACTTTTGTTAGATGATAAAAATTACATGCAACACAAAAACACAGGTGATTCAGCATTAATCAGTTTTGAAAATTTACCAATATCATTTGAATCTCGCAGTTTGTTTTTACATAGTAAAGGTTATTATATTTCCAAAAAGCGATATGAAGGACCTACTAACTGGCAAGCTATGTTTGCTCTCAAACAGAAAGGTGGATTTTCATTGTTCTCTAAAGAATTGTATGAGGCTTACAAAAACATGACATTATTTGAATTAGAAAATAAATAATTTTTAAAAAAAATTAAAATCTTGAACTCGATGAAATCATTTCTTTCTATCATTTTATTTTTTAGTGCGTTTCCTGCATTTACTCAAGACACTTTGTTCTTTCCTTCAGGTGAGATAAAAGTAGTTGAATTAATTTCTGTAAATCAACAAACAGGAATTATTTACTATCGTATTGGAGATAAACAAGAAATCAGAACAATAAGATCTTTAAAATCATTTTCAAATCATTTGAGCATTGGAAATGAAAGTTTTTTAAATCAAATTGGTTCGCCTGAACCAGAAAACAAAAAAAAAATCAAATCAAAAAGCACATTTCAAGATCCAAGCAAGTATGAATACAGCAAGTTTTCTTTAGGAGTAAATTTGCTTTCCCCACTTTCTGCAGTTGGCTATCAATTTCGCCGGACTATTTCATCCAATTATAACCAAAGTTTATTTTTTCAATACAATTTGAATGATAAAATAGGTATTCGCTTGCCCGTGAGAATAGGTTTTGGACAATTAAAGGATACAAATTTTAATTATAACAATGGCTATTTTTGGCACTATGACAGAGAACTCTTTTTTGAAAGTGGAGCAGAAGTTTCAATAATGCAAGGTGACAACCAAAGGATTACCCCATATCTTTTACCTGGAGTTTATTTTGGCCGTAATAAAGGTGTCATTGATTACGGTAATTATGTGACATCAACAACATTTTATTTTCCGGCCCCAGCTAGAACGTATTTTAGAGTAGCTCTTAATGGAGGATTCCAATTCAACTTTTCTAGATATGTACAAATAAATACTGAAGCAGGACTAAATTTCAATAGTTTAAATACTTACTATTCACTTTATTCTAACGGAAAACTGGAAAGATATATAGGAAAACAAATAGGATTTCAAGCTGCTGTAAATATAGTTTATCGTTTTGGAGGTAAACCAAGAGAATAAGGGTTTTTATCGGTTAGAATCACTTAGCATGTTGATTTTACTATTGTTTTGATCAATTTCAATATCCTGTTTGCTAACCATAAAAAGACTCTTAATACATTATATCATCAAAATTAATTTAGAACAATAGAAATCTTAATTTTCTTGAAATTTTCGCCTAAGACCTTTTAGAATTTTAAGCGTTTTTATCCGTTAGAATCACTTAAACACCTTATTTTACAGTATTCCAGAGAAATTCATTTTCAAAACATTACCATTCCTTGCAAACATTTACCTAATTTTACACCATGAAATGGAATACAACCGATTTGACAAAAATCAACGCCATGAATCGCAATACGATGATGGAATTGCTAGACATTCAATGTGTTGAAGTTGGCGACGATTATGTCGTTGCGACAATGCCTGTTGATCACCGAACGCACCAACCAATGGGTTTACTCCATGGCGGTGCAAGTGCTGTTTTGATTGAAAGTATCGGTTCTATTGGTTCTGCCTTACTTTGCGATCTTCAAAATGAATTTCCAGTTGGATTGGAAATAAACGCGAACCACATTGGTGGCGTAAAATCTGGTCTTGTAAAAGCAATGGGGAAAATTGTGCACGCTGGAAAAAGAACCCACGTTTGGCAAGTTGATATTTTTAGTGTTGAATCAGAAAAATTAATTTGCACAGGAAGATTAACGGTCATGGTTGTTCAGAAATAAGATGGAAAATCCGAGCACAAAAGATTATTTAAGATATCGATATCCTGGAAGTGAAATCATCACAAATGAAGGAACCCTAGAGAAATCGAATTTCGAAAATCTCAAAGACGGTTTTATTTTTACCGATTTTCTGAAGGAAAACTGCTACATTTTCAAAGAAAGCGATTCAACTAATAATTTTGAAATCCATTTCAATACAGAAAAACCATACGTTTTCACCAAAAATGAATACCTAAACCAAGCTACTTCCTTTCTAAATTGTATTCAACAATTACAACTCGGTAAAGCCGTTTTTTCAAGAATTAAGACAACGCTATTCGACACGAATAAAACATTACAACTTTTCAATGAATTGTGTGACAAATATCCAAACGCTTTGGTCTATTTAATTTCTAGTAAGTTAATAGGAACTTGGATTGGTGCTAGTCCAGAAGTATTGTTAGAAGCACATGATGATTATCTTTTTACAATGTCACTCGCTGGAACAAAAAAAGTAAACGCAAACATTGAATGGACGGAAAAAGAAATAATTGAACAAGAATTAGTAACTGATTTCATTGCTGATGAACTCAAAAAAATGCAAGTTGATAGCCTAGAAATAATTGGTCCATACGATTTTGAAGCGGGACCAGTCGAACATTTACGCACTGATATTTGTGCTCAAATCTCTACAATCACCCCAATTGAAATTGCGCAGAATTTGCATCCAACTCCTGCCGTCAGTGGTTTGCCAAGAACAGAAGCAATCGCTTTGATAAAAACTTTGGAAACACACGATCGTGGATTATACACTGGAATGATAGGCTTAATTTCTGAAAACACTGCACGTTTATTCGTAAATTTAAGATGTGCTCAAATCCAAGAAAAAAACACATATCTCTATATAGGTGGTGGCTTCACAGCTCAGTCAATTCCTGAAATGGAATGGGAGGAAACTGAAAACAAAAGTCAAACACTTTTAAATGTAATGAGAAATTTGTAGCCAGTCAATTTATGGCTTTTTCTCCTTTTTTGGCTTTTTTTTCTTAGGATCTGATGGCATTGCATCGTCTTCAGCACCTTTTTTAGCTTCTCCACCAAAAGTACTTATCTCTTTGCCCTCATCATCAAAAATGTGCTCTTCAATCAAAACGTCTTTCTTATAAAGTGCTCTTCTTCTCACTTTTTGCTCAAAGTCTCTATCTTCAAACCACCCTTCTTTCAACCCTTTTTTATAATTCTCAATTTTTTGAACCGTACCTTGATAATATAAGGTCTTGAATTCTCCACTCTTGACGTCATAAATCCAGTTTTCAGTTCTCAGCAAAGTTCCATCATCGTAATAGTAGGAAAAAACTCCATTTTTCTTTCCTTGACGGTAATTACTATTTTGAATTTGCTTCCCTTCTTTATTATAAACTAGAAAAGGTCCATCCAAAATTCCCTGTCTGTAATGAACTTCTTTCTCTAATTGTCCATTCTTGAAATAAGTCTTTTTTACGCCATTCAAAACACCATTGTTGTAATTTTCCTCCAAAGTTGTATCGCCTTTTGGACCGAAAAACAATTGTCTTCCATGCTTTTGACCTAATAAATAATTCATTTCCCAGGCTACATAATTGGTACTGTCGTAGAAAAATGTCCATTTTCCGTTTTCTTTTCCCAAAATGTGATTTCTCATTACCATCATACAACCAGTTTGATAATAAGTTGTATCAGCACCATCTTCCTTTCCATTCATGAAAGTAATTCTTCTTTCTAAAATTCCATTTTGGTGACAAGTTTCACATCTTCCAGTAAATGGAGAACCCGAAGAACCAGAAAAAATCGTATTGGTACCTTCATCATATTCTAATTTTTCATTGCAATCTACTATTCCTGCGATCTTACCACATTCCCAATCCACAAATTTCTTGTTTTTTTGAGCATCTGCCCGCTCGTAGCATTTTGCCTTTTTACTACCAACAGTGATATCGCCTTGTGCAAAAACAAAAGTTGAACAAAAACCTAAAACTAATACAATCAAAAATTTACGAATATTCATAATCTAAATTTAATGTTATTTTCTTAATTTCTCCAATGCCAAACGTAATTCTATAGGTACCTCAAACGACTTATTTTCGATCGAATTGTAGCAAACTAAAACAGATTTCCCTGTGGTTCTCAACTCATTATTTACCTTCAATTCATAAGCAACAGTAAAACTTTTTGTTCCAATATGGTCAAGGTAAACTGAAATTTCAGGTACATCGTGCAATAAAACTGGCTTCAAATACTCAACTTCATTTTTTCTCAATAACACACCTTCACGTTTCCAATCTCGATCCTTTGCCAAAAGCATACCAAAATAGTAAATTCTTGCCATTTCGAAGTAACTCAAATAAATAGCATTGTTCACATGGCCCATCATGTCGCAATCACTAAAGCGAACTTGAATTTTGGCTGGTTCTATTCTCATTTGTCAAGTTTTGAAAATTCAGAATTATTACTAATAAATTCAGGTACCAACGACTTCATTTTTGAAACAATCAGTTTATTATCCTGCTGATGAAATAGTTGTATCAAATTCTCAATCTCTGGCAAAATTTCTTCACTCAA
>JBIKJE010000163.1:0-3501 GCA_044361165.1 Crocinitomicaceae bacterium | reverse complement strand
GCAGGATTTTTAGGTTCTCACTTGTGTGATCGATTTATCAAGGAAGATTACCATGTAATTGCAATGGATAACTTGATTACTGGGCAGTTAAAGAATATTGAGCACCTTTTTCACTTGGAAAATTTTGAGTTTTATAACCATGACGTTACGAAATTTATCCATGTTCCAGGAAAACTAGATTATATTTTGCATTTTGCTTCGCCAGCAAGTCCAATTGACTATTTGAAAATTCCAATCCAAACGTTGAAAGTTGGTTCGTTGGGAATTCACAATTGCTTGGGATTGGCGAAAGAAAAAAACGCACGTGTTTTAATTGCATCAACTTCTGAAGTTTATGGTGATCCAACCGTTCATCCGCAACCGGAAGAATATTGGGGGAATGTGAATCCTGTGGGTCCTCGTGGAGTTTACGATGAAGCGAAACGTTTTCAAGAAGCAATCACCATGGCGTATCATACTTACCACGGTTTGGAAACACGTATCGTACGTATTTTCAATACTTACGGTCCAAGAATGCGACTGAATGATGGTCGTGTTTTGCCAGCATTTATTGGTCAAGCGCTGAGAGGAGAAGATATTACCATTTTTGGCGATGGTTCTCAAACGCGTTCTTTTTGTTATGTTGATGATTTGGTTGAAGGAATTTTCAGATTGTTGTTGAGCGATTACGCTGAACCAGTGAATATTGGAAATCCAGATGAAATTACAATCAGCGATTTTGCTGAAGAAATTATTAAATTGACGGGCACAGATCAAAAAGTGGTTTACCACGAATTGCCTGTGAATGATCCAAAACAACGTCAACCAGATATCACCAAAGCAAGAGTATTGCTTGGCTGGGAACCAACAATCGATCGCGCTGAAGGATTGAAAAGAACCTATGCTTATTTCTTGAGTTTGACTCCAGAAGAATTGAATAAAAAAGAACACAACGATTTCGATAAATATATCATCAAATGACAAATTATTTCGCCCACGAAACTGCCATTGTTGATGCTGGTTGCATCATTGGAAATGGAACTAAGATTTGGCATTTTTCTCACATCATGCCCGATTGTACGATTGGTGAAAATTGTAACATTGGACATAATGTCGTTGTTTCTCCAGGTGTAATTTTGGGAAAAAATGTAAAGATTCAAAACAACGTCTCCATCTATTCAGGGGTTGAGTGTGAAGATGATGTTTTTTTGGGACCATCGATGGTTTTTACAAATGTTATCAATCCAAGAAGTGCGGTAAATCGTCGCGGAGAATATTCCAAAACAGTTGTAAAACGAGGTGCTTCAATTGGTGCAAACGCTACAATTGTTTGCGGACATGACATTGGGGAATTTGCTTTTATTGGGGCAGGTGCAGTGGTTACCAAACACGTTCCTGCTTTTGCATTGATGGTTGGAAATCCAGCGCGACAAATGGGTTGGATGAGTGAATATGGTATTCGTTTGGAATTTGATGCTGATGGAATTGCCATTTGCAAAGAAAGTGGCGACAAATATCAACTATTGAATCAGACAGTTAAAAAAATTGAAAATGCATAAAGATCAAAAAATAAAATTCGCTGTTGTTGGCGCTGGGCATATCGGCAAACGTCATGCGGAAATGATTAGCAGAGATCCAGAAGGTGAATTGGTTGCCATGGTGGATGTTCGTTCAGCTGAAGAATGTGACGCAACGCATTTCAATGTACCTTTTTTCAAGACCGTGGAAGAATTGTTGTCTTCAGGCTTGGATTTTGATGTAGTAAATGTTTGTACACCTAATGGCTTACATGCGGCACAAAGTATTGCTGCATTGGATGCAAAAAAGCATGTTGTTTGCGAAAAACCAATGGGTTTAACGAAAGACAATTGCGAACAAATTATTTTCAAATCACTGCAAATGTCGAAACAGGTATTCTGTGTGATGCAAAATAGATATTCACCTCCTTCTGAGTGGATTAAGTCTGTCGTTTCTGATGGAACTTTGGGAGATATTTACATGGTTCAATTGAATTGTTATTGGAATCGTGATGACAGATATTACAAAAAAGGTGGTTGGAAAGGAACTTCAGATTTAGATGGAGGAACACTATTCACGCAGTTTTCGCACTTTATTGACATCATGTATTGGTTGTTTGGCGACATTGACAATATCCAAGGGAAATTTGCTGATTTCACGCACAAAGATTCAACTGATTTCGAGGATTCAGGATTTGTAAGTTTCGATTTTATCAATGGTGGAATGGGTTCAATCAACTATTCAACAGCGGTTGTAGATCAAAATTTAGAATCTTCTATGACCATAATTGGAAGTAAAGGAAGTGTGAAAATCGGCGGTCAATACATGAATGAAGTGGAAGTTTGTAACATTCCGGGGTATGAAATGCCAGAATTGGCACCGACAAATCCAGGGAACGATTACGGAGCTTACAAAGGATCTGCAGCGAATCATCATTATGTAATTTCAAATGTGATTGATACGATTAAGGGTCGAACAACTTCTACAACGAACGCTTTGGAAGGTTTGAAAGTAGTAGAAATCATAGAAAGAATTTACAAAGTTAGAAATGCTCAATTTGGAGAATAAATATTTAAATATATAAGATTAAATCGAAAGGAATGTGCCCAAAGCATGTTCCTTTTTTATTAGATTGTAACTTTTTATTTGTCTGAAAGTCTAATTAAAAAAAAGTTGAAATTGAACTATATGAAATTTTTTGTTTGCTCAATGTTCTTGATTTTTCAAGGATTATTGAGCGCACAAGAATTACAAGGTACTATTAGAAACTCAACTGGTGAAACGATTCCATTCGCAAAAATTAAAGTTCAAAATACCATCCATAAAACAACCACCAATAAAGATGGATTTTATAAAGTCACCATAAGACGTGGTAAATATTCTATCGATTTTTCAGCAATTGGCTATGAATCTAAAATAGACACAATTGTTATTTCTAATGACAATCAAACGCACGACGTCGTGCTTTCAGAGTTGACAAATGTATTGGATGAAGTAACAGTCTCAAGTTTAAGCAAACGAGAACGAGGCAAAGAAATCATGCTTCAAGCGATTGAGAAGCGACCCTTGTACCAAGATTTATTGTCAGAATTTAGTTGCAATACTTATTGTTTATCTACTTTAAGACAAGATAAATATGATACAATTTTCAAAGATTCTGTGATTGGTAAAGAGACGATTGACATGATTGAATGGCGTGCAAAATCGTTTTATGAAAAGCCAATGCGTTTCAAAGATGAATTTTATGCCTACAATGATTTTAAAGACAATTCTACAAATTACAATAATGTCAGTTTTAGCATTGAAATTGAATCAAATCCTGTATTAGCTCCTGAAGGATCTGCAATTTCGAATAATCCTTATTTGTTTGTAAACGGGATGAAAGAAGCACATTTTTCGTTGCTTGACAACACGATTGAAGCACCGCGATTGACTCAAAATCCATTGATTTCTCCTTTGGCATTTAACGCGATGTTGTTTTACGCTTTTTATCTCGAAGAAACG
>JBIKJE010000082.1:0-13294 GCA_044361165.1 Crocinitomicaceae bacterium | reverse complement strand
CCATTCACCATTGGCCAAGTTTGCAGTAATCAAAGCATCACTGGAAGGATATCCAAAAGACGGAATCAGAGAAGTATTGTAAGATGCGATACTTTTTCTCGTTCCCGCTACCAAACCGTTGAAACTTTCATTGGCTTCACGAATTCCTTTTCCAACCAAGAACAATGATTTTGGTTTCACTGTCGCATGGTCATAAAAATCCAAAGCAAATCGACGAATTCCCAAAACATGCTTTTCAATTCCGCCTCCATATTGCATATACAATTCGTTGACGTTTGCCATAATTACTTTGTAATTTCCGCCTTCAATAGATGATCGATAAGCTGCATAGTCATTGCTCGCATTTTGTAAATTGGGATGATAAACCATCAAAATGACATTTGTATCATTTTCAAATTCACTGAAATCCGTAAATTTTCCTGTTGGAGTAACGATCGACAATTGAGTAATTGAACCAATCGTACTTTCATCCTGAATGATTACTTCTTGATCAATTCCAATGGGTGCATTACTGATAATCGTCTGCCAAACACCAGAACCATTGTTTGAAAGTGCTGCCAATTTTGGAATACCTCCAAAAACCATCATTACGGGATTCACCAAGGTTGTATTGGTAATGTCTAAACGCAATTTTAATGCGGCGGTATTATTTTTGACCCAATACCGTCCTTTGTTGGTATTATTTAAAGTAGTTTGTTTGGGATAAATCAAAGACCAATAACTCAAAGCTTGAAAATCAGTAGGATAATCTGAGCTTGGATTGATTTTCCATCGTGCGACAGTGTTTCCATTTCCTAATAAACTAACAGGAAAAACCGCGTTGATATTTTTCTGCTGATACCCTGTGAATTGTTCTGTGTGCAATAAATAATTGTTTGGTCCTACAGTCCATGAAAAATCGTGGTTCGGCCCACCGGGATTGACAGAATTATAGGCATTTGAATTTGAAACTGAAATCCCATTGAACTTTGCCGCTGGTGCACCGGCATTAGTGTAAGGGGAAAGCGTTGGCATGTTAATCGGTAAGGTATAACCTGCTATTCCATTGACATGACCACCTGACCAACCTTCTCCCGGCAAGAAAAATGAACTCGACGCTGGTGTATTTGCATCTTTGGACTCTATGTAAAAAGTATTGTAAGATTGTTCCACTTTTGCCAGCCAGTATGGTGCAGGAGTGTATGCTGCAAAATTGTTATCACTTTCAAAAGTGAATCTTAGATTGTTGGTTTGGTTATTCCAAGTGAAGAAATAGTTGATGGTATCATTGTATAAGCTGTAACTTGGATTTCCAATAGTTGTAGGATCTGCGTACAAAGTTGAATCTAACCAGCCATCATTTTTCCTCGCATAAAAAAGGAAATAATCTCCCTGGTCAAAAGATTGGTCATTTCCATCCACCACATAAATCGGCATTTCTTTCTGCTGACCAAAAAGTTGCATGTTTTTAGTAGAAAAAGAGGTTACAGGAACACCCGCATTTACCAAGGCGTCATAGTCAACTTTATAAATTCCCGTTTGTGCTACCTCAAAACGATAATAGGTCTGGTTATATTCAATCCATTCATTCCCGTAAGTTTGAGAAATGGTATTGAATGCAATAAAAAAAGTGAAAATAGAAAGTAAAAATTTAATCATATTTCCTTCTTAATTAAGTCTTTAGTACTGTTTATTCTTAACCTCAATGAAATTACATGCGAATATAATGCAACAGATTGGTCACCCAAATCTGTAAAAGCATAATCCAAACTGAAATTCTTAACGTTTAAACCTATTCCAATGTTGGGTTGTATCGTCAAAGATTTGGAATCATCAAAATCTTTGATATACTGCATATTACCTACTCCAAATCTCAAAGTTACATAGGTTTTATAGCCAAACTCAACACCCACGGCAGGGTCGATACTGATTGCATTTGTTTGAATGATCGTATTTCTTCTTCCATCTGTAGTGATAGAAAAATCAACTTCTCCCCCAACAAATAATCCTTTTTTACCCAAATTGTACTTGGCGTGTGATCCAGCGATAAACCTTGGCAAGGTGATTTCCAAACCATTTTCTGGAATGGCATTTCCTGTGTTAACGAACACCTCTTTGGTTGCCGCATCGATGTTGAAAATCCAAGCGTTAAAAGTTGAACTTACATCTCTTGCCATCAAGCCAAACTTCCAGTGTTCGCCTTTTTTGTACTGCAATCCAGCGTCTAATCCAAATCCCCAAGCTTTGGCAAAATCGCCCACTTTTCGGTTAATTAGTTTGAAATTCCCTCCCAAACTCAAGCCTTCTACTTTCAATTTTCTGGCGTAAGAAAACAAAAATGCATAGTCTGCTGCTGTGAATAAACTGATTCTATCGTAATCAATTCCGCCTGTATTGTCAATTAATTGCGTGGTGTTTGGTATATCATCCACTGCAAAACGAATGAACGAAAAACCAACTGTACTTTTTTCATCTAACGTTCGTGCAACGCCAACATAATCGTATTTGGCAATTCCTGCAAAATACTCTGAGTGCATGGCACCAATCTCCCAACCTTTCTCAATACTGGTCAAACCAGCTGGATTCCAATATCCTGCATTAACATTATTCGTTTTGGCAACCACAGCATTGGACATTCCCAAAGCATCAGCACCTACACCAATTTGCAAAAATTCATTGGAATATTTGGGAGCGACTTTATCGTCTTGCGCATGCAAAAACGAATTCATCAGCAATACAGAAGTTGTTATTATACCAAGTTTTATGTTCATTTCATCTACTTTTGAGACTAATTAAAACCAATTTTTCTTAAAAAAATTGTGTTATTTGCAAAGTCTTTTCAAATCAAGCGTAAATTTACACAATTGATTCAAAGAATTCAAACAAATTATTTTGGTTAATGTTCAAGTTGTTTAATATCCCCAATTTATTCACTGCAAGCAACATGCTTTGTGGTATTTTGGCCATTTTACTTTCGCTTTCGGGAAGGATAGATTTGGCACCTTTCCCCATATTTTTGGGCGCGATTTTCGACTTTTTCGATGGATTTTTAGCGAGAATTTTAAAGCAACAAAGCGAAATGGGAAAACAACTGGATTCTCTAGCTGATATGATTACTTTTGGATTAGCGCCGGGAATTTTCATGATGGTTTTGCTGATTTTTGTTCAAGACGGTTCTATTTTTCACGAAAATGCCCATTTTGATTCTCAGATAGTTTTTGATTGGTTGACCCAACTTGGTCAATGGAAAGTACAAAATTTCCTTCCACTAGTCGCATTATTTATTCCTTTCATGTCGATGTTCAGGTTAGCAAAATTCAACATTGATACGCGACAATCGGTTTCGTTCATTGGTTTACCAACGCCAGCAAACACGATCTTTTTCACTGCTTTTCCATTGATTTTAGCGCAAGTACCCAATTCAAATACAACGCAATTAAATTTGATCATGGCGGTATTTCAACCTACAGTTTTGATTCCAATTATTGTGGTAATGTCTTTGTTTTTAGTGGCTGAAATTCCGCTTTTTGCAATGAAATTCAAACAATTTAGTTGGAAAGGAAACGAAATCAGATACACATTCTTAATAACTTGTTTATTATTAATTCCCTTTTTATTGGTTTGGTCTATTCCGATTATTGTACTTTTGTACATCGTTTTATCGGTAATCGAAAATGTATTTTTAAAAAAGAAGCAAAATGAAATTCAAAGCTGAAATTGATGTAATGCCATTAGACGCATTGTTAGACCCTCAGGGAAAAGCAGTTACCAACAGTATGAAAAATATCGGTTTGTCCGAAATTAGCGGTGTTCGCGTTGGTCGTCACATGCGCCTTTTTGTAGAAGCGGATTCAAAAGCGGATGCAGAAGCAAAAGTAGATACAGCTTGTAAAAAATTGTTGGCCAACCAAATCATGGAAAGCTACACTTTTAGTTTAACAGAAGCATAAACGGAATTCGTTCTAAATATTCAAAAGTCGTTCAGAAATGAGCGACTTTTTTTGTGCCCAAAAATTGAAAAGAAAACTTTCATTCAAAATTTGAAAACTACGTAATTTTACTGATAGACAGCGTTTGTCGCCTAACTATATTTGCCGTACACGAAGGTTGTTAGTGTTGAAAAACATCAATATTTCGATGTCAATATGATAGAAGAAGTATGGTCCAAAAGTTCAAATGGTCTTTTAAATTGAAACTGTCTTGATTAATTCTCCTTGAATGGTTATCAATTGGAAAGTCGTTCGGTAAGGAGCGACTTTTTTTTACATTCAATTTGTTGGATTTAAATTTACAGTAACTTCGTTACCAAATAACAACACATGCAAATTTCACCAGCCAATTTCATCGGATTTTCAACCTCATCGAAAGGTCAAAAAACTTTCCAATCTTTTAATCCAATATTGAATCACGAAATAGAACATTCCTTTTTTGAAGCTACTGAGGATGAAATCGATGCAGCCATGCAATTGGCCAAAAAAGCATTTCCTTTTTTGGCACAAACAACGGGAAAATCACGTGCTGTTTTTTTACGAGAGATTGGAAATTTACTGGAAATCAACCGCTCGGAACTGATTCATCAATATTCCTTAGAATCTGGACTCAACGCTGAAAGAGGTAACGTAGAATTGAACCGCACAATTTGGCAATTGGAAACTTTTGCACGAACAATTGAACAAGAAAATTGGGATTTATTGCAACAAGACGAAGCAGATTTAGCGCGACTTCCGAATCCAAAACCTGCGTTTCGAAAAGTGGCTTTTCCGCTTGGACCGGTCGTTGTGTTTGGCGCGAGTAACTTTCCTTTTGCTTATTCTACCGTTGGTGGCGACACTGCTTCTGCCCTAGCCGCTGGTTGTCCTGTGATCGTAAAATCGCATCCGATGCACGCAGGAACGAGTAATTTGGTGGCACAATTGGTCATCGAAGCAGCGCGAAAAACTAGAATGCCTGATGGAACATTTTCTCATTTGAATGCGGTAGATTTTGAAGTCGGAACGAAATTAGTCTTGCATCCAAACACCAAAGCAGTAGGTTTCACAGGCAGTTTTGCAGGTGGAATGGCTTTGCAAAAATTATCGCAACAGCGCGATGAACCGATTCCCGTTTTTGCTGAAATGGGAAGTTTGAATCCGATTGTGATTCTACCACAAGCGATGCAAAACGACGGTTCAAAAATCGCCCTTCAAATTGCGAATTCTATTACCCAAAGCGCAGGACAATTTTGCACCAAACCGGGCTTGCTTTTTGTGCTTCAACATGAACATTTGGACGATTTCCTCGACCAGCTGAAAACGAATTTTGAGGCAGTCGAACCGCAATGCATGTTGCATCCAAACATTTGGAAAAGATACAATCACGGAAGAGAAACCATTTCATCCCAAGAAAATGTGGCAACGTGGATTGACGTGAAAACGAAAAAACCAAATTTCGGAACGCCCCAAATTTCCCAAACCAATGGGAAAACTTTCCCGCAAAATCGAAAGTTGCAGGAAGAAGTTTTCGGTCCGCACAGTTTGCTGATTATTTGCGAGAACTTATCAGAATTGCAATCTTGCATTCAATCACTTTCAGGACAATTGACTGCTTCTATTTTTGCATCAGCTGAAGAAATGAAAAACCATTTCAATATTCTTTTTTACTTACAACAGATTGCAGGTAGAATCATTTTAAACGGCGTACCAACAGGAGTTGAAGTGTGTGATTCAATGCACCACGGCGGTCCATTTCCAGCGACAACTGACTCTAGGTTTACCGCAGTTGGAAAGGATGCGATTTGGCGTTTTTTGCGACCGATTTCGTTTCAAAATCTCGATTAATTCAATGCCAAAAATTCTTAAATCTAAGCAATTACAAGCCAAAATCTTTTCTTTCTTGCATAGAAATTTGTTCCTTTGAAACAGATTAAATTCGGATAGATTCTAAAATCATCAAAAATTTTATCTTTGTAACTTAAAAATTTGTAAAATGTCTGAAATTCAAGAAACCCCAAAGAGTAAAAACGGATTGTTTATTACCTTGATTGCCGCGCTGGCTGTAGTCATTGGAATTATGGGCTATAAAATGTCTAACACGAATAAAGCGCTAGACGATTGTGAAAAATCCAACAAAACGTTGGAAGAAGACATGGCTGGATTGAGCGATATGATGTCTGGTTATGCCGGAAATATGTCGAACGACTTGAAAGCAGATTTCAGAAACATGCTGAAAACATACGACCAATTGAAAGCGAAAGATGCTTCTCAAGCGGACAGTATCAATTTGCAAAAAGCGAAAATTCAAGGATTGTTGGATCAGTTAAATAGCAACAAAAAATTCAGCGCGCGTCAATTGTACAACATGCGTAAAGAAAACGAAACGTTGCGCAACATCATGAAAGGTTATGTGAAACAAATCGACTCGTTGTTTACCTTGACCACGCAATTAAACGCTGATTTGGAAACAAGAACAAGCGAATTGAACGAAACTTCTACCCAAAGAGACGAATACAAAACGCAAGCAGAAGTTGCGTCTGAGAAAGTGAAAAAAGGTTCTAAATTGCAGGCTTACGGTTTCAAGTCAACAGGTTTGAGAATGAAATTAAATTCAACGACTGAAGAAACCAACAAAGCAAAAAGTACAACGATGGTAAAATCAAGCTTTACGATTGGTGAAAATACGATTGCGAATGCTGGTAGAAGATATGTTTACATGCAAATCATCAGTCCTGATGGAAGAACATTGCAATCAAAATCAAGCAACACGGTTCAAACAGACAATGGATCGATTGCATACTCTGACAAAAAAGAAATTGATTACAACAATCAAAGTGTTGACATGGCGATTTTCTACAGTCAAGAAAGTCAAGAGTTTACGAAAGGAACATACAAAGTAAAAATATACTGTGACGGGCAATTGATTGGAACAGATAGTTTCACTTTGAAGTAAATAATATAACCTTAATGAAAAATCGGAGCGCTCAAAGTGTTCCGATTTTTTTGTTTTACTACTTGATAATTAACTAATTTTGAACCACTAATTCTAATAAAAATGTGGATTTTTAGATTCAATCGCAATATCAAAAACTTCTTTCGCTTACTGACGATTTTGAATATCATCATCAGTCACACTTTGCGCAATTGGTTTTATTCAGGTCCTTTTCGAAAAATCTTTGATCCAAAAGGAAAAAAGCGTGTTTCGCGTGCTGAAAGATTTAGATTGATTGTCGAAGATTTGGGTCCCACATTCATCAAATTTGGACAAATTTTAGCGGATAGACCTGATTTGGTTTCAGAGAATTTGCGCATTGAATTGAAAAAATTGCAATCTTCAGCCCGCCCTTTTGACGATGAAGAAGCGATTTCAATCATCGAAACTGAATTGGGAAATGATGTCAACAACGTTTTTTCTTACATCGACCGCAAACACATTGCTTCTGCTTCTATCGCCCAGGTTTTTCGCGCCACTTTGGTGAACGGAGAAAAAGTAATTTTGAAAGTACAGCGACCTGGAATCAAGCGGAAAATCGAATTGGATTTGAAATTGATGCAAATATTCGCAAAGCGCATCCACAAAGCATATCCAGAATTGAGCAGTTTCAATTTGGTGAGTTTCATCGATACTTTCGGCGACATCTTGCTCAAAGAATTGGATTTCACCCACGAAATGTCGAACATGCTGCGCTTTACGCACATTTTCAAGGAAGATGAAAGGTGTCACATTCCACGCGTTTACAGCAGGTATTGTACACCACGATTGTTGGTGATGGAATACATTGAAGGTTATAATCCAAGCAATATTGAATTGCTGAGAGAAAAAGGATTTTCGACCCAAACCATCGCTGAGAACGGTGTGAATATTGTCTTGACGATGATTTTACGGCACGGATTTTTCCATGCAGATCCGCATCCGGGAAATATTTTCATCCGAGGTAACAACCAAGTAGTTTTGATCGACCACGGCATGTGTGGCACCTTGAAACCAAAACAGATCAATGGATTGGTCAACTTTTTACTTGGTTTTTCCGACCAAAATTCGATCAAAATAACAAAGGCATTGCTTCAACTCACAGAAACCAAAAGTTTTCAGAATTACGAAGACATGGAGTTTGAAATTGATGAATTGATTAAGACTTACAGTTATTTAGATTACAATCAAATTGACATTTCAAGCTTATTTTCAGACACTTTCAAAGTCTTGATGAAATATGGCATTGTGATTCCTGCGAATTTGTACATGTTGCTCAAAACCTTGGTTACGATTCAAAACTTAGCGGAAGAATTGGAAGCAAAAATCTCGTTACCAGAAATGATTCGTCCTTTTGCGAAGGAAAAAATCATGGAACGCTTCAGCTGGGAATCCATCAAAGGAAAAGTAGTGAATTCGGTGGAAGACTATTTGTACTTGGTGGAACATTTGCCGCGCGACATTCGTGAAATTGTGACCAATTTTAAAAATGACGGTTTGAAACACACCATCAAATTGGGCGAGGATTCTATCAGCAATAGACAAATTCGCGCGCACATCAACCGCTTGGGTGTAATCTTATTGATCGGATTTATGTTGGTTTGTTCAACGTTACTGATGATTTACAGTAAACCGACAGATTTTTCGAGAGATTTCTTTTATTTCTCGGTGATTATCGCGGGATTTGTGTTGGTTAGAGCGGTGTTGAAATCGAAGTGAAAAATTCTATATATAGCCAAATGTGTGTTTTAGCATGTAGTTTTGGCTGAGGATAGAAAAAAATATTCTATTCGCTCAACTCTTTATTTGACACATTTGACTTAAAAAGTGGTTTTCCCTTCAAGGCTTTCGCCAAGGTAAAAACGGCCAAAAAAGCATATAAAACGGCCAAAACGATGGTTGCTTTGGTATTCTTTAAAACATAAAATGACAGAAGTGGCAAAACTTGCAAGGCGTGCATTCCAATGAAATGTGCAATGCGCGGATCGCCGAATTTGGTGCTCCAATTCAAGATAGGAATTCCGCTGCCACCATCTGGTCCGCCAATGGTATGCGTTAATTTGGAACCCATCACAAAACCTTCGAAGGAAAAAATGACGAAAATGATTAAGCCCAAACGAATCGACCACAAATAGTGATTCGGTAAAGTTGGAAAATCATTCGTGAAAAAGAGCATGGCTACATACGCGGTGTAAAGTGTCACCAAAGTAGCCGCAATCGCCATCATCGAGTACAAAAATGAATACATTGGCGTGCTCAAATTGAAATGCGACAACTGTCCTCTCGAAGCCTGAATGGCGATGTACACAATCTCAAATCCCAACAAAATAATCGTTGACCAATTGAATAATTGAATATTAAAATGCGGCAAATAAGCACAAAACCACGCCATCGTCCAAGCAAAAAGAAAAGTCGAAAATGCAAATTTGAATGGCTTATACCAAGCGCTGACATTGTACACTTGTGTATTTGAAATCTTGGTTAAAATCAAAAAAAAGATGGCGAAAACGAGACAGAGTAAACCGTAATAGAATAGCGTTTCATTTTTTGTTTTGAGACTTTGGAGGAAATAGAACATAATGGAGTTTGAGATTTGTAAAGATATTTAGAAAAATAACATCGAATAATTATTAATTAAGTTGTTCCTTATATTTTGTATATTTTATCAAGTTGAAAGTATTCAAAACATGAACAAAAAATGCTTTTTTTCGTTGGGCAGGCGTTGGGCAGAAATCTTCTTAAACCCTCAAATCCGAGCATTAAAAAACCATACCTTTCACCCCTACAATTCAATAATAGCGTGCAATCCACGAATTTTTAGGCATAAAAAAACCCTCATTAAAAATGAGGGTTTTTGTACTCGGAGCGGGACTTGAACCTATTCGATTCAATTCTGCATAATTCGATAAAAAAAACCCGCAAACCGCTATCAATACTATGATTAAATGATGTTGTGAAATAAACTGATTAAACTTAGAACCGAAATAAATCGAATATAAAAGAGGAAATGTTTGGAAAATGTTTGGAAAATATTTTGCTACTAGTAAAACTTAAATTACTTTTGATTTAAATAATTCAAAAGATGGCAACTGTAAAATTTCGACTTAAAAGTAATTCAAAAAAAGAAAAAAACACAATATATGTTTACCTCTCAAATGGAAGAGGTAATATGTTTGAGGTAAAATCAGGATTTTCTATCGACCAAGAAGATTGGAATTTAAAGTCAGGTTTTCCAAAGCAGAATAGTCCACAAAACAAAAATCTTAACTCAGATTTAAAAAAATTGGAATCATACATTCATGATTCAATAAACTCCTCAAATTCAAAAGGAGAATTTATAGATAAATTTTGGCTTGAAAGAAACATAAAAGAATGTTTTAACAGAATTGAAAAAAAAGATGAAGAAATTTTAACTAGCCATATAAAAGAAATAATTGATAATGCAAAAACACGTTCCGTTAAAGGCAAAAAAGACTTAGGATTATCAGAGAATAGAATTAAAGGATATGAAACTTTTTTGGGTATTATTCTAAAGTATCAAACATATATTGGTAAGACTATAAGATTAACAGAAATCAACAAGCGATTTAGCGAGGACTTTAAGAGTTGGTTGCTTTCAACTCAGAAATTTGGAGATAATTACGCAGGCAAACAAATTGACAATTTAAAAGCAGTTTGCAATGATGCTGAAAGATTGGAGATTGCTGTCCATCCTTTAGCGAAAAATATTCAGAGTTTTTCTCAGTCTAACGAGGATAGAAATATTGTAACATTATCTTTTGAAGAGCAACAAAAAATAGCAGATACAGTTATGCCAAGTGAATCCCTTGAAAATATAAAAAAATGGATTTTAATAGCTTGCACTTTTGGACAACGAGGTTTAGATTTATTAAACTTTTCTATTCAAAATTGCAGGAAAGAAGACGACTATTTCCTAATAGATGTATGGCAAAAAAAATTAAAAAAATGGGTCACAGTACCAGTAATGTCAGAGAGTATATCTGATATAATAATGAATAAAAAGCCATACAAAATATCACTTCAAAAATTGAACAAGTACGGAAAGGAAGTTTGCAAAATAGCAGGAATTGACATATTGACAGAAGGAGGAGTAATTAAAGTCATTGATAATAATGATAATAAGATGAAACGGAAGGTAAAGGGCATATATCCAAAATGGGAATTAATTACCACACATGCTTACAGAAGGTCATTCGCTAGCAATTACTATAAAAAAATTGCAACTCCTATACTAATGGGTATTACAGGACACACGAGAGAATCGACCTTTTTAATGTACATAAATAAGCAGGCAGATAAAGACGATAATGCAAGGCTATTTGTAACGCAATGGAAACAAATGAACAAAGAATCTAAATAACAAAATTTAAACTTCAAAAACAAAATAAAACAGAATAAAAAGCTCCATTCTTTCAAACCAAAAATCTGTTTAAAAATTCATATCTTTTTTTTTAAAAGCATAATTCTGAAATATGGCTTATGCTTTTTTTATTTGTGCCAATTTCCACATCATTTTTTATTACTTTCGCAATAGTCTAAATAGAGAGAAGTGAAAATCCAACATTTCACATCAATAATTTAGAAGTAAAATTTTATTTTGAAAAGAAAATGGAATCTAACCTGCTTGAATTAGAAAAGAACATTGAAAATTATTATTCTGAAACTTCTAATTTGATTGATATTCATAATCATTATGAAAAAGAATTAGAAAAATACACCTCTTTAAATTTTAATATATTCAGATATATTAATGTAAACGAAAATAAAATTTCTGAGATAATTGTTGACATCTTAAATCCCAAAGGAGAACACGGACAAGGTTCAATATTCTTAAATGAGTTTCTTCAAATTTTAGGTATCGATAAAAGAGATAAAACACCTACAATAAATACAGAAGTTCTTACTCGCCAACACATAAATAATTTAAGAAGAATGGATATTCTTATAGATTGGATAGATTTTGGTATCATGATTGAAAATAAACCAAGATATGATGACAAAAGTGACCAATTGAAAGACTACGCTGAAGATTTAAAAAACAAATATGGAAAGAGAAACTTTGCAATGGTTTATTTATCAAATGATGGTCACTTTCCCTCAGAAAAAAGTATTTCAAAAGAATTAAAACAGGAATTAGAAACTAACAATCAGTTTGTACACATAACATATAATGATAAATTCAAAAAATGGATTGAGAAATGTGTCATCTTGTGCCAATCGGAAAAGTACAAATGGTTTTTGAAAGAGTTTTTAGACAACACATTAAATAACTACCTATGATTGATATAAATACAATTATAATAACGCAAATTCTAAAAGATGAGAAAAATCTTGAAGTTGCTTTTGAAACGTGGAAAGCATTTAACAGTAGCCTTCTTTACAAGAAAATTCAGGAGAATTTTGTGTCAAAATTGATAGAAAAAATTAACCAAGAACTAAAAGATAAATTCAATTTAGAAGTTGATGAATATGAATTTCTTGATAAAAGCGAATCAAAATTAATCAACATTCAATGGATAATAAATCGAAATACTTGGACAGATAAATTTAAGTTTGGCATTTATGATAATGACGGTGATAGATTGTTTTTTTCAATTGAATGTTTAAATGAGAATGAACAAGAAAAATTGAGTGCACATACCAAAATTAAAACTTTCCTAAAAGAAGGTCATGATTACAAGAATCAATGGTGGAGCAAAGTAAAAGAACCATACAATAGATGGGAAGGTAATCTTGAAGGTTTGAAACAATTTGCCTTCTGTGATAAGAACGCACTTGATTATCTATCGAATAAGGTTTGTTCGTTTGTCAAATTAGTTGAACAACAATTTCAACTAAACCAAAACTTTTAGTACTCTTTAATTATCTTTATCCTCAAACATTCATACTATGACTATTGCTCAATACATCGACAGAATCAACCAAAGATATAAACAGGGAAATTCAACCGAGCACACTTTTCGTGGCGATTTAGGTAGTCTTTTAGAAGCATTAGTGCCAGAAATTATTGCAACCAACGAACCTAAACGTCAGGCTTGTGGTGCTCCTGATTATATTATATCAAGAGGTGAAATTCCTGTTGGGCATATTGAAGCAAAGGACATAGGCGATAAAGACCTCGAGGGAAAGAAGAAAACAGGAAATCAAGAACAGTTCGATAGATATAAAACAGGACTTTCCAATTTAATTTTCACAGATTATATTGATTTTATTTTTTATCGAGATGGAGTTTTCACAACTAAGATTTCAATTGGAAAAATAGAAAATGGTTCAATCGTTCCATTACCTGAAAACTTTGAGCAGTTTACGCATTTATTTGAGAATTTCACTAAAACAATTTCACAGTCGATTA
>JBIKJE010000016.1:0-48337 GCA_044361165.1 Crocinitomicaceae bacterium | reverse complement strand
AGCGGATAATGCAAGTAGTCTTTTCTTCATAAACAGCGTTAGTTTGCATGTAATTAATACCTCGAAAACCTTCGAATAGGCTCCCAATTGGGCACTAAAATAATTAATTTTCTTTACATTTTAATTTTTTTGTGAAAAACTTATTGGTTTTCCACAAGATGTTGTTGATTAAGTACGAAAATAAACAATTAATTTGTCTTTTGCAACCTCTTAGTTATTCTCAACGTCTTCAAACGTTAAAACAAACTAATTGTTACGTCTAACATAAAAAATTAACTCAATTTCTGGAAAGTTTTCCACCATAAATCGGGCATTTCATTTTGCATAGCCAACTGATAATCTTCGTGGTTACATGGCACCATGTGATGCCTTTCAAATCTCACTCCAGATTTTAAGGGATAAGGAACTTCCATCCACCAACGATCTGATTTATTGCTTTTATAAAAAACTAAATCGTTTTCATAAGATTCCATGTGAACAATAAATTTTAAATAATCTTTTTTGCTTCCGATTGGAAAATCTCCCTTTCTTTGAGAGATTCCATCTAAAAAATACCAAATGATCTGAGCAACCAATTGGTTTGAACTTTCAGTAATATTTCCTGGCAACAAATTAAAGATACCAAAGCTGGTCAATTTATCGCTGATTCCTGCATATCGGACAATTTGACAAATTTGATCAGCATAAAAACCATTTGGAGAGTTATAAAAATCTCCTTTAAAATCGGAGCTTCTTATTGATTGTAAATCCAAACTCATGATGTCGGCATTTCGTATCAAAGGCTCAGCAACCTTATAGTTGGCATTATATTCGCCTAATCTGCATGCATCAAAATACAATTTCTCAAATAAGTCAACTTCAGTTTGCCTTACAAATGGCAATTGAATTCCTATTGAGCTATGATTAAATAAATAGCAAGGTCTATGCATCAAGATTTGACTCAAGTATCCGTCTTTACTTATTTGTTCTTCTGGGGAGCCTAAATCAAACTTAGAATCAACAGCAACCAAATTAACCGTTTGCTCTAATTGCTGGTATGCTTGATATAATGGAAATGTTAAATCTTGTGTTCCACCAATCATTAAAGGTATAATCTGTGCTTTAACCAATTCAGCAACAACTGCAGAAATGGCGAAATAAGTATCATTGATATTCTCTCCTGGAAGAATCGTACCTAAATCATAAATTTCAAAAGCCCACGAAAGTCCTGGAAATAAATCCCACAAATCATTCCTAAATCGATCATCTCTTTTTTGGTGAAGCTGTTCTTCACCATTTCTGAATTCAGGACAATAAAAAATAGCAATCCCATTTTTTTTCAGGTTAGGAAAATTTCCATCTGTATGAATTTGAATAACACTACCCAATGATTCGCTTTTTGCTTCCAAAGCTTCGACAGGCTGAAAATAAATTGAAATATCTTTCATCTTTTAAAATGGTCTAATTAATATCAATTAAATATCCAACTACTTACTTTTTAGCAGCAGGCTTTTTCTTTGCAACAGGTTTCTTTTTGGCAACAACCTTCGTTTTAGCGGCTGGTTTTGCTTTTGCAACTGCTGCTGATTTTGCTGGTGCTTTACTTCCTGGTTTGCGTTTTGGTGAAGGTTGATTTTCTGCAATTTCCAAACATTGCTCTAAAGTCAAATCTTCCACAACAATGTCTTTCGGCAATTTATAATTGTCTTTTCCTATTTTCAAATAGGCGCCCCAACGTCCATTTAACAATTGCAAATCTTCTCTTTCTGGAAAGATTTTAATTATTTTATTAGCATCGTCTTCTCTCTTGATTAAGATTAATTCCGCTGCTCTTGCTAAATCGATTGTCATTGGATCATCTTCTTTCTTCAAAGAAATAAATGCTTTTCCATGTTGTAAATACGGTCCAAATCTTCCAATATTTGCTTTCACTGTTAAATCTTCAAACTCCCCTAATGTTCTTGGTAATTTGAATAATTCTAAGGCATCTTCAAGGGTAATCGAATTAATAGATTGCTCTCCTCTCAAAGAAGCAAATTGTGGCTTCTCGCCATCTTCTTTTTCATCTCCCACTTGAACCATCGGTCCAAATCTCCCGATACGCACAATGATTTTCTTTCCTGAAGCTGGATGAAATCCTAATTCTCGCTCGCCAGTCGCTCTTTCAGAGTTCTCTAACGTATCTTCCACATTTAAATGAAAAGGGCTGTAAAAATCGTGAATCATTTTGGTCCACTCTATCATTCCTTTTGCAATCTCATCGAATTGCGCTTCCACTTTTGCCGTGAAATGGTAATCCATGATTCTGTCGAAATGTTCAACCAAAAAATCAGTTACAACAATTCCTATATCAGTTGGAGAAAGTTTGTTCTTTTCTTTACCTGTAATCTCAGTTTTCTTCGATTCAATAATTGATTGATCCTTCAATTCAAAATAAGCAAACGCTCTTTCTTCACCTTCACGTTCTTTTTTCTCAACATATCCTCTTTTTTGGATGGTCGAAATAGTTGGCGCATAAGTTGACGGACGACCAATTCCTAACTCTTCTAATTTTTTAACCAAAGACGCTTCAACATATCTAGGTGCAGCTCTTGTAAATCGTTCGGTTGCTTTGATGACCTCTCTATTCAAATTCTCTCCAACAACAACTGCCGGAAGCAATCCTTCAGTGTCTTCTTTTTCATCGTCTTCTTCTTCATCAGCAGATGATTCTAAATAAACTTTTAAGAAACCATCAAATTTGATTACTTCTCCTTTTGCAGTAAAAACTTCTGGTAATTTGGAAGCTCCAATTTTAATGGTAGTTCGCTCAAGCTGAGCATGGCTCATTTGTGAAGCTATTGAACGTTTCCAAATTAAATCGTATAATCTTACCTCATCAGATTCTCCTGAAATTGAATGTGCACTAAAATCCGTTGGTCTAATTGCTTCGTGAGCTTCTTGTGCATTGGCGTTTTTAGTTTGGTATTTTGTCGGCTTTGAATAATTTGCACCATAAGCCCTTTTGATTTCTGCTTCAGCACCATCGATAGCTGTTTGAGACAAATTCACAGAATCTGTTCTCATATAAGTGATTTTTCCAGCTTCATACAAACGCTGTGCAACTGACATTGTTCTTGAAACTGAAAAGCCTAATTTCAAACTTGCTTCTTGTTGCAAAGTTGAAGTGGTAAATGGAACAGCAGGCGTTTTGGTTGCCGGTTTCATTTGAACATCTAACACCTCAAAATTAGTTTCCTTGCACAAAGCTAAAAATTCTTTCACTTCAGTATCAGTGCCCATGTTACGGCTAACTTCAGCTTTTATTTTTTCTTTTCCTTTAAGGAAGATACCTTGAATTTTATAAAAAGACTCTGAGTGAAAACCCATGATTTCTTTTTCTCTTTCTACTATTAATCTTACAGCAACTGATTGAACACGACCAGCAGATAAACTAGGTCTAACTTTTTTCCATAATACTGGAGAAAGTTCAAATCCAACTAATCTATCTAGAACACGTCTTGCTTGCTGTGCATTGACTAGCTCTTGATTGATATTTCTTGGTTTATCGATTGCTTTTAAAATTGCAGATTTGGTGATTTCGTTAAAAGTAATTCTTTTGGTTACTTTCTTTTTTAAGTCTAGTGTCTCGTACAAGTGCCAAGAAATTGCTTCTCCCTCGCGGTCCTCATCCGTTGCTAGCCAAACAACATCTGCTTCTTTGGTTAACTTTTTCAATTCCGAAACAATTGCTTTTTTGTCGGGAGAGACTTCATAATTAGGTTTGAAATCATTCTCTATCTCTATCGCTATTCCTTTCTTTGCTAAATCTCTAACATGCCCATAACTTGATTTTACAACAAAATCTTTCCCGAGGTATCCTTCAATGGTTTTTGCCTTTGCAGGTGACTCGACTATTACTAAATTTTTGGCCATGAGCTGATTTATTTTAAATGATTTGCTTTAAAAGCTGTGCAAAATAAGCGTAATTCTATTCAAAAAACAAATCCATTTTTTTTTATTATCCATTACTACTTGTTAATAGAGCCTTTTTTTTACAAAAAAGAAGATTCATTGTTTGCGGAATTAAAATGGAAAATGAAAAAAAAATCACAAGTCACTTAAAAAAAAAGCCGCCCAAATTTGGACGGCTTCGATTGAATTACAAATCTATTTTTTTATTTGATAACAATTCTTTCAACGTATTGATGATTAGAAAAATTTACTTCTAATAAATAAACTCCTTTACCATACTCTATTAAATTAATTCCTCCTACAAGTTCGTCTTTGGAATTAATTGTTTTGACAATCCTTCCAGACATGTCACGTACGCAAACATTGAACGCATTGTCAAGAACATTAACCTTCATGTAAACAATTCCCTCAGATGGATTTGGGAAAATCGCAAATGGTTTCTTTTCAATCATGTTAACTCCTAACGTGGAATTATAGACAACAGATTCGTACGCACAACCCAATTCACTGGTTAAAATAACTGTATAATTTCCTCCGTTTGTGATTGGGAGCGTATTTGATACTGCGTTTGGAATGGCATTTCCGTTCAAATACCATTGAACCAAATCACCATTAATATTGTTCACTGACAATTCTGTTCCACTTTGAGTGATTACTGGCGCAACTTGATTACAGTATACTGCCAATAAAGTATCAGAAAATGCAACGCAACCACCACCACTAATAGCAACAAGCGAATAATCACCTGAATTATCAATTACCAATGAAGCATCTGTTGCTCCAGCGATAGGACTTCCTTCAAAATACCATTGAAGGTCGTTGTTTATCGAATCTGTATGTAATGTATGGTTAATGGAATCGAAATAAATATTTGGTACACCAGGATAAGCATACACACGAATTGTGTCCACGGAAACAACTGAAGGTACAGGCAAAATTGTTTGCAAAGTAATTGAATAGTCAATGTTTGCTGAACCAGCTGCACAACCATTGCAGCCTCCGATGTTCATGGTATGAATTCCCATGTAGTCATCTGCACCAAAACCCAATTCTCCTGCATCGGAATCCCAAATTTCAATTGTGTAAGTTTTAGTAGGGTCTAATAAATTACTTGTAGTCCATGAAACTGGGGGATCAGTATCACCAATAATTGATGATTGCCCAAAAAGGACACCATCTTCAAAAATTTTATAATAGGTATCTGCACTTTCAAATGAAGGGAAACCTTCACCATAACCACTCATATCATTTACTGTAACGCCAGTCAAGGTATATACATTGACCGTAGTTAAATTATCCCAAGCTTGGTAATTAACCACATAGTCACCCGGAGTTGTGTATACTTGTGGCGCAGGATTTTCTGCAGCGGACTGGTTTCCATTTCCAAAATTCCAAGCGTATTGGAGTAGTCCAGGATTATTATTTGTAAACTCAACCGTTACAGGGGTACAACCTGAAAAACCAGACATTGAAAAACCATCATTCGTGGTGTTTGTTTGAGCGGGATTAACTCGCATAAACACTTCAAATGTTGTGGGCACATCTCCCACAATTTCCAGTGTTGCCAAAACAGAAACGGTGATGTTATAATCCCCAGCAAGCAAAGGGGTTCCTGAAACATTGACGCAACCATAAATATTGTCTTGCGGATTATAATTGCAGCCATTGGCATCGTTATTACAAACCCAATTCAAACCAACAGGCAAAGAAATTGAGATAATTTCGAAATTTAAAAAGTCAAAACCACTTGTATCAGTCGGTAATACAAAAGTGATATTTTCGTTGTAAGACTGAGAAACAGTTGCTTCTGGCATTGTGTCAGGATATATTCCTGTTGCAGTATAAGTCGTATTTGGTGTGCATATTTGTCCAAAGGAAATGTTTCCCAAAAACACAACACAAACAACTGTGATTAAAGTAAATAAATGCTTCATAAAAGAAATTATTAATTAAATTTTGACATGAATTTACAATAAAAAAAAATAAAAACAACAAAAAACCACAATTTGGAACCAATCCTAACAAAATTCCCCTGATAAATTTCAATAGAAACTGGAAATATCAAATAAAAAAAGCTGCCCCCAAAAGGAAACAGCTATATCATTATCAAATACTTGAAATATTATTTTTTCTTCATTTCTAAAACAGAATTGACAGTCATTTTCACACCCATCATATCAACTTCAGTATTCAGATTTCCTTTTACGTTTTGAAACATGCCATTTGTGTAATCAAATGATGTAGTGATTTTTCCTGACATCTTTGGCGACATCGCTTTTGCAGAACCTAAAGCCATTTGATCTTCATTCGTTAATTCCACATCTTCCATGCTTTCCAAACCACCCATTCCCATATTGAAATTTCCTTCGCTAGTTTGTCCTTCGGCTCCGCCACCAAACATATCTTTGTTTTTATCTGTGCTAATTGTGTTGTCTATCGAAGCAATTCCAGCTGCCATTGATTTTACCAAAATATCAATTTGATACATCCCAGCGGTTGCTTTTACTTTATCACCAGCAGCAACTTGCCCTTCAGGAACAGCTAAAAATTCAAGGAAATCATAAGGGAAAACATCAATTTCATCTGTTTCTTCCGTTACTTTCACATCCACTTTTTTCGTTGTTTTAATAGTTTGAACTGTGTAACCAGACTTCAAAGCTCCCGTTTTTGGATCAAATTCTGCATAAACGTCTACTTTCGTATTTCCAACTTGAGCGCCTGCTTGAACGTTATTTTGAGTTGCATTTCCATAAACTAAAACATTTCCAGTTGCAGTAGTCATCAAATAAACTCGTTTGAGAAAAGTGAATTTTCCTTTTTTGTCAACGGTTACATCACTTTTGATGCAATTTTTAGACACATTCATGATATTTGCTAACATTTTCCCTTTTGAATCTGTGACTTTGAAGTTGGTTAAATACAACGTTCCTGTTGCTGTTCCTTTGGCATTGACAGCATTTATTAATAAAACAAAATCGGTCGTTGTTGTAAATTTCTCTTGCATGTTCATACCCATCGCAGAGGTCGTAACATTGTCAACAACAGACGCATTGAAAGCGTAAGATGCTCCAACTTTCCAATTGTAATTCAACTCGGTAGCTGACAAACAAAATATGCTCAACTGAACTAATAAAATGGCTTGTAATATTTTTTTCATAACATTTCTATTAATAATTTTCTGGGGCAATTCAAATACTGTTCCAAAAGTAAAAATAAAGGAATATGTTTCAATTTCTATCTAAAAAATAATTCAATTCGAAAAAAATATTTACCTTGGTATTTATTTTATCAAATGCATAGGAAAACATTTATACAAACCATCATGGGAGGATCAGCAATATTGGGATTAAGTTCACTGAAATGGATAATAGACGAAGAAGTAAACACACCCAAAATGCCAGTTTTGTTTGTCGGGCACGGGTCACCTATGAATGCAATTGAAGACAATGTTTACACTAAAAATTGGCAAGAAATAACCAACAAGGTTGAAAAACCAAAAGCGATCATTTGTATTTCAGCGCATTGGTTGACTAATGGAAGTTATATCACTCACGTTGAAAAGCCTGCAACGATTCATGATTTCGGTGGATTTCCGCAATCGCTTTTCGATGTGCAATATCCTGCACCAGGCGCACCAGATTTAGCAAAAGAAACTACGTTATTATTTCCTGAAAATGTGCTGAAATTGGATGAAGAGTGGGGATTAGATCACGGAACGTGGTCAATTTTAAACAAAATGTATCCATTGGCGGATGTTCCTGTAATTCAATTGAGCATCGATTATGGAAAACCTGCAGCATATCATTTTGAACTTGCAAAATATTTAGAAAAATTACGATCAAAAGGAGTTTTGATTGTTGGAAGTGGTAATATGATTCACAATTTAGGCATGGTCGCATGGGATAAAATGAACGAAACCAATTACGGATACGATTGGGCGATTGAAACGAATGAAATCATGAAAAAGAAAATTTTAGACCGTGATTTCAAAGCAATGATGGATTATCAAAATTTAAGTTCTAGCGCTAAATTAGCTATACCAACACCAGATCATTACTATCCTCTGATGTACATCTTAGGTCTGGCTAAAAATGATGAAGAAATTTCGATTTTCAACGACTACACGATGGCTGGTTCGTTATCAATGACTTCTGTTGGAATCGGGCTAAAAAAATAATTCTATTGAACTTTTCATTCAAATAAATACCTTGATTTTTTTTGAACACATTGCCATTATTTGGTGAGCAATGTCATCTTTTCGCATTGAAAGTTTTTGTTAAATTTGCAGACTTATTAATCGAATTGAATGAAACCAACATTTCACACGCTTAAAATTTCTGACATCAGAAGAGAAACGGAAGATACTGTTTCCATTGCTTTTGAAATTCCAACGGATTTAATTGATTCATATCAATACAAGCCTGGACAATATTTGACACTTCGCGCTGACATCAATGGAGAAGACTTGAGAAGATCTTATTCTTTGTGCTCGTCTCCTGATGAAAATGAATGGAGAGTTGCAATTAAACAAGTTGAAAAAGGAAAATTCTCAACTTATGCAAATCAAAATTTAAAAGTTGGTGATTCATTAGATGTGATGACTCCAATGGGTAATTTTACAACAGAAATTGATTCAAAAAACAGTAAAAATTATGTGTTGTTTGCGGCAGGAAGTGGAGTTACTCCCATTTTTTCGCTAGCAAAATCAATTTTGAAAAACGAGCCAAATAGCAGTGTCACATTGTTTTATGGAAACAAAGGTTTTGCAAGTATCATTTTTAGAGAAGAAATTGAAGCATTGAAAAACAGCTATTTAAATACTTTTAGAGTTGTACATGTTCTTTCAAGAGAAAGTTTAGGAAATCAAATTCAAAAAGGAAGAATAGACAAAGAAAAGTGTGAAAAATTGAACAGCGCTTTTTTAAATGGAACAAAAGTAGATAGTGTTTTTGTTTGTGGTCCTGAGGCGATGATTCATGCTGTAAAGGATACTTTTTCGGCTCAGGGATTGGACGAATCAAATATTCACTTCGAACTTTTTGGAACCAATGAAGCAAAAACTTCAGATGATTTGAGCTTACCAAAAGAACAATCTGTTGAATCAAACGTTACAATAATCCTTGACGGAGATTTGTTTGAACTTAATTTAACTTCAAGCGGTGAAACCATTTTGGATGCAGCATACAAAGCTGGTGCAGATTTACCATTTGCTTGTAAAGGTGGAGTTTGCTGTACATGTAAAGCAAAAATTATTGAAGGTTCTGCCCGAATGGATATCAATTATGCACTTGAAAAAGATGAAGTTGAGGCAGGATACATTTTAACATGTCAATCACATCCTACCAGTGAAAAATTGGTGATTTCGTTTGACGATTAATACAAATTATGGGATTTTTTAGTAGAAAGAAGAAAGAGGAAAATAGTACATCTATAGAATCAAGTCCAAAAGGATTTTTTGATTTAGAAGTAAAAGGAATTGAAAAGCTTACACCTGAAAGTGTTCAAGTAAGTTTTCATGTTCCTAATGATTTAAAATCGACTTTCAACTTTGTTCCAGGACAATATTTGAATCTGAGTAGTGTAATTGATGGTACTGAAGAACGTCGTTCCTACTCTATTTGCAGTGGAATTGGAGAAGATTTAGCTGTAGCAATTAAGAGAATCAACAATGGAAAATTTTCAAATTGGGCAAACGACACTTTAAAAGTAGGAAATACTGTAAAAGTTGCTGCACCACTGGGAAACTTTAAACTGGATGAAAATTCAAAAAATATTGTTGCTTTTGCTGCGGGAAGTGGAATTACGCCAATCATTTCAATGGCTAAAAAATTAGCACAAACTGGTGGAAGATTAAATCTATTTTATGGAAATCGTTCGTTGAATTCTATCATGTTTAAATCAGAATTTGATTTACTGAATAACGTAGATGTTACTCATTATTTGTCCTGTGAAAAAAGTGAAAACTGCAAAGAAGGAAGATTAGACAAAGAAGCAATCAGTGCAGTTGTGAAAGAAGATTTATCGATTTTGAAAGCCGATGGATTCTATTTATGTGGACCTGAGACCATGATTAAATCTGCCATGGAAACTTTGACTTTGTTTGGAGTTCCAAAATCAAAAATTCATTACGAATTGTATACAACTCCAGTTTTACTGATTGAAGAATCAGCAGTTGAAAATATTGATTTTGAAGGAGAAAGCCGAATCAAGGTTTTATTGGATGAAGAGGAATTTGAAATAAAACTAAATTCATCTGGTAAAACAATTTTAGACGCCATCAACAAAGAAGTTTACGATGCACCCTATTCTTGCCGAGGTGGAGTTTGCTGTACTTGTAAAGCGAAAGTTTTGCAAGGAAAAGTGAATATGAATTTAAACTATTCATTGACGGACCAAGAAGTGGCAGAAGGATATATTTTGACTTGTCAAGCGCATCCAGCGAGTGAAGAAGTAACCATTAGTTATGATGCGTAAAACGATTGTTGTTGTTGGTGCAAGCCGAGGAATAGGAAAAGAATTGGTTAAAATTTTATCCAAAGATGAAAACAATGTAATTCTTGCGCTAGCCAGAAAGACAAAGAACTTAGAAGAATTTAACCAACTGGACAATGTTCAAATTCATGCTTTTGATTTGAATACCGACACCGTTCGATTTGATGCAGAAAAGATTTTCCAAAACATCTCAAAAATTGATGTTTTGATTAACAACGCTGGCAAATTGGTGAATAGACCTTTTCTAGAATTGACTAAAGGTGATTTAGAAGAAAGTTACCAAGTTAACGTGATTGGCGTGATGGAAACGGTTCAAGCTGCAGTTCCAAAAATGATTGAAACTGGAGGACATATTGTGAACATTAGTTCCATGGGAGGTTTTCAAGGAACAGTTAAGTTTGCAGGATTAGCCGCGTATTCAACTTCCAAAGCAGCAGTTGCCAGTTTTACAGAATTGTTGGCTGAAGAATATAAGGACACAAAAATCAAAGTCAATTGTTTGTGTTTAGGTTCAGCGCAAACTGAAATGTTGGAAGAAGCTTTTCCCGGATTTCAAGCACCAGTTTCAGCGCATCAAATGGCGAGTTACATTTCTGATTTTTCTTTGAATGCTCACCAATGGATGCACGGAAGGATTATTCCTGTTTCGTTGACAACACCGTGAGTTGGATTATTCGATTGTTGGATTGTTGGATTTTTAGATAATTGGACAATTAGATTTTTGGACAAATATTTCAATCGCATTAATCTTCTAAAAAATTGTTAAATTAGCGGGGAAATTTGAATGTGAGTTACTGCTAAACAAGTGAATAATTCGCTTTTCTTTTTTCGGCATTGTTTTTGCAATTTTTCACAAAAATTCAACGAAATGGCATTTATTTACTCTTTTTTAATTTCATTTTTAATCAATGTTGGTCATCCTGCTGATGTTCCTTACAGTGATTTAGAAAATGCCTTTGCTTCTGGAAATGCTTCTTCAATTGTAGCCATGGGCAAAGAGAAAATGCTTATTTCTATCTTCGACAAAGAAGCTGCTTACAGTCAATCACAGGCGACTTTGGTTTTAAAAGATTTTTTCTCCAAAAAACCTGCTACTTCGTTCAAATTCAATTTCAAAGGAAAAGAATCTGCGGATGGGACATTTGCCATCGGCGTTTATACTTCGAAAACTGAAAATTATCGCGTTACCATTCATTTTAAAAAGATTGGGACTGAATTTAAGATTGAAAGATTGACTATTGAGAAGAGCTAAAGTTATGCAGCAAAGTAGGCAATTAATTCACTACATTTTATAAAATTCGAAATATCGCGATATTTCAAATGATTCAAAACAACCCAACAAAACCAAATATTGCAATATTTCGAATGGTTAAGCAAAATGAGAAAAATTCAAATATTGCAATAATTCGAACAGCCCAAATTGATTGAAAAGTAAATTCTCAAAAATCCATGACAGCGCAGCAGAATCAAGGTTAAACCGGGCTAAATTTTCAACTTATTCGAAATATCGCGATATTTCGAAACAACGCACAAAACTCCTTGTAAACCAAATATTGCAATATTTCGAATTGAACACAAATCGTTATTTTAAACAGAACACATAACAATCTAATTCACATTCATCAATCTAATTTAATTCTCTAATCATCCTTCAAATTTACACCTGACATTTTGACACACTTCAGTTTATTTACTTATTTTTGTATTTCAATATCTTGTAACACAAATGAGCAATACTGATTTAGAAAAAAACAAAGTCATCGATGAATCAAGACAAGGAGAAGCTTTGACCTTGGGAGAAAATACAAATAATTCTGGAAAAAAGTTATACATTGAAAGCTATGGTTGTGCAATGAATTTTGCTGACAGCGAAGTCGTTGCGTCGATTTTGGCTAAAGATGGATTTCAAACAACTACCAATAGCGAAGATGCCGATGTTATTTTATTGAACACTTGCTCGATTAGAGAAAACGCGGAAGTTCGTGTTCGCAAAAGATTACATGATTTTAAGAAACAAAAAAAATCTCAACCTGAATTAGTTGTAGGAATACTTGGCTGTATGGCCGAAAGATTGAAACAAAATTTACTTGACGAAGAAAAATTAGTTGACATCGTTGCTGGACCTGATTCTTACAGAGATTTACCGAATTTGATTGAAGAAGTTGGGACAGGACAAAAGGCAGTAAATGTTTTGCTTTCTCGCGAAGAAACTTACGCTGATATTTCTCCGGTAAGACTAGACAAAGGTGGCGTTTCTGCATTTGTAAGTATTACTAGAGGATGCGACAATATGTGTTCTTTCTGCGTTGTTCCTTTTACGAGAGGACGAGAAAGATCTCGTGACCCACAGACAATTATTGAAGAATGTAAAAATCTCTTCGATGCTGGTTATCGTGAAGTTACTTTATTGGGACAAAATGTAGATAGCTACCGTTTCAATATGACGAGCAAAGGGGAAATCAAAGAAGAAAATCTACCAACTACCAATTTTGCGCAATTGATGGCGATGGTTGCAGAAGTAAATCCATTATTGAGAGTGCGATTTTCAACGTCGCATCCAAAAGATTTGACAGATGATTTCTTAGAAGTGATGGCGAAATACAAAAATATTTGTCCTTACATCCATCTTCCGGTTCAGTCTGGAAGCACAGAAGTTTTACATAAAATGAATCGTGGATATACCAGAGAATGGTACTTGGAAAGAATTGCTACGATTAAGAAATTTATTCCAGATGCGACAATTTCAACGGATATCATCGCTGGATTTTGTGGTGAAACTGAAGAGCAACACAACGAAACAAAAAGTTTGATGGAAGAAGTCAAATTTGATTTTGCGTACATGTACACGTATTCAGAAAGACCGAAAACATTGGCTGAACGCAAATATGAAGATGATGTTCCTGAAGCGACAAAAAGCAGACGTTTAACAGAAATTATCGATATACAACGACACAATTCATTGTTGTCAAACCAAAAGCAATTGGGTCAAATTCAAGAAGTTTTGGTGGAAGGAATTTCAAAAAAATCTGAACTTGAAATGGCAGGTAGAAATCCTTATAACTCCAAAGTAGTTTTCCCAAAAGGAAACGCCAAACCTGGAGATTATGTGATGGTTAAAATTCTCAATTGCACTTCAGCCACTTTGATAGGAGAAATCGTTTAAACAATTTGATTTTTCAAAACGAACAGACAATAAAATGGATATTCAACAAATAAAACAACGATTTTCAATCATAGGAAACGCACCTTTACTGAACCGCGCTTTGGAAGTTGCTGCACAAGTTGCACCTACAGATATTTCGGTTTTGGTAACTGGCGAAAGTGGAACGGGAAAAGAGATTATTCCACAAGTGATTCATCAACTCAGTTCTAGAAAGCATGGAGAATACATTGCTGTAAACTGTGGTGCCATTCCAGAAGGAACGATTGATTCAGAATTATTTGGTCACGAAAAAGGTTCGTTTACCGGCGCAAGCGGAAGTCGTGAAGGTTATTTTCAAGTGGCTGATGGCGGAACAATCTTTTTGGATGAAGTAGCAGAATTGCCGATGCAAACGCAAGTGCGATTATTGCGTGTACTAGAAACAGGTGAATTTATTCGCGTCGGTTCATCGAAAGTGATCAAAACAAACGTACGTGTTGTTGCCGCAACGAATGAAAACATGAGTCGCGCCATTCAAAGCGGGAAATTCAGAGAAGATTTATTGTACCGTTTGAGCACTGTGCCAATCAGTTTGCCACCTTTGCGCCAAAGAAAAGAAGATATCAATTTGATTTTCAGGAAATTTGCTAGCGATTTTGCGGATAAATATAGAATGCCTCCCATTAAATTGACTGAAGATGCGGTGCATGTCTTGGAAAATTACAATTGGCCTGGAAACATTCGACAATTAAAGAATTTGGTTGAACAAATATCTGTCATTGAAAACAAACGAGAAATTGATGGAATTACTTTGCAAAGCTATTTGCCGAAAGCAGAAGATCAATTTCCAAGTGTGATCAACAAAAGTGAACAAGAGAATTTTTCGGAACGCGAATTGATGTACAAATTTTTGTTTGACATGAAAAGCGATTTGAATGATTTAAAAAAACTGGTCACTGAGTTAATCAATCAAGGTCCTGAATTTCAATTGAATTCAGATCAATCAGCTATGATAAATCGCATGTACAACGACATTATTCCTGTCAATGATCATGCAACATTATTGCCTTCAATTGTGAACAATAATTCCGATTTCAGAGCCAAAGAAGAACCTTTTGCAAATGATTTCCAAGAACATGTGGAAGTTGAAGAATCCTTATCTTTGGAAGATCGTGAAAAAGAATTGATTCAAAAAGCATTGGACAAACACCGTGGAAAACGGAAATACGCTGCTGACGAATTGGGAATTTCGGAGCGAACTTTGTATCGAAAAATTAAAGAATATAATTTACCAGGATAAATGAAAGTATTGCTTTCCATATTGATATTAGTTTCACTGGCATCTTGCTGGCCGACAAGCGTTTCTTTCAAAGATTCTGGTTCTATGGATCCACGTTGGCAGAATTTCACTGTCAAAACATTGGAAAACAATGCGCCCAATGCCAATTTAAGTTATCCAGCTCAATTGACTGAAGCCATCAAAGACGGAATTCAAAACAATACAAGGTTAAAATTGAGTAATAATATTGATTCTTCTCAAGTGAATATAGAAGGAACAATTACAAATTATTCTATTACGCCAATCGCATTGCAAGCAGGCGATGTTGCGGCAAGAAATCGATTGACCATTTCGACCAATTACACGATTTTCATCAATGTTCCACCGCTAGAAAACGAGACATTGACTGAAAACAAAATGACTTTAACAAGCACCCGTTTTGCAGATTACGATTCCAACTTAGATCTAACAACCGTTGAAAGTCAGTTGTTGGAAGAAATCAATAAACAAATCGTGCAAGACGTCATCAATAAAATTCTTTCAAACTGGTAAGCATGAATTTAGATCAAATATCCACAAGAATAGCAGATCCAGCTTCGTGTTTAGGACAAGAAATTTCAGCTTTAAAGGAATTGACTGAGAAATATCCTTATTCTCAAATTTTCTCGATTTTATATTTAAAAGCGCTTTCAAATCACAACGATATTGGATTTGAAGATGCATTGCAAAAGCACGCTTACCGCATTTCAGACAGAATGAAATTGTATGATTTGATTCATGGACAATCAGTTAGCGCGATAGAAAATATTCCAGAATCAGATGAAATTATCCTCGAAAAAGTTCATGAAACTGAAGTCAAACAAGAGGTAATTGAACCTGAAATAGAAGAAAAAATTGTTGTTGAAGCAATTCCAGAATCGGCAATTGAAGTTGAAGAAGTTGTTCTTTTAGCAAGTGAACTTGAAACAATTGATGAACTTGTTGAAAAAATCGAAATTGAACCAACTATTGAAGCAATTGAACTTGTTACCGAATCGGAAACTGAACCGATAATTACCGTTTCTGAAAAAGAAATTCCTGCTGACGAAATAAATCTCAATTCAGATCAAAATGCGCAAGATGACGAACTGAATTTGGAAATTATTTCACAAGTTGTGGCGACGGTTTACAACGAAAATTTAGAAAATTCGGTTCCAGAGCAGAAAAAAAATGAAATTGAAGAAAAAATTTCTGAACAAATTGAACCAGAGATTTCAACAACTGAAAAACCAGATTTTACCGCCAAAAGAAGTTTTACTTCATGGTTAAAAATGGGTGAACAACCAATGAATACTTCAGTTCCAAAAGAGAAAGAAATCATTGAGGAAGAAATAGAAGTTATTGAAAAACAAATAGATAAAATCATAAATAAATTCATCGAGAAAGAACCGAGTATTTCTAGACCGCAAAAAGAATTTTATTCTCCGTCCAAAAAAGCCAAGGAAAGTATCAATCCAGATAGTCTGATTTACACAGAAACTTTGGCCAATATTTTCGCAATTCAGGGGAATTTTCCAAAAGCAATTGTCGCTTATGAACAATTAATGTTGACAAATCCAGAAAAAAAGATTTTCTTTGCAAATCGAATTGAAGAATTAAAAGAAAAATTAAAATAATACAAATGGGAGCTTTATTATCAATCATCATCATTTTAGCCAGTATTTTACTGATTGTTGTTGTATTTATTCAAAATCCAAAAGGTGGAGGTTTATCATCAGATTTTGGTGCTGCTTCTCAATTAGGTGGTGTTCAAAAAACGAATGATTTCATTGACAAATCAACTTGGACTTTGGCAGGTGTGATTATGGTTTTGAGTATTGTATTGACAATTCAATCAACTCCGAAAAAACAAGTTGTAAAAGAAACTCCAGTTACAGAGCAAGGACAAAACAATCCAGCGCAATAAAAAGCGTTTTCAAAAAATATTCGAAATGTCAGTATGTCAGTACTGGCATTTTTTTTTGCGCGAAAATTTCCTTTAAAATGTAAAAATGTCGCAATTATTAGCGTGGCACAAAATTGGTCAAAATAGAGCGAACATATAAATTTTATATATACATGTCAACATCATTTAAACCATTGGCGGATCGCGTTCTAATTGAAGCAGCGCCAGCAGAACAAAAAACAGCAAGTGGGATCATCATTCCGGACACGGCGAAAGAGAAACCATTAAGAGGGGTTGTCATCGCTGTTGGAAATGGTAAAAAAGATGAACCAATGACTGTAAAAGTTGGGGATAATGTCATTTATGGACAATATTCTGGTACAGAAATCAAGTTAGATGGAAAAACTTTCTTGATCATGAAGGAAGCAGACATCTACGGAATAATCTAAAGACAACACATTTAAAAATTTAAATCATGGCAAAGGAAATTTATTTCGACGTTGAAGCACGTGAAAAGCTTAAAAAAGGTGTGGACGCTTTGGCAAATGCAGTTAAAGTTACACTTGGACCTAAAGGAAGAAATGTAGTTATTGGCAAAAAATTCGGTGCGCCACATATCACTAAAGATGGTGTAACAGTTGCCAAAGAAATAGAATTGAAAGATCCTGTTGAAAATATGGGTGCTCAAATGGTGAAAGAAGTTGCTTCTAAAACCGCTGATATTGCTGGTGACGGAACAACAACTGCGACTGTTTTGGCTCAAGCAATCGTTTCTGCAGGAATGAAAAACGTTGCTTCGGGCGCTAATCCAATGGATTTGAAAAGAGGAATCGACAAAGCGGTTACAGCAATCGTCGAGAATTTGAAAAAAATCTCGAAAGAAGTTGGTTCTGACAACGATAAAATCAAACAAATTGCTTCCATTTCTGCAAACAATGACGAGACAATCGGTGCGTTGATTGCTGAAGCGATGAAAGTGGTTGGAAACGACGGAGTAATCACAGTTGAAGAAGCAAAAGGAACTGAAACAGAAGTAAAAACTGTAGAAGGAATGCAATTTGACAGAGGATATTTGTCTCCATATTTTGTTACCAATGCAGAAAAAATGATCACTGAAATGGAAAATCCATTGATTTTGATCTACGACAAAAAAATCTCCAACATGAAAGAATTGCTTCCAATTTTGGAACCAGTTGTTCAAGCCGGAAGAGCGTTGTTAATCATCGCGGAAGATTTGGATGGCGAAGCTTTGGGAACTTTGGTAGTGAACAGAATCCGTGGTTCATTGAAAGTGGCTGCAGTAAAAGCGCCAGGATTTGGTGACCGTCGCAAAGCCATGTTGGAAGACATCGCCATCTTAACTGGAGGACATGTAATTTCTGAAGAAAGAGGTTACACGTTGGAAGGTGTGACGATGGACATGTTGGGTACAGCAGAAAAAATCGAAATCGACAAAGACAATACAACAATTATCAATGGTGCTGGACAAAAAGATGCAATTCAAGCGCGTGTTGGACAAATTAAAGCACAAATTGAAGCTTCTACTTCAGATTACGACAAAGAGAAATTGCAAGAAAGATTGGCTAAATTGGCTGGTGGAGTTGCAGTTTTGTACATTGGAGCGCCAACTGAAATGGAAATGAAAGAGAAAAAAGACCGAGTTGACGATGCATTAGCCGCAACAAGAGCTGCGGTTGAAGAAGGAATCGTTCCTGGTGGAGGTGTTGCTTTGATTCGTTGTATTTCAGCTTTAGACAATTTGAAAGGACTGAACGAAGACGAAGATACAGGAATTGCGATTGTGAAACGCGCTGTTGAAGAACCATTAAGACAAATCATTGCCAATGCTGGTGGTGAAGGTGCTGTGGTTGTTCAAAAAGTGAAAGAAGGAAAAGATGATTTCGGTTACAATGCGCGTACAGAAGTGTACGAAAACTTGTATGCTGCAGGAGTTATCGATCCAACTAAAGTAACGCGTATCGCTATCGAAAATGCATCATCTATCGCTGCGATGTTGTTGACAACAGAATGTGTTATCGCCGACGAACCAGAAGAAAACGCTCCAGCAATGGGCGGAATGCCTGGGGGAATGGGTGGAATGATGTAGTTTTGAGATGTTAAGATTTTAAGACTTTGTTTTGCAAATTACTAGATTAATCGTAAAGTTGCGAAGCAACAAAAATAATCCAGTCTTAAAGCTTCGCAGAAGCGGGTCCTAAAATCTTAAAATCGTGCAGCGAAGCGAGTCTTTTTTACTAAAGTTTCGATTAGAATTATTATTTTTACATCACTTATAAAGAGTCGCTTTCAGCGGCTCTTTTTTCGTTCCCTCTTCCTGATTGATTCAGATAGAACGGAACGTCGATATATAGAATGCCTTCTCTGTTTTAGGACGGGGAAGGTTTTTTTAGCCCTGACAGCAGTGGAAATCTCCCGATTTTTTTCAATTGGGAATACAACAAATGGAAGAAAATAGCTCCTAAAACGTTAAACCAATGTAGATTGTAACTCAATCACCGTAATCTCCGGGCGAATCCCTACTCTACCCATGTATCCCAAGCAGCCCAAGCCGCGGTTGACGTACAAATGTTGGTTTCCGTTTGGGTATAATCCTGCCCATTGAGGATAAATGTATTGAGACGGACTCCATTTGAAACCTGGAATTTCTATGCCGAATTGAAATCCGTGTGTGTGGCCGGAAAGTGTCAAATCGATGTCGGTATGTTGATCCTTGATTTCAGCGTTATAGTGACTTGGATCGTGTGAAAGTAAAATCTTGAAAGGCAAGTGTTCTGATCCTTTTTTGGCTTCAGTAAATTTTCCGTATTTCTTGAAATTCAAGTTTGCGCCCCAATTTTCGATTCCTAGTACTCCGATTTTTTCTCCGTCTTTTTCGAGTTCAACATGTTCATTCAACAGTAATTTCCAACCCAATTTTTGGTGCAAATCATGCATTTGATTCATGTTGTGCGCTTTCGCTTCTGCGTTTTCCCATTGCTCGTAATCGCCATAGTCGTGGTTTCCCAAAATGCTGTAAACGCCAAGCGGCGCAGACAATTGTGACAAAATCGGAATGTAAGGAAAAGCTTCATCAGTGCGATTGTTGACGATATCGCCTGTAAAAAATATTACGTCTGGTTTTTCAGCTTTGATCAAATCAAATGCCTTTTGGAGTTGATGATTTCCTTGCAAACTTCCAGTGTGAATGTCTGAAATTTGAACAATTTTCAATCCGTGGAAAGCTTTTGGTAAGTTCGAAAATTTGATTTTTGGTCGGTGAATTTTGAAATCATAAGCCGTTTTTATCAATCCATAAGCCATGGTTCCCAGCGGAAGTGCAGCAAAACCGAGTGCCAACTTCGCCGCAAATTGTCTTCTACCTAAATCTGTCGCGACTTTAGAAGCAGCTGTTTTAGAAACAAATAAACCTTTGACGAATTGAATTCCTGCAGTGATTAAAAATGCAAGCGCAATGACCAATTTAGCAATCAATACCAAAAAGAAAATATTGACCAACCAGTTTTTGGCGTAATTGTTATGCATCATCCGACTTCCGAAAACGAATGCATAAATCAAAATCGTTGAAACAAACCAAATCCAATTAAACCATTTAAGTTGCGATTTTTGTTCTAGAAAAAAAGTTCGAATGGCAAAGTAAGAACCGATTTCAGCGAGGAGTAGAATGGAAATTAAAACGATGGGGAAAATGAGTTTTTTCATGGAGAATGTTTGTGGAATTGCCTTGAAATCTGTAGTTCAATTTTGAACCACAAAATTAGAATTTATACTTGATTGCAAGTATTATCGTCCGACTAAAATCTTTTGTTCCTTTTGCTTGATCAAAACGAACCCAAAAATCAAGGCTGAGTCATCAAGTTAAAGCGCAAATCTTTTTTACGAAATAAAATTTTTACTTCAGGCGCTTTATTTTAAAAGCTTCTAAAAATGTGATTTTGTTAGTGATCTACTTCACTAGCGTTACGTAGCTTCTTCCAAAAGTCTACATTTTCAGTGCACTTTTAAAAACCTTTCTTCCAAGGCCCCAAATCTTAAACAATAAATTTACGCCTCGCATCAATTAAATCTTTTTGAAAATTTTGATTCGTCACTATTTTTAAGAATGAATTACTTTTTTACTAATCACTAGTGATTCAAAATGTGTTTAATAGAAACCGTCTACAGAATATTTCATCAAACTATACCTTTTTAACGAAATAAAGTAAAAAAACTTTCAATAACTACCTTACTTTTTGATTTATTCATTGTACATTTACAGCGCAAAATTTCAGAAAATGAACTTACACGAATATCAAGGAAAATCCATTTTAAACAGCTTCGGTGTTGCGACACAAAGAGGTATTGTTGTTGACAAAGTTGAAGATGCAGTCGCTGCAGCTAAAAAATTAACCGAAGAAACTGGTACTGGTTGGTACGTTGTAAAAGCACAAATCCACGCAGGTGGACGTGGAAAAGGAACTGTTGAAGAAACAGGTTCTCACGGAGTTGTTTTGGCAAAAGGAATTGACCACATCGAAGAAAAAGTAAAAGGAATTCTTGGTGGACATTTGACTACCGCTCAAACAAACGGAAAAGGAAAATTAGTTGGAAAAGTTTTGATCGCTGAGGATGTTTATTATCCTGGTGAAACTGAAACTTCTGAATTTTACATGTCAGTTTTGTTGGACCGTGAGTTGGGACGTAACGTAATTGTTTACTCTACTGAAGGTGGAATGGACATTGAAACTGTTGCTGAAAACACGCCAGATTTGATTTACAAAGAAGTAATTGATCCAAGAGTTGGTTTACAAGGTTTTCAAGCTAGAAAAATTGCTTTCAATTTAGGTCTTTCAGGAGACGCATTTAAAAACATGGTGAAATTTATTCCTTGTTTGTACAATGCATTTGAAGGTTGTGATGCTTCTATGTTTGAAATCAATCCTGTATTGAAAACTTCAGATAATAAAATTATCGCCGTTGATGCGAAAGTTACTTTAGATGGAAACGCACTATTCAGACACAAAGATTATGCAGCAATGCGTGATGTTACTGAAGAAGATCCAACAGAAGTTGAAGCTGGTGAAGCTGGTTTGAACTTTGTGAAATTAGACGGAAACGTTGGTTGTATGGTAAACGGTGCTGGTTTGGCAATGGCTACCATGGACATTATCAAATTGTCAGGTGGAAATCCAGCAAACTTCTTGGACGTGGGAGGTACTGCAGATGCTGAAAGAGTTGAAAAAGCTTTCGGAATCATCTTGAAAGATCCAAATGTAAAAGCGATTTTGATTAACATTTTTGGAGGAATCGTTCGTTGCGACCGTGTTGCTCAAGGAGTTGTTGACGCTTACAAAAATATGGGTTCTATTCCAGTTCCAATCATCGTTCGTTTGCAAGGAACTAACGCTGTAGAAGCGAAAAAATTAATTGACGAATCAGGATTGAATGTACATTCAGCTGTATTGTTGCAAGAAGCAGCAGACAAAGTAAAAGCTGTTTTGGCATAATTTAATTCTTAATATATTTTGAAAGCTGTTTCTGAAAAGAGACAGCTTTTTTTGTTTCAATCTCTTTTATCGCGATCAAACCCGCGTGAGGGATTGCAACGAAAATCCCGCAGTGAGTCCCGTTTTTTTATCGGTTGAGCGAGGAATTGAAGTGGAAAGCCCGACTCTCAAAATCGGAAGTATGAAGATTTTTGAGAGTCACGCCCAAAATATTACTGACTTTTGAGACAGAAGGTAGAGTTTGAAGGAGCTTTCAAGCTAATAAACCTAGATTTTATTAACTTTGCAAAAAATCTCGATTAGAGGTAATTTCAATCATTTAAAACGTTTTATTTTGAGTTCTTTATTTGGCAAAGAAAAAATATTTTACAAAACACCTGCGGAAATCGAAATCATGCGTGAGGCTGCTCAAATTGTGAGTAGAACATTGGGCTTGATTGCAGCTGAAATCAAACCAGGCGCTGATATGTTGAAAATCGACAAAATGGCTGAGGAATATATTCGTTCTCAAAATGCACTTCCCGGATTTTTAGGTATGTATGATTTTCCAAATACCCTTTGCGTTTCTTTGAATGCAGAAGTTGTGCATGGTTATCCAAAAGGAAAAATATTGAAAGATGGCGACATCGTTTCTGTGGATTGTGGTGCTTTGTTTGAAGGATATTATGGAGATCATGCTTACACTTTTGAAGTGGGAGAAGTTGCACCTGAAGCCAAAGAATTATTGAAAGTGACGCTTGAATGTTTGAATATTGGCGTTGAACACACCCGTGTTGGAAATCGCATTGGTGATATTGGATGGGCAATTCAAAATCATGCTGAAAAACATGGTTATGGCGTTGTAAAAGACTTGGTAGGTCACGGATTAGGTCGATCGATGCACGAAGAGCCACAAGTGCCGAATTACGGTCGCCGAGGACAAGGGAAGAAAATCCAAGAGGGATTGGTGATTGCTATAGAACCGATGATTAATTTGGGAACTGAGCGCGTAATTACTGCTGGTGACAATTGGACAATTTTGACAGCTGACAGAAAAGTAAGTGCCCACTTTGAGCACGATGTAGCGGTTGTGAATGGTTTGCCTGAAGTTTTGTCAACATTTAAGTATGTAGAAGAAGCCTTGGCCAAAAAATAGGCTAAAAGCGATGGAAAGAGAACGAAGAACTGTTTTTTTGGCGGCATTGTCGCTGATGATGTATGGTTTGGTGAGTGCACTTGGCGGTGGACCTTTTGCTTTTTTTCCTGTAAATGAAATCATTTTCATTTTTATCGTGATTTATTTCGCTGCATTGAATTTTTCGAAATCAAAAACGAGTTACTTGCTATTTCTTGCATTTGCGGGGATTAGTTTGATTTATAATCAACTATTTTTGAACTTTTTCATTAATAGCGAGGAAATGGTTGGGTTTTATAAAAATCCATTGATCCTAAAATTGAAAATCGCTTCTTATAGTCTACTTTTAATTGAAATAGTAAGGTTTTACCAAAAAACAAGATGGAAATACCATGTTTATACCTTGCCTCTCGCCCTACTCTGCTTGATATCTGGCGTATATCTAAAGTTGTTTACATTGCAAACATTGGGTCTTTTGATTTTCATCGGAACCTTGTATTTTTACTATCGAAAAACGGAAGATGAGTCTGAAATTTATCCAAAATCATTGTTTTACATTTGGTATTTTTATACTTTTTTAAAACTTAGTAGTTTGTTAACCATGTATTTATATGATTTCAGATTTGATTGATATAAAAAAATGAAAATATTTTAGAAAAATCATCAAAATAAACCAAGCTTTTACTACTTTTGCACCCTAGTTCTTTGGAAAAAAATTATTGGAGGGATGGGTGAGTGGCTTAAACCACCAGTTTGCTAAACTGACGTACTGGTAACGGTACCGCGAGTTCGAATCTCGCTCTCTCCGCAAACTTTATGTATTAACGCTTTTTTTTACGAGATGAGAAGTCGCGCGAGTTCGACCGCCGATAGGCAGCATCGAAGATAATCTCGCTCTCACCGCAAGAAATAAATAGAAAGAAGTGAATCATTACTTTCACTATTTACAATAAAAGATTGCATAATAATAATTTTTTATTATCTTTGCACTCCGAATTACAGAAAAGAAGCGCTTTTAAAAGCAATTTTTGGAGTAATTTAAGAAACAAAGGTTTGGCAAAACCGATCGAATTTGCCAATTGAAATAGGGATTGAAACGAGATTTTCTCGGGGTGTAGCGTAGCCCGGTATCGCGCCTGCTTTGGGAGCAGGAGGTCGTCAGTTCGAATCTGGCCACCCCGACAAAGGGGATGAGAAATCATCCCCTTTTTTTTTGAAATCCAGTTCCGTTCCCGATATTTATCGGGATGATAGAGCGAAAGCTCTGTATTGACTGGAAAAATTTAGGCCCCGTAGCTCAGCTGGATAGAGCAACTGCCTTCTAAGCAGTAGGTCTTTGGTTCGAATCCAAACGGGGTCACTTTGTGAAAGTATAAAGCTTTGTAATTTAGATAATTGCAAAGCTTTTTTTCGTTTTGAGTCAAACATAGGTCAAACAATTACTATACTTTTATGCAGCAATTGGATTTTATTCCTAATTTTCAAGTTTGATAAATTTCTCTATCTTAGCAATTCATCCAACCACAAAGCTTTCTAATTTTTATGCAGATTTTTAAACTTTCTTTAAATGCAATCCTAATTGGAGCCTTCTTCGTTACAAATGCACAGGCACAAGAAGTGGTGGCTACTGGTGGCGATTTTTACACCAATCCGAATGGAAGCATTTCTTGGACAATGGGAGAACCTATTTCAGAAAGTTTTGCTCTCAATCAACACATTTTATCTCAAGGCTTTCAGCAATCAGCACAAAATTACGTTTCGATTCCGATGGTTGGAAACTCAGACTTAATAGAAATTTTCCCTAATCCTTTTGATGAAATTGTCTATCTCCAAAATCAAACCAATGAAAAGGAATTATTTGTATCTCTTTACGATGAAAAGCTAGCACTAGTTGGTGCATACAAAATTCAAACTGGATTTAGCAATGAAAGCATAATTTCCCTTCAAAACATCGAAGCTGGTGTTTATTTCTTGCATATTTATTCTGAAAACGGGAAAGTTAAAACAATGCAAAAACTGATTAAAAAAACATTGTAAAATGAAAAATATTTTTCTCGCATTCAGCCTTTTAACGTGCTTTTCACTTTTTGGTCAAGCTCCAGAAGCATTTAAATATCAGTCAATTTTGCGCGACGTAAACGGGGCGGAAATTTCGAATCAAACTGTTAGTCTGCGCATTTCAGTGCACGACAATACACCTAACGGATTAATTATTTACCAAGAAAGTCACCAAGTTACAACCAATAATTTTGGATTATTTTCACTCTCTGTTGGTTTGGGAAATCCACTCATTGGAACTTTTTCAGCAATTGATTGGGGAACAAACAGCAAGTACGTTCAAATTGAAGCAGATTTGACTGGTGGCACAAATTTTATTTCATTTGGCACTTCTGAATTGTTAAGTGTTCCCTATGCATTGTATGCGAAAAATGCAACCTCTGCACTATTTCCTGCAGGTACATCGGTAGGAAATACACCGTTTTGGGATGGAACAACTTGGATTGTTTCAAGCAATAACATTTTCAATAACAATGGAAAAGTAGGGATAGGAACAGATTTGCCTTACAAGAAATTAGACATCAATGGCGATATCAACCTTGCATTAGATAGCGCATACCACATCAACAAGAAAAAAGTTTTGTCCTCAAAGGGTAACAATAATATTTTTGTAGGAGAAGACGCAGGTAGTGTCAATTCTATTGGTTTCATTAACTCCTTTTTGGGATATAAGGCGGGTTTCAGCAATGTTTCTGGTTCACAAAACACCTTCATTGGTGGTGAAACTGGGACATCAAACACCGAAGGTGCAATGAATTCATTTATCGGCAGACGTGCTGGAAACCTGAACACCACTGGAAATGAAAACACCTTTGTTGGTGCCTATGCCGGACAATCGAACCAAGACGGATTTCACAATTCATTTTTGGGTGTTTCAACAGGAAATTCCAATACTTTGGGAAATGAAAATACATTTTTGGGAGCACATGCTGGCTACAATAACAACTTAGGAAATAACAATACATTTGTCGGAAATTTTGCCGGATTAGTCAATACTGCAGGAACGAACAATACATTTATTGGTTTTTATGCCGGCGCATCTTCTAGTAACTTGACAAATGCAACTGCCATAGGAACTGGTGCTATCGCCAATGCTGACAATTCGGTCATGATTGGAAATACCGATGTCACCTCTATTGGCGGACAAGTTAGTTGGAGTACTTTTTCAGATAGAAGATTGAAACATTCCTTTCAAGAAAGTGAACTTGGACTAAACTTTATATTATCATTAAAACCTGTTTCTTACGAATACAAAGCATCTGGTCAAGCAGGAATTCGATATACAGGGCTTATTGCTCAAGATGTTGAAAAATCATTGAAAAAACTAAACACTCAATTCAGCGGTCTAGTTAGACCAAAAAACAAAAACGATTTTTATTCTATTCGATACGGTGATTTTGTGGTACCTTTAATTAAATCTATTCAGGAACAGCAAGAACAAATCAATCAATTAAAATCTGAAAATGAAATGCTTTTGGAAAGAATTGAAAAGCTAGAGCAAAAATTAAAATAATATCTGAAAGCAACTAAACACTTAATTATCGAGTCTGCAAACTAAATATTAAATAACTAAATTAATATAAATGAACATTTTAAAAATAACATTTCTACTTTCGATATTTTTCATTGGATTCAACCAAAAAGCCCTTGCTTGTAGTCCTTGTCAAGCACTTTCAAATGTTACTCAAACATTAAATGGAACAAATCTTGAACTAACTTTTTCCAGCAATGCAGGTTGGGAATGTTGTTACGTTGTGGAAATTGAAATCGTTTGTGCAAATGCTAACTTTACAGGAACACCCAATTATTTTTCTCCTGAAATTTGCATCAATGGCGGTACTGCTGCTTCAAATACCTGGAATATAACTGAACCTTACCCTAATACCATCATAGATCTATCAGGCTATTGTCCTGGAACATATAAATGGAGAGGTGTAGAAACTGGATGTGGAATATACACCCCAGAATTCGAGTTCACACTGGGTGGAAATAGCCCTATACAAATTGCGCTGAATGCAGTGCAAGATACGATATGCGTAAATCAAAACACAATTCTTAATTCAAATGCATCAAATGGTTGCAACAGCAATAATTTTAACTATGCTTGGTCTCCAGCAACTGGATTAAATAACCCAAATCTGGCTAATCCAGTAGCAGCTCCTACTATTACAACTACATATACCTTAACAGTTTCTGAGGCTGGTTCTTGCACACTTCCTCAAACTTCAAGTTTGACGATTACAGTCAATCCTTTACCGGTTGCAACCATTAGTGGAACAGTAAGTGTCTGTCAGAATACAGCAAACCCCTCGGTCTCCTTCACTGGCTCTGGCGGAACAGCGCCTTATACGATTAACTATACGCTCAATGGAACAGCACAAACACCAATTGTAACTTCAGGAACAACTACGATACCTGTGTCAACAAGTACACCAGGAATCTATACTTACAGTTTGACTAGTATTCAAGATGCCAGTAGTACACAGTGTATGCAAAATCAAACAGGAACAGCCATTGTGACTGTAAATGAATTGCCTGTAATTAACGCAGGATTAGATCAAGTTTTATGTGAACCAAACGACCAAACTCCATCAACTGTTATATTGAACGGCTCTGGAGGTGTTAGTTATGTTTGGGACAATGGAGTAACAGATGGAAGTGCATTTACTCCACCTGTTGGACAAACAATTTATACAGTAATTGGAACTGATGCAAATGGATGCACAGGAACAGATCAAGTAATGGTCACATCATTGACATTGCCTGTTGCTTTTCATGTGCCTAGTGATACTTTAGGTAACGTTTCGTTCACAGTGAATTTCACCAACTACAGTCAATTTGGAACAACTTACACTTGGGATTTTGGCGATGGTGAAACATATACCACAAGTTCAACAGAATCTGTTACCCATACTTATGATGAACCAGGAATCTATATTATCACTGTAGTAGCATCAAATGGAATCTGTTCTGACTCTTGGTCTTCGGAGATAGTAGTTTTACCTCCAATGATTGTTGAACCACCGAATATTTTCACACCTAATGGAGATGGAGCTAACGACTTTTACTTTGTAAATGTTGAAAATGTAGAGTTTTTCGAAGCAACAATTACAAATCGCTGGGGAAATATTATGACGAAATTAAATAGTCCTTTACAAACTTGGGATGGAAAAACAGATGGCAAAGAAGCCGCTGAGAGTGTTTATTTTATTCAATACAAAGCTGTTGACTATGGTGGAAACATCATTGAAAACCACACTTTCTTCCATTTAAACAGAAAATAATCCCTAAGGAGTAGCGCATAAAAAAGTCCATAAAACACTTGGTTTTATGGACTTTTTTATTTTATTAAATGGTTTACTTTCTGATAAAAAGTGGCTTTACAGCAAACCAAATCAAAGCTGGAAAGAAATGTAATGTAATGGCAAAAGGTTGAAAATACATCAAAATTTCATCGATTCCTTTGACGTCTAATTCAGGTGGGAACTTGAACATGATTGGACCTAAAATACTTGCAAATGTTAAAATTACGAATAACATATTGAAAATGATTTCACCAAATTTTGATGACATTTTGGTTAACAACCAATAACCAATAGAAGCCAAAATACAACCAAATAAAGTCGCACCAATGATATTAATATTTGAAACTACTGGAGCGAAGTCAACAAACATGACTTCCTTGTAAACAATTGTGAAAATGATTCCTGCGACACCTGATAAGATTCCTGCCGTGACGCCAACTAATAGGGATTTTGTGAACATATATATTTATTTTTTGGTTACTGGTACTTCAAACTCAATTTTCATGATATCTGGAACAGTTTCACTTTTGTGACCCACTTTGAAATCAGATCTTTTTACGTTGAATGTTCCTGAAAAACTCAACTTATCACCTGAACCTGTTACAGCTGCATTGATTTTTGTTGGTTTACTTGTTCCTTTGATTTTTAAATCTCCATAAATTGAAACACCTTTGTCAGTTTTTTCAATTTTTGTTGAAACAAAAGTAATTTTCGGAAATTTCTCAGCATCGAACCATTCTTCGATTTGTGCCTTTTTATTCATCATTCCATTTCCAGTGCTGATTGAAGAAACATCAATAGACAAATCAAACTTAGAATTTGCTAAATCTTTCTCGTCATACTTGATTGTACCTTTGAAAACCTTGAAAATTCCAGAAGGATCTTTGCTGATGAATTTGATTGAGTAATTGGAGGCTATTTTCCATTCTTGCGTTGAAGTTGACATAAAAGCCGAAGTCAATAACAACAGACCTGCCAACATTGGATAAATTAATTTTTTCATCATTTTTTGTTTTAAGAGATAAAGATAATCGAGTTGACTTTCTAATCCAATTCATTAATAAATATTTAACTTAAAAGTGTACTCAAAAGATGTACCAAAACTTTTAATTATTCAGTGCACCTTGATTGATCCAGCAATTCACTTTTTGAATCAATGAATCAGCTAACTTATCACCACCTTGAGGCATTGATGATGCTGAACCATCTTGCAACATTGAACTCAAAACTTTACCAGGATTTTGAGAAACACCCGTGTAAGTTGATAAATCATAATTACCAGAAGGGTTGGTAGAATTATGGCAACTATTGCAATTATTCTCCAAAATAGGTAACACATCATTCGCAAAGGAAATAGTGTCAACACAAGTAGTATCTGCAACAGCAGGTTGAACCTTATCCTTGGTACAAGCACTGATTGTTAAATCAAAAAGAAATAACATCAAAGAACCTGCTAAAATATATTTATAACTTCTTTTCATTTGATTTTGTATATTTAATTAATACTTGATTACTTATTCTTTCATATATTTTCTGGCAATACAAAAACCTATTCTAAACTGACCTTTTGCCCAATCTGTATTAGTATAGGGGATAAATTGAACCTCTCCAAAACCTCCAGAATTTGTCAAATACACTTTAAAATTGTGGCCAAAAGTTACCCAATCAACGGCAATTGAAAGACTATTATGGTATTTTTCTCTTGTATCTTCTTTTTGAAAATTGTTGTAGTATTCTACAGACAATGAAACTTTTGAATTAATTGCAAAATTGACACCTGAACCTAATGAAAATAACCCATTCACGTCATCGGCTGCAACATAATTTCTGTGAACATAAGTTGGCATTAAAGCAAGACTCCATCTTTTACCAAATTTCTTGGCAATATTTAATTGTGAACTGTAAGAAAATCTATGTGCGCGCTTTGGAAACGCAGCAATATCTGACAACAAAGAAGAGGAAGGCATATAGGTATAAAACATCGACCCAATAAGTGTTGCTGAAATTGGAGATTTGCCCGCTTCTTGATGTAACAATCTGTATTTTACAAGTCCATCGATAAGGGAACGATAAGGAAGACTAGTACCTCTGCTTCTTCCCAAACCGACCATTAATTTATCTGTGATTCCATATTCAAAAGCAATTCGAATGTCTGACGCATTATCCAAACCATAAAGTGTATTGATTCCGCCATTATCGCCAGCTAAATCACCAAAACGGTGTTCAACTCTAAACTCTAAAGTTCCTTTTTTCAATGTTTCTACAGAATGTCCATTTACTATTCTTGTCGAATAAAATGTTTCAATTGGTGTAACTTCTTCCACTTCTGCATCTGGAATTTCTTCATAAACGACCGTTGTGTCTTGGGAAAAAGAAACAAGGGAGGTAAATACAAAGATTTTTAAAAAAAAGATTTTTTTCATGAGTTGAGTTTTTGTTTTAAATGACAAAGTTAACAATTGTCTAGATTTTAACGGAATAAAAGCACTATCGGTTGGCTCTAATGTTCGCAATTAAAGCGAATTTATGCTAAAATAACAAGAATAATTACGGCTTGCTTAACTTAATTTTCCATTTTTTTTTATTTGTGTATATTTGTAAAACAACAAAGTTTTATCATGTTTGGATTAGATCAAAAAGCAATTATGCTTCAAATGCAACAAGCCTTGGAGCTGAGTAAAATGAAATTAGAGCAAACTACTGTCGTTGGTGAAGCAGGTGGTGGACTTGTTCGCATTGAATTAAATGGAAATAGAAAACTTACTTCTCTTCAAATCAACACTTCTATCAAAGAAATGGAAAAAGAAGATTTGGAGGATTTATTGACTGTTGCTTTGGGTCGAGCCATGGATGAAGCAAACAAAATCAATGAAAATGAGGTTGCCACTTCAGCTAGACAATTTATTCCAGGAATATGAGTAAAACTAAAGCTGAATTAAGACAATTTTATCTTTCAAAAAGAAAGGAATTAGCTCCCGGACAGCTTCAACAGTTGTCTGAACAAATTTCGGATTTGATTTTTACGCATTTTCAATTAGAAGAAAAATATGTAAGCTTATTTTTACCAATTGAAAGACAACATGAGATAAACACCTACAGAATTTGGGAAAAAGCAATTGAATTCGGCGCCAAAGTAGCCGTTCCAAAATCGAACTTTGAGACCATGGAAATGAAGCACATTCTTTTTGAATCGGAAGATCAATTGGAACTAAGCGCATGGGGAATTCCCGAACCAAAAAAAGGAAAAGTAATTGCTGCAGATAGATTTGATTATGTCTTTGTTCCAATGATTACTGCTGATAAAAAAGGAAATCGTGTTGGATACGGCAAAGGATTTTACGACAAATTCCTTAAAAAATGTGCCCCAAACTGTCAATTTATTGGATTGTATTTATTTGATATTGAAAGCAAAATTGAAGATACGCATCCAGGTGATGTTCGACTTCATGCTTGTATCACACCTCATGGATTGATTCGTTTTGAAAAATAATCCCAAACACCAAGGAAAGTTTCATTTATTGGTCATTTTTGCCATCCCTACTTTACTTGTAACCATTTTTTTAGTTCAAAATATCTTTGTAATTCTAGGATTAATAGCCTTTTTTCTAATAATCTCTTGGTTTCTTTTCTTTTATAAGAACCTAAACTCAAATTAATCGTATTACGTTTCAATGACGATTGAAGAAATTCTTCAATTCATAAATTCGGACATGTATTTACGGATTTTTTTACTTTTTTGTTGGCTCATTTGCGCATCTGTGGTTCAAAATCCTACTTTGAAACCCGTTTTCGGTGTGCAAGTAAGATTTCAATCAGGAACAACCATGTATTCGCTGGTTGCTTTCCTTGATGATGGTCGCGCATTGACCTACAAAAAAATCCTCACCAAAGATGACTTCATTAAAATTGCATCTGGATACTGGCCAAGTATTTATAATCCTACAAAGGAAAATTTATTTGAGAAATACGAAATTTCGTGTGGAATGATTAATGACTCCATTCACTTAAAACCAATTCCCATGTGTTTTCCAATCGATTCACTCTGGAAATTGAGATTCTCAGATTTTCCCTTTATGAATATAGATGAAAAAGGATGGTCAAGTGAATTAAATCGACCATCCGCAAGACAAGCTGAATTTTTAAGAATCAATTACAAAGTGGATAACGTAGACCTAAATTATTTTTTAGATACAAACTTCTGGAACATTCTCAAAGACGTTCAAGATACCACTTGGGTCAATAGCTACAAAGCACTTCAATAATTTCTATCTAGGCTTCGCAATCATAGGTTTAGGCGCTGGCGTGGGAGCTGGTGTTGCCACTTTCACAGGTGTGGAAGGTTGAACTACTGGTTTATTTTCCATCGGTTTTGGTGCTGGTGTTGATGGTTTAGGCGCGGGCACTGGCTTAACAACAGGTTGACTTTCATTTACTTGCTTTGGTTTCTCTACCGGTTTATTTTCGATTGGTTTACTTTCATAAACTGGTTTTGGTCTCTCTACAGGTTGATTTTCTATTGGTTTTGGTGACACAATTGGCTCCACAACAACGGGAGAAACGGGGGATTTTGTTTCAGTTGGTTTTGTTGACCCAACATTTTCTCCAGAACCTACAGGTTTACTTTGAATTACCGGAGTTGGTTTCTCTGTAGGTGGCGCTTTTGGTTCAGAGCCTATAACTACTGGTTTTACAGGCTCGACAGCTGGCTGTTTAGTTACTCCGCCAATTACGACTGGTTTTGTTGGAGCACTGCCTGTTTCTGGTTGTCTTGGATTTACATTTACAACACGCCCTCCACCTTGAATTACTGGTAAAACAACTCCAGCAGTTCTGTCAATAACCTCTGGTTGACGTGTCGGTGGTAATCCAATATGTCCACGGTCAAAAATACAACCATCCAATTCGTTTCCTCTGATTCCATCATTTTCGCAATCTCTTCTAGCTGCATCACGCTGTGTTTGACTCAAATCTCTCACAGTTCTATGATATCTTGGAAAGGAATAATCAGTAAAATATTCCGTGTTTTGTCCTGGTCTGTAATCAAATAAAGTATTCAGTGGTGTAACTCTCCAAGCTGCACCAAATTCTCTAGCCAAATAAAATAAATATTCTTTCTCAGCCTCATTACTCAAGGTTGAATTTGGAACCCCAAACGCAGTACCAAATCTATTTGCAGATTCCATGTTCGCGTTGCGATTATTTCTTGTATTGATATCATCATTAGGTGAACCGTTTGCATTGCCTAACAAACCTTCATAACCACCATTTGCACAAGGATAAATTTGGGTGGTAATATTCATAAAATTAAATGAAGAACGATTGGTAATTTGAGCAGTGACACTTTCACCTGTAGGCCAAGTTACAACATATTGATTTCCTGAATTTCTTACAGTTCCTCCATGCGGCAAATAGTACACATTTGTTGAAGTGAGTCTCACAACTCTACCGTCTACTCTTAATGGATTGTTGAATTCATTGTCAGGTTTATCATCAGCATAAATACAAACTCTATCACCGTTCACATTCATTGCAACCGCTGTATTTAGAGAAAAATCTTCTCCTTCAGGTCTTTGTCTGGTTTGAACTTGCACTTGACCATTTAAAGATTGGGCAAGTATAAATTCTCCAACTGTCTGCAATGAAAAAGATTTTCCATCAAAGGTAGACAAATGTGGATCGCCATAACTGCGACCTGTCAAGGGTTGACAATTTGAACGACTAATCATATCCGACATTTGTGTCCAAACTTCTCCGTTTAAAGTATTCGCTTGATTGGTTCTATTTGCATTGACAGATGAGGCAATTCTATCTCTAGAAGTGCTTGGGACCATTCTGTACATTTCCGCTGGGGTAAAATCTTCTGGAAAGGTTCTATCCGGAATAGGTTGTTTACGAGAAATCGCTAGCATACTTTCGGCCAACCACTCCCCTCTTACAGGGTCCCAACTTTGCAACTCATTTTTAATAGGGGCAAAATCTTTGGTCAATTGATCTTGAGCAAAAATTGTTGAAGTATTACTTCCAAAAATAATTGCAAAAACGATTAAATAGCTTTTTCTCATAACGTTTCAATTTGATGACAGAAAGTTAAACAATTATCGTTCCTCTTATTGTTAAAATGATGTTATTTAACAATCTTAAGAAAAAAAACAAAAAAGGCGCCCAATTTGAGCGCCTTTCAGTTGAGTTTTATTTGTTTGAAATTATTTTTTCTGAGTTCTTAATTCGCCAAGTGTGTAGAAGAAAACCAAACCATAGCCGATAGCTAACATCAAATGAAATGGTACCATTCCTAAATCACCGTAGATTGCGCGGTTGATTGCTGTCCCACCAAAAAGCAACATTAATAAACCTTCACCTAAAGTTATGAGTGAGATACTTTTCTTATCGTATTTATTTCCTTTAAATTCTCCTTTGCTCAGAACGTTGAATTTTGGCGTTCTAACAAAAGAACTTTTAATACCTAAATAACCTTCCAAAACAGCCACAGTATTGCTCAGCGACAATCCCATTGAAACAATCAAGAATTGGAAAAAACGACCGACAAATTGATAGAATGATTTGAACTTATTCTCCGTTTTATCTCTGTATGCTAACCAATAGTAATACATCAAGAAAATAGTACTTAAAATAAAGATTGATCCAAATTGAATAAAGAAATTCAAATCAGAAAAACTGTCTTTGATGTGTAAAACTGGTAAGCTCAACAATGACATCATTAATATAAAAACAAATACTGACGAATTAAATAAATGCGATAAACCATGAACTCTGTCTCCAATTTTCACATTTTTGAAAGTCAAAATTCTCCAAGCCATTTTACGGAAACATTCAGCTCCACCTTTCATCCATCTGTGTTGTTGACTTTTTAAAGCCGACATGGTAATTGGCAATTCTGCTGGTGCAATTACATGCTCACAATATTTGAATTTCCATCCTCTTAATTGCGCACGGTAGCTCAAATCTAAATCTTCAGTCAATGTATCGTGTTCCCAACCACCAGCGTCTTCGATGCATTTTTTTCTCCAAATCCCACCAGTTCCATTGAAATTGATAAAGTGACCAGAAGCAGTTCTTCCACCCTGCTCTACTGCAAAGTGTCCATTCAAACCAAACGCTTGCAACTGAGTCAATACAGAATATGTTTTGTTGATGTGTCCCCAACGCGTTTGCACAACACCAATTTTCTCATCTTCAAAGTATGGCATAGTTTTTTGCAAGAAATCTGGTTCTGGTTCAAAATCAGCATCAAAAATTGCGATGAATTCACCTTCTACTTTATCCATAGCTGCATCCAGTGCACCGGCTTTGTAACCTGTTCTATCAACCCTGTGAATGTGTTTGATATTCACACCTGTTGCTGCAACCTCAGCTACTTTTTTAGCAATTACGTCTTTTGTTTCATCGGTTGAATCGTCCAACACTTGAATTTCTAATTTATCCCCTGGATAATCAAATGCAGCCGCCTTTTCTATAATTCTTTCAGCCACATACAATTCGTTAAACATCGGCAATTGAACTGTCACTTTGGGTGCTTTAGATGGATCAAAAGTTGGTCGAACTTCCACTTCATTTTTCTTGCGATTTCTTGCATACGCGATAGACAATGACAATTGTAAAACACTATAAAAGAAAACTAAAACCAGACAAGAACCATAAACAATCAAAATTATTTTAGCAACCAAATGTGACCAATAATGTTCTTTTGTGCCTTTATCACCCCAATTGAACATCCAACTTACTTTCAAAGAAACTTTGAATGGTTGCATGTTATATGCAGTTTCATGTTCATTGTCAATATTTACTGGAAAACCTCTTTTTGAAACTGCTTTTTCAGGATCTCCTGGGAGAATATAATCTTTGTCTTCAATTAATAATTGGTATTCACCAACTGGAATGTTTTTAAACAAAAAGACTCCTTCATCATCAGATTCAGCTTCGAAAGACTTCTTTGAAGTTTTACTTTTCAAAATTACGTTTACCTTCTCCGTTGGATTTTCTGTTATTGCATCGATTAAGGTTCCGCGAACATCTCTTTTTGAAAAAGTTTTCACTAATTGGACAGCAGGTTTAGCAGCTTTCGTTTTCAAAGTGTCTTTTGAATTCACGTTTGCATTGGCGATTGCAACTTCTGCATAAGACTGAAATCCAGTAAGAAAAACAACTAAAATCAATAAAAACTTGATCATATAATAATATTAATAGTTAGTGGACCTAAGCCCTTTTTTTTATTAGTGTACTTAATTCTAATATATCAACACACAAAAAACGGCAAAGATAAATTTTATTCTTCACTTTTTTTGCATATTTTGAAACATCGATTCAGTTAAAGCTACAAATAATTCACAAACCAATAATTTATTTCACTAACAAATTAATATTCAATCGATAAGAATGAGAATACTTTTAATTCAATCTTTCGTAATTGAATTTAATGGAGTCTTGTTTTCCTTGGTCATTTTTCCCAAAAATTGTTGCTTGTAAAATTGAATCTGAAACGACCAGATATCGGATTTCGGTCGGAAAATCATGTGCTGGATTTTTGAATGAAATTTGACTTCCATCCCACATTTCTGATGTAAAAACAACATTTTTATTGTTGTTTTGATCTTTGACCCAATTTTCAAAATTCCAATTCTTCTTTAGATAATAAATTTTTGCCTTTTCAAGGAAGGTTGTGTCTTCTCCATTCAATCTATAAACATCCGATGTATAATGCCTTGAATCAGTTTTTCTCCATCTTTCAAAATGAATTCCATCTTCATTTTTCCATGTACCAACTATTTTGTCCAAAACAAATTCAGAAGGGAAATCTTCTTCACAAATTTCCTTTTGAGCTGGTTTACATGCAAAAAGTTGAATCACGAGAAGAATTAAAGTAACTCTAATAATTTTAATCATCTTACTTTTTTTTCAATACTGTTTGATAAGCTTCTTCAATTATCTCCTTTAAAAACCCTATTTCAACTAAGTTCAAATCAACCACTGTCCATCCTTGCAATCCCCATTTATTAGGTACAGGATAAACAATTTTATTGTTAAAAATTGAAAATAAATCTTGAGCACATGGAGTCAACTTTACAGTTGCAATACTTTTCTTTGAGTCTAAAGTAATAAAAATCTTTTGATTAATTCTTAGTGAAACTTTGTCAAAATGAGATTCTTCTACCGTCTCAGGAAAACTTAAAGCGATTGATTTACAAGATTCCAAAAAGACCATCGAAAAAAAATTAAACAAAACTTAAACCAACTTTGAAGTCAAAATTAAAATCAAAACTATTATTTTTTTCAAAATAATCAACTTGAAAAGATAAATTCTCTAATCAAAAAGAACTTACTAAATTGATACTTATTAATCAAAAAATAATCATTAATGATAATAATCAACTGCTTTTTTAACTTATTATTTAGCACTTGAATTAAAAGATTAAATTTGTTAAAATTCTAAAATATTACTGTTGAAATTAACAAAAAAAATACTCATTTGTGATGATCATGTTTTGTTTGGCAATGGAATCGCTGAAATAATTAACAAATCTGATATTGATAGTCAAGTAATAGTTGTAAACTCTAGCTTGAAATGTGCTGAGCAGATAAGAAAACATTCCATAGATATTTTAATTTGCGATTTGAATATTGATGAAACAGATGGCTTCACTTTAATTGAGTCTTTAAAAAATTATCTATTAAAAACAAAAATCATTATTTTAACTGCATATTATGAAGATTATCTCATTGAGAAAGCAAGGAAGGCTGGAATTGCAGCTTTCCTAAAAAAAGAAACCACACCCGATGAACTTTTACATGTTATTGAAGAAGCAGAAATAACTGAATTCTACTTTCAAAAATTAAAATTTACCAATCCAGAATTTAAGGCCTTGGATTCGAATTTTACCAAACAATTTCGGCTTTCTAAGCAAGAGAAAGAAATTATAAAATTAATTGTAGAAGGAAAATCAAGTATTGAAATAAGTGAATTACTATTCATTAGTAAAACAACCGTTTCCACGCACAGAAGAAACATTAATAGAAAATTAGAAATCACAAATGTTGGATCACTAATAAAACTTGTTCATGAAAATAATATTTTGGCTTAAAGTATTACTATTATTTTCTTCTTTTCAAGCTTTCTCAGGTGAAAAATTGAAAATAAATTATTCTTTTTTTGTTGATAGAAATTCTACTTTAAATTTAGAAAAGGTAAAAAATAAAGCATTCAAAATTATTGATGCTGGCGAGGACATAAATATTGGATACAATGAAAATGATGCAATTTGGTGCAAAGTTGAAATTAAAAACAATTTAAAAAAACGATTTATATTCATTGATTTTCCCAATGTTCATTTGGACAGTGTTGAATTATTTGATGGCCATAAAAACCAATTATTGGGTGATAGAACCAGGAATAGGAGTCTTTTTTATCAATCTTACACTTTCAAGATAAAACTCGATAACTTTGAAACCAAAACTATCTACTTTAGAGTTAAAAAAGCAATTTCATTTTTTAATTTTTCATTAAATACTAGTGATGTAAATGAACTAAGTTCACAAACATTTATCTCCATTTTTTCAATTGCCATTTTTCTTGGAATTGGATTTATTCTATTCATGTTCAATTTGTCCATTTTTATATATTCTAAGGAAAGAATCAATCTTTATTATCTTTTTTATTCTTTTGTTTCAATTAGTTACGCACTAATAACTACAGGATTTCTAAAACACTTTTTCACACCAAATCTATTGTATGCGAGTGAACTCAGAATATACTCAGGTAGTTTATGGTTTCTCGTACTTAGCTTATTTATTTCGGAACTTCTTGAACTAAGAAATCGGCACAAAAAGTATTATAATTGGATGAAAAATTTGGGAGTAGTAAATTTAACACTGATGATTTTCAGTTTCTTGTTGCTGACTACTGGGCTCGAATCATATTTAAAATATTTTATGACTTTCGCCTATCTAAATTTTGCAAACACCTTGTTTATATTGGTTTACATAACGCTAAAAAATTACAGATTACAAAAAAATACCGTAAACTACATCTTGATTGCATTTCTACCGAATTTTATTTGGATTATTGTTTTTATTCTAAAGGCATTTAAATTGATTCCAAAGGAGGCAAATACAGAATGGCTTGTTTACCTAAATATATATGAGATAAGTCTTTTTGGTTATATTTTGGTAAAAAATTACTTGCAAACATTTCAGCTAAATAATTATCTAAAAATGGAAATTCTTTCAGAAAAAGAAAAAGCTGGAGAATACATTTCAAACATACAAATAAAAGAGCGACAACAAATTTCAAACATAATCCACGACAAGTTTGGAAGTCAATTGGCGCATATTTCACATTTAGTAGCTTTGAAAGAAGACAAATTATTGCTGAATAACTTTCAAGAATTGGCGTCTGAACTTCGATTAGTTTCACACCAAATATTGCCTAAATCACTTGAAAACGGTGCATTGTTAGCTAGTTTGAAAACACATGCTGAAAGCTTGAGTCAGAGTCAAAAGGATTTAATGATTCACATAGATGCTTATGATTTCCCGGAAGAAGTTAATGAAAAATGGACTTTTGATGTTTTTTTAATTTCTAATGAATTAATTCACAATGCAATTAAACATGGAGAATCAAATGAAATAATCATAGAAATCTATGCTTACCGGGAAGAATATATTTTCCAATTTTGTGACAACGGTAAAGGATTCGAAACATCAACTTTAAACAAAGGATTTGGCCTGACAAATATTGACAGCAGAATTGCAAATTACGGCGGAAAATTTGAAATTAATAGCAAACCTGGTGAAGGTACAATAGTACAAATAAGTTTGCCGAAGCACTAAAAATACTCATTTTTGGGTATTTCATTTAGCAAAGATTAGAAAGATATTTGTCCCAAAATATTTTATGGTTGAACTAATTGAAAATGCTAAAAAAATTGAGGATTTATCAAATCAATGCAACAATAAACATAGCTTACCTCTTTCTTTGGTTCAAATTGAAGAGAAAATTTTACTAAAAACACCTAGCTATTTTTTTACATTAGAAGATTTTGAAAGTAAAATTTCAAATATCAGCTCTTCATTAAAAGATATTCATGGTTTAAACCCAAAAGATTGCGACTATTCAGACATCGTTGACCGCATTCATCCAGAAGATTTTTCCCATTATATTTTGAGTTCACAGATTCGGACTGCTTTTTTTTCCAATGAAATAAAAACTAAAAACATCAACCAATTCAATCAAAGTATCTTTTTTAGAATAAGGGTGAAAACTGGAGATTTTAAAATTATAAATCAACAATCAATTGTAATTGAAATAAAACAAAATGGGCAAATTCAAAAGTCTTTAATCATACATACTGTTTTGGAAAACATTTATCCTTCAAAAAAAAACATCCTGAAATTGGTATTTCAACAAGAAAAACCCAAGGTATACCCTTTGGTTTTGTCCAAATCACAAAAAAGCACTTTTGAAATTTCAAAAAGAGAGTTAGAAATTATTCAATTAATTTATGCTGGATTTGAGAATTTAGAAATTTCAAAAAAATTATTTATTAGCTTAAATACAGTAAAAAAGCACCGAAGTAATATCCTAAAAAAATCCTCATGCAACAATACTGCGCAACTTCTAAATAAATGTATTTCAGAGGGAATAATCTAAAAAATACTCATTAATGAGTATTGACTGCAGTTTTTACTAAAGGTAGATTTGCGAGGTAAAATAAGAAGGCTATGAAAATAATACAAATAACAGTACTCACCGCAATAGTCAGCAGTTGTGCAGTTAGAGAAAATCTTTATGAAGTTGAGCGAAAAGTTCAATATGTAAAAAAAGAACGTGTAATCGACTATCGTGACCTGACTGTTCCTGAAGAAAGTGGAACTCAATTCATTCAATTTTCAACAGAAAGAGATTTTATAAATAATCCTTACGTAGAAAATAAAAAAGGGATAATCTACTGGGAAGCAGATTCAAAAATCGATATTAGTCCTGATGGTAATAATGTAGCTTATGTTGGATTTTCAAATGGAAAAAGCAACATATACATTAAGTCAACAAAAGGCGGTAAAGCAACCATTCAGCGCACCTTTAAGGAGCGCATCAACAATGTTTCCTATTCTATCGACGGAAAATATTTAGCCTATGCTGAAAAACTAGACAATGATATGAATGTCAATCAAATTGACGCAAATCAAGGGGCTGCAGTTCAACAAATCACCAATACGACGCAAATCGAAACTTCTCCAATTTATTCTCCGGATAATAAAAATATATACTATACAAAAGGAGAATATTCAACCGCAACAGATTCGTACAGGTATTACATCTGGAGTTTCGAGCGAGGAACATCGATTCTTTCACAATTCTGTGAAGGTTTTTCTCCAACGATTAGTTCTGACAGCAAAACGCTATATTTCGGTAGAAATAATAAACAAACAGGTTTAGGCGAAATTTGGTCTGTCAACTTATTATCTGGACAAGAAACGCAGATTTTAGCAGATATTGAGAAGGGCTTTTCAACACCAAAAATTTCTCCTGATGGCAAAACTTTGTTAATCACAGGATCAACTTTGGCAACATCTAAAAGAGTTGAAAATTTGGATGTTTATACCATCAAAACTGATGGTACAAAATTGACTCAACTTACATTTCACCCTGGACACGATTTATCACCGGTTTGGAGTCCTGATGGAAATCAAATTTTCTTTATTTCTCAAAGAGGAAATGAAAAAGGAAATTATGGCATTTGGTCTATCAACTATAACAAACAATAATCATGAAATATACATTCATTATAACAGGTGTAATATTGACCCAAATTTTTGCATTCAACAACGCAGTTGGTCAATATACCAAAGGTGGTTCAGAAAAAAACTATGATCGTTTCAATGTTTCTTATGATTCCATCGTCACAGAGAAAAAAATTCCAATTGAAGGCGTAAGTTCAGGTTATGTTGGTTTTACATTTAGCTTTTTGAAAACTTCAGATGCTTTATCTAGATCACAAATGACTCAGGCTGAATATGCGTCTTCACCCAATTTTGCGGCTCCAATTTCAACTGGAAAGATGGGGTTAAAAAATGGTTTTAATTTGGGTTTAAACTTTCAAAGTCCATTGAAAGGAATTAATAAAAATTTAATTCCACAGATTGACCTTGGCTTTAATACAAAGTTTAGTGGCTCTTTAATTAAATATGATTGGAAACAAATTTATACTGACCAATCAACCGTTTTTTATGAACTTTTTCAGGGTGCAACTTATTCGCCAATTGCCATAGTTTCGGCTGGAACAGGACCGTCTATCACTTTCATTCACAATCCTAAGAAACCGATATTCTTTGTTGATGGATACTTAAGATTCAATGTACATGGTGTTTTTGGCGGAAACATGGAGTCTGAATTTACAGATGCTATAAGTACTTATGACATTTCAATTTACAGAGATCAACCAACCATTAGTTTTTCACCAAGTATTGGTTTGAATTTCAGGATCGGACCGTTGATGCTTTTTGTGGAGAAAAATTTTGGCATCAAAGATCAGTCTGCCAATACTTCCAAATCATTCAGTGAAAGTTACACGGTAGATACAGATTTTGATTATAGTTACTACAGTGGAACCGCGTATAATTCAAATCTACTCAATTATAGTAATGTTCAATTCGGCTTTGGTTTGGTGTTTTAAAATTTATTGAGGGGATAAACCTTTAAAATTTTAGTTATCAATAAATAGATCCTGATTACGGTAAGGTAATCAGGATTTTTGCATTTTAAACTTTATGCAAACAACATTTCGATACTTTTTTTTGGACTTTTTATGCACCGAGTGAAAAGTAATCCTTTCTTCAGGAGGCAATGATTCGAAAGATTGATAAGCTACAATCAACGTTTTTTCACCTTTTGCTGGAATCGTATATTTCTCTCCTTCACTATAGTAAATTTGCTTACTTGGCAACCAAATCTGCTCAGAATGCTCCCCCTTTGAAACCATGTTAACTTCAATATCATCATTACTTGAATTGAAACATTTGACTGTAAAAAATCTGGTTCCTATTTCGGATGGTTTCAAGTAAACTGTTGATGTATCGAAATTCAATGGTGAAAAATTGATTTTACCTTTAGCAGTTAGTACTTTCGGTTCTTCAGAGGCGTTTGAAAATAATTTCCATTGGTATTCGAAATTAACGGAGTCAATATTTGCTTTGGGGTAGAAATCCAATTTCATGTCCTTATTGATGGACAAAGTGTCATACAAAGTAACCAAAGGAATTGAATGATTTACTGATTCTATTTTATTGATTTTTAGCAAGGCTGTTCCATAATTGAACATTTCAAAACTCGCAAAATCGCCCGCTTCCAACGTACCAAAATTCACTTCCCTTTTGTCGAAATAAGCCACTGGTGCGCGGGTAATTTCTCCTTTTATTCTAATCAACATATTGGCCTCAACAGCATTGGATTGAATGTAACCTGATTTGTTAAATGGTCCAATTCTTTTGCTATCATACAAAAAAACAATTTCACCAGATTTGTTGGGCATGATAGGTTCTCGAGGATACGAATGACACATAAATCCACCATCACCGGTAGAAACTCTAGTGATAATTAAAGGTTCATTTCCAATGTTGGTAACGGTAAAATAACTTTTTAAATTGGCTCCTCCATAGGGAATTTTGCCGTATTCAATGGATGTTTTATCAATGGACATTTTAGGTTGGGCAAAAAAATTGAAACCTGAAATACAAAATAATACAAACAAAAAAATTACACTTCTCATGCAACGAAAATACGTCGAAAAAGAAGTGTAATTTAAATATTAACAACGATTTAACGTCGATTATTTCACAATTGAAATTCTAACTGTTTTTGTTTCAAATCCAGATGAAATTTGTAATAAATAAATACCTTCACTGAAAGTGGAATAATCCAATTCGAACTTTGATCCTTCTAATTTTTGATCGGTCAAAGTTTTACCACTCAAGTCTAAAAGTTTTAAATTCATCTGTTTCACATCCATTGGAAAAACAAGTTTAAATACTCCATTTGATGGATTTGGAACTACACTGAAATTTGCCATTTCCGAATCATTTACTGACATATAATTATCCGTATTGTCACAATTTTCATCAATTCCGTTGTTCAAAATTTCAGGTGAACCAGGATAAGCCCCAGCATTGTCATCATCACAATCATTGTTGTTCAATGAGTAACCAATTCCCGGATCTGAACAGAAATCGCCCGCACTTCCTTGACCGTAAGTATCTCCATCATTATCTATATAATAAACCGTTGTTTGCAATCCTTCATTGGTTTGACCATTGCAATTATTGTCGAAATCATCACAAATTTCTGGAGCACCAGGATAAACAGAGTTTTGACTATCATCACAATCAGTGTTATTCAAAACATAACCAAATCCTGGGTCTTGGCAAAATTCAGCTCCAATGGCTACACCGAAACCATCAGAATCGTTGTCTTCATAATACATAACAGGAAAAGTAGACGATGGATCTGAATCATCACAATCTCCAGTAATTAACACGTAGCCAGAAGGTGGCTCACAACCTTCAAAAGTTGTGCTTTCTGCACCGACGTTGTCACCATCTAAATCTTCGTACCAAATAGTTGTTGGATTAATAGACACGTTGCTATCATCACAATCTGAATTATCTGCAACATATCCAGCCGGTGCACTACATGCAGAAATAGTAACAGCAGCATTTCCATAGGTATCGCCATCTGCATCAGCATAAAATGTAGATGGTTGAATTGAATTGATGTTTCCTACTATCGTAATGTTGTCATTTCTCCAAGTTGCTTGAATAGAACCCATATTAATGATATAAAACCTAAAAGTAACTTGTGAAATTGCATCAAAAGAGGCTGGTAAAACAATGGTATCCGTTTTATCTGTTATAATTGAAGTTCCTGTAGCCAAATCACTGGCAAAGTTGTCTAAACTAGATCGCACGATATAAGTTGGCGCTCCACCTGATGCACTAATGCTGTGCGTAAAAATTAATTTATTTAAATCCAAAGAAAAGCAATCATTGCTTGAAACTGCAAATTGATTGTATTCATCTAAATCTAAAGTCGTTCCAAGATTCCATCCACTTGTACTAAAAACATTTGCAGAACCACTACAATTCGTTCCCAAGGTAGAAAAATCTCCAAAAACAGCATTTGTTGGTTGCGTAGTAACAGAAACAGCTGTGACTGGACAAGCAGCTGCTTGCGTAAATTCATACAATCCTAAATTGGAACCTAGTGCAGAAGCATCAGTACCTGAACAATCTTCATCTATCCCGTTGTCTGGAATATCCGTAGCATTGGGATTAATATTGAAATCATTGTCATTACAATCTAGGGAATTTGGTGAATATCCATTTGGCACAACGCAACCCAAAGTTGTATTATTCAAATCTCCAAAACCATCTAAATCGGCATCTAAATAATATGTTGTATTTCCAATTCCAATAGCAGAACTTTGATCATCACAATCATTGCTATTTAATACATATCCTGAAACTGGAGGAACACAAGTATTAATAGTGTTGTTGATATCCCCTAACCCATCAACGTCATTGTCGGCATAATAAACAATTCCATTTTCAATTGTCAAATTAATGGTAATGATGCTGTCACAAAGACTTACATTTGGAATTGTATCCATATAAATTCCTGAAGCAAAATAAGTTTCATCCCCACTTGGAACGGTATAGGAATTACAAGCAGTTTCTGTAAGTGAACTTGAAGTATTACAACCTATTGTCCAAGCAATATCTACATTGTCGATTCCAAGACCATCATCATTTCCAGAATGATTGATATCTTCCCATTTAATCATCATAAAATGACCATTTGGAACAGAAAGATTGGGAATGGAAATATTTGACAGCGAAGCTTGATTAACAGCTAAATTTCCGTCTAGTGCACCAGCAGTACCAGTATTAATTGGACTCGCAGTTGTCAAAACGGTAATTTGCGTCCAACCTGTATTGTCGCCTGGAGACAAATTCGAAATCGCTGAAGCGCTAATTTTATACCAAACAGTGACTTCATCTGGTGTTGTATTTCCTCCATTTCTCCATTGTTCAAGTGTATAACTTACTGATAATTGATCTAGAACAAAACCAGAATTATTTTGTAGCAAAACGCCATAAGCAAAATTCAATGCAGAGGTATTATCCGAACCAACACTTCCAAGCGCGCGCTCATTGCTTCCGCTTGAACCAAAACTATATAGATTTCCGACCGTTGAAGATCCTGTTCCAGCTTGATAGGTAGTTCCAAAACCAGATCTTTGCGCAAAATAATTTGGAATTGTACTATTGTCATTCCAAGTATTTACCGAGCCAGTATTTAATAAAGCATCAAAGTTTTGGCTTGAATTTCCTGAGGTAGTAATGTTAATCTGCGCAGCTAATGCTATTGGCAATAAACACAGTGCAATTAGTTTCAATTTCATTTCTTAAATTTTAGCTTATAAAAATAAGAAAGAAAATTTAAAAAATACTATTCTATCAATAAATTACAGCCTCGAATATCTGAATGATCAAACCTGCCCATCAACTGTAATTGATTTTGGTTTATTTTCCCCAAGTCTTGCGTCGAAATGAAAGCACAAGAATATAAATTTGCAAGGTCGATTATATTGACTCCACCCGTTTTTCCATTTTCAATGAACTCATAAGGATCATTCACATCTCGAATCAAAACTTGCATCCAATTTGGCAAATCAAACAACCCATTTTGATCACTGTATGCTTGAGAAAGCAATTCACTCATTCCGTATTCAGAGGAAATAAATGGAACTTGAAAGGCATTTTTTAAGATTTCATGCAATTCTTCCTTGCTGAGTTCCTTGCGTCTACCTTTCATTCCGCCAGTTTCGATAATTCTTGCTTTTGAAAGATTTGGTTTTAAATCGGCTAAATCCAACAAGGCGTAGCTTACACCAAATATCACAACCTCCTTACCTGTTGCAATTGCAGTTTCGTATGCTTGGATTAAATCGGTCAAATTATCCAAATAAAATCCAGAAAGCTTGTTGTTGGAAGCTTTAATTAGATAATCTACCATATATACCAAACTTGAATTTCCTTGTTCAATATAATTTGGCAACAAGGCCAAAATAATTTGATCTTCTGGATTCCCAATCTGATTGCAATAACTTTTGAAAAACGAAATCTCATACATTTCAAGAGATTCCACATGATGTTTGCTTCTTTCTAAGCCCGTTGTTCCGCTGCTCATAAAAAGTGTTTCGACCGCTCTTTGTCTAGAACGAACTTCATGCGTTTTAAAAAAAGAAATCGGCAAAAATGGAATTTCAGCGATTTCCCGAGGCGCTTTTCGATTCAATTGATTAACAAAATCGCGGTATATTTCACAATTTTCGCGCTGAAAATGATACACTTCCAAGGCTATTTTTTCAAAATCCGCTTGATTTTGTACTTCAAAAATAGCTTGCTCGAGTTTTTTCATTGTCTTGTAAAATCTTTAAATCAATCGTCGATTGAACGATCCATGTCTTTTAACAACAATGCGATTTCACTGATTAAATGGTCTTTTTGTGTATCTT
>JBIKJE010000081.1:0-13594 GCA_044361165.1 Crocinitomicaceae bacterium | reverse complement strand
CAAATCAGGTTTCAAATCTCAAAGTTGTAAAATTGGTTGAGGATAAATCTAAGTGTATTTGGGCATCTACTTATTCAGGCATCACGATTTACAATACCAAAGATGGAACTATTCGATTTATTAATGATAGTCATCTGCTTAATAATATTGAATACAATAACAAATCAGCGTGCTTATTGAACGATGGGAAAATTGCTTTCGGCGGATTAAATGCATTTGAAATCATCGACCCAAAGGCGTTGAACGAATATAAATATGCCAAAACCTTTGCTATTTCTGGTGTCGAAACTATTCAAAGCGAAAATAAAAAATGGTTTTCAGCCTATCACGAAGGAGAAAAAATCACTTTTCAAACTGACAAAGAAGCCATAAAAATTTACCTTGCCAATTTCGATTACCAATTCGGAAATGGGTATTCTTTTCAATACAGCTTAGATGCTAAAAATTGGTTTAATGTGGATAAAAATCATTTCATTTTAATTTCCGATTTAACGTATGGCAAGTATGAATTGAAAATAAGAATGTTTAACCCTTTTGGTGAATTCGTAGGTGAAAAATCATTTATAATTTCTGCAAACACGCCATTTTTCTATAGAACGGAATTTTTGATGACTGTATTTATACTTGTGATCGTTTTCTATGTGCTTTTTGTTTATTACTTCATACGATCAGTGAGAATTAGAGCCAAAACCAAGGCTAGAATTGCTATGGATTTGCATGATGAATCAGGAACGATTCTAACTCGATTACTATTGATTTCAAAGAGAGAAAAATTCGAGAATAGTGATAAAGTGCGCTTACAAGCAGGATTGAAAGAGGCACTTTACAGTTTCAGAACTTACATTGATTCTATTTCGCGCGAAAAACATACGATGCAAGATTTAACAGACGATCTTCGGGAATTTGTTTACTTATCTTGCAACAACGCTAGTATCAAAGTTGATTTTAAGGCCGAATTGGATAAAAATTACACTTTAAATGGTGAACTTTTCCGAGATATTAAACTTTCAGTGTACGAGATTGTGACCAATTCAATCAAACATTCATTGTCTGATAATATGTATTTTAGCGTTTTGGCATACCATGATAAACTCAATCTTTTTATTTCAGATGATGGATTTTGTAATATTTCAGAATTAGAATTGGGTAAAGGAAATGGAATTCAAAATATTAAAAAACGAATCCAAAGAAACAAGGGTCAAGTAAACTATTCAATCGTCGACGGAACAAATGGTTTGACAGTTGAAATTAATCTACCATTAAAATGAAACGCATTATTATCATAGAGGACGATATTCACCTGGCGCATTTGCTGCAAGAGAATATCAATGACATAGAAAATTTGGAATGTACGCACATTTTTCTAAATCCAATTGAATTTTTAAATAATCCAATTGAAGCGGATATTTATTTGCTCGATATCGTTATGCCAGAAATGAATGGTTTAGAAGCGATTGACAAAATCCTGAAATTGTTTCCCGATGCAACCATCGTGATGAATACCATCAAAGACGATTCTGAAACGATTTTCCAAGCCTTGCAGTTGGGTGCTTCGGGCTATATCGATAAACAAAGTTTTCACACAAATTTTGAAGAGGTTTTTTCAAGTATTGAAAATGGCGGTGCATACATGACACCCAAAATAGCTCGAAAAGTGATTACTTTTTTCAATCAACCTAGAAGTATTTCAGTGCAATTAACTGAGCGTGAAAAAGACATCGTAAATGGAATTTTGGACGGTTTGAGCTACAAACTCATTGCTGATAGATATGAGATTGCCATTGATACCGTTCGAATGAATATCAAAAAAGTATACCGCAAGTTGAATATCAATTCTAAATCAGAATTGTTTAAAATGATAGGAAACAAGCAAAGATTTTAAATAACGATTTCATTTTCCTTCGCCACACCTTCATTCAACTTATACTCCAACGCAATAAAACAAGCACAAATTCCCCAAATTGGAATTGCTGCTTTATCGGTGTCTAAATAGTTGTTCAAAATTCCGTGAACGAAGTAAGTCACCACCGCTAAAATCATCGCGAGAATCAACACTTTCATTTCGCGTTTTTCCGATGGCCATCGGTTGTAAAGCGTAATTCCTTTGTAGAAAATTGCTGCGATCAATGTCAATACGAGAATCAATCCCATGAATCCCATTTCTGCCAACGGACCCAAATATTCGCTGTGCGCATTTCCGCCGTCTCCGAAGTTGGTGGAAATAATCGTCAAATTTTCTGGCTCTTGAAATCTAGCGTATTCAAAGGCGTAAGTTCCTGGACCAAAACCAACAATCGGACGTTCTTGAAACATCGCAATGGCGCACGACCAACGGTTGATTCTTTCCAAATTAGAGGCGTCTGTCGTTACGTTTGCAGCACTTTCCAGGCGTTTACCGAAATCTTCTGTCGTGTGTTCTGATTTGTTTTTCGACATGCTTTGTTCGATTGATGTCCAAGAGAAAAACACGAAAACACCAATCGTTGCCACGACGCCCAAGATCAAACTAAACTTGATTTTGAAGTGAATCAAAAGCCAAACAAACAATGCAGCGATGATACTCAACCAAGCGGCGCGCGTGTAGGAGAAAAACAGGGCAATCAAATTGATGGCAATCAAAACCAATAAAATCGCTTGAATCAAAGGCGGATGTTTTTTGGAGAAGTAAATTCCAAAAATAATCGGAACCAAAAACGCGGTCATCGCGCCATAAATCGTATGGTCTTTGAAAAATGGCCACATCACCCAGTGACTTTCTTTTTCGCCGAAAGCATAACTTGCGTGCATGAAAACGGTGTAAACCATGGCGATGGTCATTCCAACGGTGAAAAACCACAAGAAAGTTTTGATGTTTTTTTCTGACAAGAAAACGCGTGAACCGTAGAACAACATCGGAATCATAAACCACAAGCGCGCCAGCAAAAACTTGAATGAAACGAGCGGTAAATCACTGGTGATTGACGTAAAAAGCACCCAAAGCAAATACAATCCGATCGCCCAAACAATGGCATTTTTCCAAATGAAATCAGGGAAAACTTTGTATTTGATTTGCTGAAAAAGCAGTAAGAGCATCAAACCAAAAAGCAAGGGTTCAGTGGGCACAAACAAACCAAATCCGTTGACATATTCTTCGATGTTGACAGAAAGTGGCGTCAGTAAAAACAGCAAGAGGAAAGTGAATTGCGTATTAAAAACCGCGCTGTAAATCGCCAAAAGTACCACTGGAAAAGCCAACATGTAAAGCTGATTTTTCCAAATGAAATAGGAGGAAAGCGCAATGAACAAGGCGCCAACCAACAACAACCAACGATTTGTTCGAACGAACTGCACTTACGCGATTTTTCTCAATTCTTGAATGCGGTCTTGAATCAATAACGCAAAGACCATGAAAATGAATGTAGCAAAAACACTTACAATCACGATGATTGCTTTTTTCGGTCTGTCTTTTTTGTCGGCAACAACCGCTCTTTCTACCACAAATTTATGGTTGAAATTGGCGTAAGCATCAGATTCTGCTTGTTCGTAAGCAACTTCAAATTCTGATAATTTCACGATTTTTTCGTCTCTCAACATTGCCAAACCGTCAAATTCAGCACCGTATTTCATGTTGATTTCCAGTTTGTCTTTGAAGAACTTGCGGTCTTCAGCACCTTTCGCTTCGTTGTAAGCCGCAGAAAGTGTCGCGCGACCTTCAGAAGTTACAACGCCCAATGCAGAAAGGCTATCCAATTTCATTCTGATTTCTTTCAAACTCGTTTCAATCAATTGCTTTTTACGCTGACTGATTTCAAATGCTGGAATCGTTCTTTCCTTCACCATGTCGTTTTTCACGGTATCGATGAGGTCCACAATTTTGTTGGCGATTTCAGCGGCCAATTCTTTGTCTGAGTCTAACACATCAATTTGAATCGAGCCATATCTTGTGCGGGTAAATAGGATGTGTTCTTCATACGCTTTGCCCAATTTGTAGAATTTATTCGGATCATCCATGTCGATATCGTAGTGTTTGAACAAGTCAAAACGTTGCACGATTTTATCTCTGATGCGCGATGATTGCAGGATTTGAACCATTTGTTCAGATTGTTCTTCTTCCCCAAAATCCATGGAAGAAGCTTTCGCATTTCGTTGTTCAGAAAAGGAAACTGTACTTGTCGCCGTTGGGAAAACAATGGCAGTTGAGAGGTATAAAGGTGTCAATAAGAATGAGATAACCAATGAGATTACAGCTGCTGCTGCGGTCACTATTCCAATAATTTTGCGTTTTTTCCAAACAAACAGAATCAAATTTTGACGTTGTTGTTGAAATTCAATATTTTCTTGCTCCATGTATTTCTTTTTGCGTGTGCGAATTTACTTTAAAATCTCCAATTTTTCGAACATCATGGATAACTAAAATTATTGGGTTTTATTGTGGGGTGTCAGAGATATTAGGATGTTAAGATTTTAAGATGTTAGGATGTTAAGATTTGCTTCGCAGCTGCCTGCGGCGGTTTAGGATTTTAAGACTGAAGACTCAAGACTGTCTAAATATCTTTTAGTCTGATTAATTTAAGTTTAGGAAAAAGATCCTCCCCCTCGGTCCCCCTCTGAAGGGGGAAGTATGCCGAATCATCAATAATCTAAAAAACGAAAATGTTGTAGCCAAGTTTAGAAACTCTCTATGTTGGCGAAGATTTGAGTTTCCCCCTTTGGAGGGGGATAAAGCGGGAGGAAAAATTTATGTTGCTTTTTGCATCAAAATAAAATCCTTACTTATAAAAATTCATCTCCTCAATATACCGCTGCACGGGCTCAGTGAGCAAATACCGCACATCTTTGCGTTCTTTAATTGCGTTTCGCACAAAACTGGAGGAAACTTTCATTACGGGTGCATCGTTGCAGAAAATGACATTTTGATGGTCAGCGAAAAGGTTTTCGTGTTGATTTCCAATTTCTTGTACTTCCTGTTCTTCTTGGATGGTCAATACGCGTGGATAGACGTAAAACTTGTGGTTTTTCAGTATTGTTTCGTGGTTGAACCATTTGTGGAAGGTGCGTAAATTGTCTTCTCCCATGATGAGCGCAAACTCATTTTCAGGATATTGCTCTTTCAAATAGGCGAGGGTAGTAGCGGTATAACTCGGTTTGGGCAATTTAAATTCGATGTCGCTGGCGCGCAGATTGTTGTTGTCTTCAATCGCGATTTTTACCAAAGCCAAACGGTGGTAATCGGCCAACAAAGAAGACTTTACTTTCAGCGGATTTTGAGGTGTAACCATCAACCAAACTTGGTCCAAATCAGTGTAATCCGCCATGTAATTGGCAATCACCAAATGTCCCACGTGAATAGGGTTGAAAGTGCCAAAATAAAGTCCAACTTTCATGCTTAGGCGTTTAAAAATTTTGCGACAATTGCTTCTGCTTCTTCGCAGGCTTTGTCGAGGTGAACATTGAGTAAAACTACGTCAAATCCTTCAGCATGTGCCAATTCTTCTCGGGCTTTTCCCATTCTCACTTGAATTCTGTCTTCAGATTCAGTGCTGCGGCTGCGCAAACGAACTTCCAACTCTTCAATCGATGGCGGTTGCACGAAAACGGATAAGGCTTGATTGCCGAATTGTTTTTTCAGGTTCAATCCACCGATGACATCTACGTCAAAAACAACTGATTTTCCAGCGGCCCAAATGCGTTCGATTTCGCTTTTCAGCGTTCCGTAGTAGTTGTCGGTATAAACTTCTTCCCACTCAACAAAAGCATTTTCAGCGATTTTTTGTTTGAAACCTTCGACGCCTAAAAAGTGATAATCTTTGCCGTCGGTTTCATTGTTGCGCGGTGCTCTGCTACAAGCAGATATAGAAAATTCAAGGCGCTTTTCAACGGAGAGTAAATGTTTTACAATCGTTGTTTTCCCCGCTCCCGAAGGTGCTGAAAAAATAATGCATTTTCCTTGTTGCTCTTGATTCATGTGATTTTATTACAAGGTATTAAGCACTTGTTCTTTGATTTTTTCCAAGCTATCTTTCATGTCAACGACCATTTTTTGGAGTTCAACATGGTAACTTTTGCTTCCCAAAGTATTGATTTCACGACCAATTTCTTGGGTGATAAATCCTAATTTTTTTCCTGCTGAAGGCAAAACCATCGTTTCTAAGAAATAATCCAAGTGGTTCGACAAACGCATTTTCTCTTCCGTGATGTCTAATTTTTCGATGTAAAAAATCAGTTCTTGTTGGAAGCGATTTTCGTCCATGTTTGGATTGTCCATGTCTTCCAAGCCTTTGCGCATGCGCTCTCGGATGATTTCAATGCGCAGGTTTTCGTATTTCGGAACGTCGGCCAACAAAGCTTTGATTTCGTTGATTCTTTCCGTAAATTCTTTCTCCAACGCTTCGCCTTCTTGTCGACGGAAATTGTTTAATTGTTGACAAGCTTGTGCCACCAAATCAGTCAAAAACGCATTTTCTTCTGCGGTGATTTCTTCTTTGGCTTGCATGAAAATATCTGGCATTTTCACGATTAGTGATAAATAATCTACTGATTTTTCGCCCAATAAATCATTTGTTTGCTTCAAATCTTGGTAGTAAGCAAGCGCCAAATCTTTGTTGATTTCAACAGATTTCGTTGCGCCAGTGCTTTCAATATTGACGTTCACTTCCACTTTTCCACGATCCAAAAGTGCAGTAACTTGTTGTCTGATTTCTAGTTCTTTTTCACGGTAAAAAGGCGCAGTGCGGACATATAAATCCATGCTTTTGCTGTTGAGTGATTTCACTTCAACACTTACTTTTTTCCCTTCGTAATTTCCGGTGGCTTTGCCATAGCCGGTCATTGAATGCAACATATTTTGGGTATTTTTTTCTTTGGAATTATTTCCAGTGAGAATTAATTCTTTTGCCAATTTTCTTTCTGAATTTCTTCAAAACAGCTTCACGTGAGCCAATTCCACCAATTTTTATCAAGTCGTAACCCACAAATTTTCCATCACGGTAGAAATTGAATTCGAATGAAATAGATGTGATTTCATCTCTGTACAAAGGAAACAAATGTCCGTTAGTGATTTCAACTGCCAATGTATCGTGATTTTTTGCAGGTTTGAATTGTCTATCGTATCCGCGCACTGAAACCAAAATATAGGTGTCAATGCCTTTCGCTTTCATCACTTTTTGAATTGAATCAGAAGCCAACATGCTGATATTTGTTCCTTCTTTCAGCACGTTCAATGACGACATCGCTTTGATCCCGTTGGACGCCAATAATTCTGTGAAATTGATTTCCATCGTGAAACGGTCTTCTGATTTATCTAGTTGACCAACCACCATGGCGTTTTTCAATTTCAAATTTTTCGTTTGAGAAAAACCAAAATTGATTGCAAAAACTGTGAAAATGAATAAGATGAAACGCATATTAAAAAAGTATAAAGTTAAAAAATCTCTGAAGCAATTGCTTTCACAGAACTAGAATTTGACATCGTATAATAATGGATGCAAGGAACGCCAGCAGCTTTCAATTCTTTCGATTGCTGTTTACCCCATTCGATTCCCAATTCGGAGATCGCTTTGTTGTCTTTGCATTTGACGATTTCTTTGCTCAAGATTTCTGGAAAATCGATGTGGAAAAATTTTGGCAAAAACGAAGCGTGTTCCAACGTTTTCAATGGTTTCAATCCTGGAATAATCGGCACATTGATTCCCGCAGCGCGACAAGCGTCAACAAAGTCGAAATATTTTTGGTTGTCGAAGAACATTTGCGTCACAATGTAAGATGCGCCTGCGTCCACTTTGGCTTTCAGGTGAATCAAATCTGTGGTCAAATTCATCGCTTCAAAATGCTTTTCAGGATATCCAGCTGCGCCAATACAAAAATCAGTTGGTTCTAATTGATAATCTTCGGTTGTATAATTTCCAGAATTCATTTCGACGATTTGCTCAATCAGTTCAACGGCGAATTTATGCCCCATTGGATGCGGTCTGAAATTCGCTTCCGTTTTGATTGAATCACCGCGCAAAGCCAAGACATTGTCGATGCCTAAAAATTGCAAATCGATGAGCGCATTTTCAGTTTCTTCTTTACTGAAACCACCGCAAATCAAATGCGGAACTGCATCAACGTCGTATTTATTCATGATTGCCGCACAAATTCCAACCGTTCCCGGACGTTTTCTGATGGCGATTTTTTCGAGTAAACCGTGGTCTCTTTCCTTGTAAATAAACTCTTCACGGTGATAAGTTACATTGATAAATTTGGGTTTAAACTCCATCAATGGATCAATTCCGTCGTAAATCGACTGGATGCTTTTTCCTTTCAACGGAGGAAGGATTTCAAAAGAAAACAGGGTAGATTTAGCAGCTTGAATATGATCGATAACTTTCATGAATGTTTACAACAATTAGAATAAGATGCAAAGATAGTGAAATTTAAATTGGCAAATTATTGGATTGGCAAATTAGCAGATTAGCAGATTGGCAAATTATCAGATTTGCTAATTATTTGAAATTATTCTTGTAGAATCGAATCTTTTCTAATCTGCAATTTGCAATCTTTCAATCTGCAATTTATCTTAGCCAACTTTCTCCTGAAAATCTACTTGAGTCGCTTGAAAACCAACCATTTTATGAACCGCAGCGATGATCCCAACTTGGTCGAAACCGCAATCTGCGTACAATTGATCTGGTGTTCCGTGGTGAATGTATTGATCTGGAATTCCTAATCTTACAACGTGTGCTGCATATTTGTTATCAGCCATAAATTCCAACACTGCGCTACCCATTCCGCCCATCAAACAACCGTCTTCAATCGTGATGACTTTGTCGAATTTGGCAAATACTTCGTGCAACAACATTTCGTCCAATGGTTTCACAAAACGCAAATCGTAATGTGCTACCGAAAGTCCGTCTTCTTGCAAAGATTTAATCGCTTTTTGCGCTGTATTTCCAACATGACCGATGGTCAAAATCGCTACATCATTTCCTGCAGTAACTTTTCGTCCTGTTCCTACTTTGATGGCTTTCATGGATGTTTTCCATTCTGTCATCACACCGTTTCCACGAGGGTAACGAATGGAGAATGGCCCCATATTTTCTTGTTGCGCGGTGAACATCAAATCTCTCAATTCGGCTTCGTTCATTGGCGCAGAAACAATCATGTTTGGAATTGAACGCATGTAAGCCATGTCATAAGCTCCGTGGTGCGTAGCGCCATCAGCACCAACCAATCCACCGCGGTCTAGACAGAAAACAACATTTAAATTTTGTAAAGCGACATCGTGCAACACTTGATCGTAAGCGCGTTGCATGAACGAAGAATAGATGTTACAAAATGGAACCATTCCTTGTGTTGCCAAACCTGCAGAAAATGTAACTGCATGTTGCTCAGCAATTCCAACGTCGAAAGAACGTTCTGGCATCGCTTCCATCATGTATGTCAATGAGCATCCAGACGGCATCGCAGGCGTAACACCCATGATTTTGTCGTTTTTCTCTGCCAATTCAACAATCGTATGTCCGAAAACATCTTGGTATCTTGGTGGCTCAGGTGATTTTGGAACTACTTTGATGATTTCTCCAGTTTCCTTGTTGAAAACACCTGGCGCGTGCCATTTTGTTGGATTTCCTTCTTCTGAATATTTATATCCTTTGCCTTTCATCGTGATGCAATGCAACAATTTTGGGCCAGGAATGTCTTTTAAATCTTCTAATATTTTTGCCAATCCGACTACATCGTGTCCGTCAACAGGACCAAAATAGCGGAAATTCAATGCTTCGAATAAATTGCTTTGTTTCAACAACGAACTTTTCAAAGCTGTCGAAATTTTGGAAGCAACTGTTTGCGCGTCAGGACCAAATTTGGAGATTTTCCCTAACAATTTCCAAACTTCATCTTTCACCTTGTTGTAAGTGTGAGAAGTGGTGATGTCGGTCAAATATTCTTTTAATGCACCTACATTTGGGTCGATTGACATGCAATTGTCGTTCAAAATCACCAATAAATTAGCATCTTTTTCAAATCCAGCGTGGTTCATTCCTTCGAAAGCCAAACCAGCAGTCATTGCGCCATCACCGATTACAGCGATGTGTTGTTTTTGTTTTTCTCCTTTGTATTGACTTGCAACTGCCATTCCCAAAGCCGCAGAAATGGAAGTTGATGAGTGACCAACACCGAATGTATCGTATTCACTTTCACTTCTTTTTGGGAAACCAGAGATTCCGCCTTTGATGCGATTTGTGTGGAAAACATCTCTTCTGCCAGTCAAGATTTTATGACCATAAGCTTGGTGACCAACGTCCCAAACCAATTGATCTTCAGGCGTATTGAAAACATAATGCAAAGCAACAGACAATTCAACCACGCCTAGACTAGCGCCGAAGTGACTGTTTCCGATTTCAGAAATGACATCTACAATGTATTGACGTAATTCGTCAGAAACTTGTGGCAAATCATTGACTGTGAATTTTTCCCGTAAATCTTTCGGAAATTCAATTTGTTCTAAAAACGGACCGGCTTTGTATTCTCCCATGTTGGCAATATATTTAACAAAGTTATTCTTTTCAAATGTCTTAAACAAACAATCAAAAGCTTTATTTTGTTCTTGAGCCTCTTTAACAAATTTTAATTTGGATTTGTTCGATAATCTGATTTCGATGGCATTAAATGATGTTGAAGATTTATTCAAGGGCGGAAATCTTCTTGAGGGAGGTTTTTGTCACGGTTTTTGTGACAAAAACGCGCGCCAAAAACAAATTTTCTCTTGTTCTTCACGATGGACTGCGTCCATCGCTACCCATATTTGCTACCTAACGGCAGCATGTGGGTGAGGAAAATTGATAGTATGTATTCCCTCCTTCGGAGGATAAATTTTAGACACATTTTTTAATGTTGTCATGGCTGGGTAATTGATTCTTAGGGGTTTAAATGATGTTGAAGATTTATGTAGGGGTGGAAATCTTCTTGCGGGTGGTTTTTGTCATGATTTTTGAATCAAAAATACACGCCAAAAACAGATTTTCTCTTGTGCGATGGACTGTGTCCATCGCTACCCATATTTGCTACCTAGCGGCATCATATTTTGAGAAAGTATGAAATTTTTGCATTCCCCCTTTGGAGGGGGATAAAGGGGGAGGAAAATATTTGATAATTAAAGGCTTGCTTAGGAAAAGAGTATTAAATCAAACAAAAAAATCCCAACAAACCTAGAAAAACGCTCTAACCTCCATTCCTCCTGAATGGATTGTTTTGTTTGTTTCGGATTTTCTGCCGTTGTATTGAATGGAAATTTGTAAACTTTTGGAAATGGATCTTTGATAGCCGGCATTCCATGTGAAATTTTTGCCTGGTTTGAGTGATTCTAGCATTTCGAAACCGAGCGAAGTGCCGGGATTGCCGTCGTATTTGATGTCCACCAAGGCTACCGCGGCTTGCAAACTGCCTTTTTCTGCTTGGTTGAATTTCAATTTTAAACCCAATTCTTTCACATCGGCTTTTTCGCCTTCGACGTTTAATTTATTGGAAATTCTCGTTTCCAATGTCAATCTGAAAGAGGTGGAAGGTTGATAGCTGAACGAAGGTTTCACGAAATAGTATTTCAAATCATAATTTCTGCCTGTCGTGTAGTCTGCATTCACGCTTTTTCTTCCCCATTGAACGGTGGATTCGATTGCGAAAATCTTGATGATATTCCAGCGAAAACTGCCTTCTTGGTAACTGTTCACGCGTGCGTCAAATCCGCTGGCGAGTAGCGTTTTACTGCGCACGTCTTGAACGACATATTCAGCTCCAAAAATGGAATTTGTTCTATTGAAATACAAAGTGTTGCGCACGTTGCTATTCGTACTAATCAGCGTTGTGTCGCGTACTTCGGAGGCAAAAGGATTGAATGAGTCGCTATTGAAAGTATTCGTTTTTCTGTTCACACGAACCCTTGCTTGGTCTGAAAATCTGCCCAAAACCCCCAAAACGCCTTTTTTGTTGCTCCAAACGCGTTCAGGCTTGATGAAAACACCTTGATTCAATTCGTTCGAATAGGTTTTGATGTATTCGTTGCTTGGCGTAAAAACACGAATGTAGCCCGCTTGATCCACAAACTGTGCGATTTCAAATTCATTCAAGTCTTTCACTCCGTCGCCGTTGTAATCAATCCAAGTGTAAACGCCTTGTCCGTCAGCGACTTTGATGTATTGAAATTCTTTTCTCAATTCTAATCCGCTGCCGATTTCGTAGTATGTATTCCACGTAATCGCGCTTTTGAAGAGTTTCAATTCGTAGTCGATTCGACCCAATAAAGTGTTTTCGGGACTTTGGCTAATCAAAGTTGACTGGTTGATTTTCAACTCTCTGTAATTGACTAAAATGTTCAATTTTTGCGTTTGACCGCCGATCAATTTGATTTCTCCACCCACATTTCTAGCTTTCGCTACATTGATTAGTCTGGTGCTGTCGGATTTTCCGTCGTAACGCTCGCGGTAGAAAAGTCGGTAATTGAATTTGGAAGAATCAGCGCTGGCGACGTAAAATTCATAATCCATGAACTGATAACTTTGCAAACTAAGCAATTGTCCATTGTTGTAAGAGTTGCGTTCTTGGTCGTCTTTGAAACCGATTCGGATGTTTTTATACGATTGAGAAATATCCACTTTGTGACGCAAAAATTGATTTTTATCCACCGCATCGCTCATCAAATAACTGCCGTCCCAGTTGGCGCGAAATCCTTTTTGATTCCATTGTCCAAAGAGCCTGGATTTGAGTCCAACATATTCGTTTCCAATGCTGAAATGCGAAGCTTCGACAGCCAAATTTCCGTATTTTTTATTCTTGAAATCCGCTGTTAAATTGGAATTGAATTGGTTTCCTGTATAACCTTTGTTTCTGGTATTCCAATCGCGGTCAAACTCTACTGCGCGGTATTGTTCGATGGGCGCGAAATTGCGTTGCAGCATTTCAATTTCTGCTTTGGTGTTCAACAACCAAGTTTTGGCGGAATCTTTGCTTAATGGAACCAAGCCGATCAAACGCGTTTTATTACTTACGCCTTGGTCGTTTCCAGAATCTTTTTTGGAGAAAGTATTCAAATCATTTTTGGTGTAAGCCCATTCTGATTCAACGGTTAATTTGGGTCGAATTTTATAGGAAAATCCAGCGGAAACCATTTGTTTTTGCTTGGGTGTGATGATGATTCGAGCGGGTTCGTAATCACCCTGCGGAATTCCAGCCACTGGCGCCACCCATTTATACACTTTGCCCAACGCATTGTATTTGCTGAAAACGTAATTTCCTTTGTTCGCGCCCACAAAAGCAAAAGTCGCACTGTAATATGCTGAATCTGCATTGATTGAATAAACTAAGACACTGTCGGTGAATAAACTATCAATCATTTTGTACAAGTTTTGATTTTCCTGAAAACCGACAGAATCGATGCTATTGGTGCGTGCCAATTCTAAACTGTCGCCGATTTCGGACAACAATTGACGTTGAGAAAGTGTCAAACTTTGCTGAATCGTCTGGTTTTTCGCGTCTTGTTCAGAATACGCATTCAACCAAAAATTGAATTTTTCAGAACTGTAGGCAGTACTTCCTTGCACCAAAGATCGCGCGTAATTTTGATCTGAATATTGAAATTCCACGA
>JBIKJE010000162.1:0-3599 GCA_044361165.1 Crocinitomicaceae bacterium | reverse complement strand
ATTCATGTTTAAAAAACACGGCGCAAAATTTTTCAAATTGCATGGATTTAATCAGCGCGAAACTGCTTACACAGCAAAAGATGAAACCGTGATTCAAGCATGGATTGATGGCAAAACTGGCGATGATTTTGTGGACGCCAACATGCGTGAATTGAAATTAACAGGATTTATGAGCAATCGCGGCAGACAAAATGTAGCGAGCTATTTCATAGATCAACTTAAACAAGATTGGCGAATTGGCGCGCGCTATTTTGAGCAACAACTCATCGACTACGATGTTTCCAGCAATTGGGGAAATTGGGCATATCAAGCTGGCGTTGGCAATGACCCGCGTGGAAAGCGTGTGTTTGATACACAAAAGCAAGCAAAGGATTATGATGGAAAAATGGAATATAGGAGGTTGTGGTTAGAAGAATGACCAAGTTATTTACAACTACTTCCAAAAGATTAAGATGATGTATTTTTTTTGGTTATTAAATACTTTGCTCAAAATGTAAGTACCTCATAGAATTTGTCCGATTAATCAATCAGAATGACACTTCAGTCAAAATAGGTATTGTTAAATGAACAATTCCGATTGAAAATTGTCGGTGTGTTGTATTCTCTTAAGTATGCACCAAAAATTATAATTATGAAAAAACTTACACTTCTTGCATTAATTGGTTTGTTTTCTTTTTCGATGTATGCTCAAACTTCTGTTTCGGGAGGAATTTATCAAAATACCACTTGGACACTAGCTGGTAGTCCATATATCGTTACAGGATCTATAGTTGTTTTTCCCGGAAAAACGCTCAATATTGAACCTGGCGTTGAAATTCAAATCGACAATCAAACAAACAACGATATTTACATTGAAACCCGTGGAACAATCAATTGTGTAGGAACAGATGCCCTTCCAATTAAAATCCATGCTTTGTATGACACTTTAAACAACGTGGGATGGCAAGGATTTTATTGTACCAGCTCTCAAGGAGGTATTTTGAATGCAGATCGCTTCCACATTTCAAATGCCCACACACCGTTTGGTTATGAAACTGCTTTGGATAATTTTCAATACACCAATTGTAAATTCAGTCATTGTTTTCAAGCAGTTACGGTCGCCAATTCAGTGAACTTGGTAAATTGTCAATTGATCGATAATGAAGTTGGTGTGTATGGATGGTCTTACTTTACGCTTGATAATTGTTTGTTTAAAGACAATACAACATCTATTTATGCTTACAGTACTGCTTTGCAAATGACGAACTGCAGTTTTATTGACAATCAGATTGGTTTAACTTTTGCGGCCAATGTTTATGATTCTATTTACATTTCCGATTGTCAATTTCAGAATAATGGTGTAGCAATCAATTATCCCAACAATGGAAAAGTTCAAAACTGTTACTTTAGCGATAATACAACAGCCATTCAAGCAGCCTATAAATGTGAAATTTTGAATAATGAATTTTTTTACAACGAATTGGCTTTGGAAGCCTCCGTCAATGCAGATATTCACAACAACCAAATCAACAACAATATAGGCGGATTGCTCATTTCAAATGTTTCAGCCGTGCAAGATAGCCCGCTGATTTATGACAATGAAATCTGTAGTAATATAAATTACAATGTGAATAATAATACCAATATGAATTATTCATTGTTAAGCAATTGTTTCTGTGGATTAGATTCTTCGGCTATTGAAGATTATTTAATTGACGGCTATGATGATATCACCAAAGGATTAATCAATTACACGCTTTATGATACTACTTGTAATTCAATTTTAGGACTGGTTTTAAAATTTGGAGACCAAACCGCAGGAATAACTGAAGCCATCATCTCGGATATTTCTTATACCAATCCAGTAAAAGATTTTTTGGTGTTTTTCCAAGAAAATGAAATAGACCAATTGCTGATTTCAAACGTAAATGGCCAAACATTTTTGGTGAAAGCAGAAAATGTAAATGTATTTGACCTGAGATTTTTACAGGAAGGAATATACTTTGTCCAAGGAATCAAAGAAAACGATAAAACACAAATTTTTAAAGTAGTTAAGCAATGAAAAAATTAATCGCACTATTCATTTTATTCTCCGCGGCGAATTCATTTTCACAAACATCCGTTTCTGGGGGTATTTTTCAAAACACTACTTGGACGGCCGCTGGAAGCCCTTATCTTGTCACTGGTTCTATCGTAGTATTTCCTGGTAAAACGTTAACCATTGAGCCTGGTTGTGAAGTACGCTTTACAGCAGATTATTCTTTTAACAACGGAAATTTCCAATATTTGGAAATCAGAGGAACTTTGATTGCACTTGGTACTGATGCCAATAGAATTAAATTTACGAGCAGTGACACAACCGACGGTTTTTACAACTGGCAAGGAATCAATATTAAAGGAAGTCAAGGAGGAAATTGTCAACTCGATCGAATCGAATTACACAATTCTTGGTACGGAATTTACAATGACATTTCAGAACCAGGCGTTAGCTACAACTTTTCTAATTGTCGTTTTAAAAACAATAATTATGCGCTTTGGTTAAATGCTGATTTAAACTTCACCAACAGCATTTTCGAAAAAAACGGCGTTGGTAAAGGATCGCAAGTATCCTATGGGTCAGTGACAGCAACCAACTGTCAATTCACACAGAATATCTGTTCTATGACCTGGTCGAGTGGCATCAACCTCAACAATTGTGTATTTACAGGAAACACGAATAACCTCATCGGTTGTCCGGGAACTATTCAAAACTGCAGTTTTATCAACAATGACTTTGGGTTTACAGAATCGTCAGCTTTGCAAATTTCTAATTGTTTATTTGATGGAAATAATGTGGCCATCGACGAAAGTGGCTCTTCAAATATCTCGAATTCCGTCTTTACTAACAACACTGTAGCAGTAAAGCTTGGCGAGAATTCAATCTTGACAAACAATTCAATTACAGGAAACGGCGTAGGTGTGCAAGTGCGAGGTATGAACCCAAATACAGCACAAATAATCGACAATCAACTTTGCAACAATTTAAATTACAACCTTGAAAATTTGACAGATAAAAACTTTCAAGTTAATACGAATTGTTTTTGTTCTTCTGACTCAACGACGATTGAAAATGGAATCTATGATGGTTACGATGATATTACCCGCGGATTAGTTAATTATGCGATTTATGATGATTCTTGTTCTTCGATTGTTAGTTTTGTTACGAAAGTCGTACTAAGTGGTTCTGCCGGTCTTGCTGAAGAAAGTTCAAGTATCAAAATTTGGCAATCAAATAATGAATTACACCTTTTTGTTGAAAGTGAAATGGACATACAAATTGTAGATGTAACAGGAAAGGTTTTGATGGAAAAAACAATTGAGCAAGGTGAAACTGTGGTACAAATCAATTTTCCTGCAGGCATTTATATACTCTCAAACCAAAATGGAAATCGTCAGAAATTTTATTGTGGAAACTGAGAATATTAGGTTTGAATTGGAAATTTTGGTTGAATAGGGATCATAACAAATACCTGTGGAGCTAAATCTAAGATTTTTTTATGACCTTTGATTCCTAAATGATTTTTTTTGGAAAATATTGATTTGTTAAAGTTGCTTTTACCTGATTATTTGGTTGAGTATTT
>JBIKJE010000015.1:0-49864 GCA_044361165.1 Crocinitomicaceae bacterium | reverse complement strand
TATTTTTCGAATTTGCATCTAAACTAATGAGGTATTTTCGCTCGCGCCCTTCAATTTTCAATTTGATTGGCATATGATCTGGAACAACTACTGGACGCACATTGAGGTTGTGTGGTGCAATAGGAGTTAGAATATGCACTTGACAACCGGGAGTGATAATTGGCCCTCCACAACTCAAACTGTAGGCTGTAGAACCCGTTGGAGTAGAAACGATTAATCCGTCAGCCCAATATGAGTTTAAATAATTTCCATCCAAAGAAGCATGCACTGTAATCATGGATGCGGTATCTTTTTTGTGCAGTGTAACTTCGTTCAGTGCTATATTATCATCACCAAAAAGTTTGTCTTCAGTTTCTACCCTTAAAAGTGATCTTTTTTGAAAAACGTATTTTTTTTGGTCAATCATTTCAATGGTTGAATGGATTTGATCTCGGCTGATATTGGCCAAAAACCCCAACCTTCCAGTATTTATTCCAAGAATAGGAACACCAGAGTCTCGAATATAACTTACTGTTTTTATGAATGTTCCATCACCACCTATGCTAAATGCAAAATCAATTCCTTTTTTGAAATCCTTGTGTGTTGAAAAAGTATCGCAATGCGAACCGATTTTGGATTTTTTTTCTAATTCCTTTTTTAAATCTTTCTCGAGAATGGCATTCCACCCAAAATCTTTGATGATTTTGAGTAAATTTTCATAATCAGCAATATCTTGTTTATTGACTTTCCGTCCGTAAATAGCAACATTCATAAATCAAATATTCAAGAAATTTATTAATGAGTCAAAGCGATGCTGTAAATCATCATCAAAGTTGCTTTTTTGGTACGATGCGCTGATTACATAGTCGTATCTTTCAAATGTTCTGAGAATTCTATCTAGTTCTACCTGATTGATTTTTAAAGTAATGTCAATTTTGGAAGAATCTGGAGAGGACATGATATACGAACTTAGAATTTTGGCATTGTTGCTTTCAACTATTTGGGCAATTTGGGCCAAAGAATAATCATTTCTATTGACTTCCAGAACAATAATACCCCCACTTTCCTTGATGCTTCCGGTATTCGCAATCATTGTCACTAGTTGATGAATACTTGTACAACCCAAATAGGATTCATCTTCATCTAAAATTGGAACGACAGAAATTTTTTGTTCAGCAACCTTAAATAACACTTCGTATATATGGGCATTTCCTTTCACATAAGGTCGGGGTAAATGTTCAAAAAGTTTATCTAAGGTTTCTTCTAAATCCATTTTGTCCAGAATATCTGATTCAGAAATTAAGCCTACAAAATTTCTGTTTTTTAAAACAGGAAGGTGTGTTACTTTGAATTCATCCATCCATCGCAATGCAATTTCACCTGAATCTGTGTGCTTTAAAGGTGGAATTTCGTCTGTAATTAAATCTTTTGCTGTCATCGTTGTGCCAAAGTACTAAATTAGTTCATATTTCTATAATTTCAATTTAAAAATGTTTTCGAAATATTTGTTTTTTGGCTTTCACTATAGCTTGTTGTTTGAAGAAAAAGCAGCAATTGAGTTAAGTTTATAAATAACTTTATTGGATATTGATTCCTTATATTTGTGCTTTAATTCGGAGAACCAATTAAAGGTAAAAATTGCAAGAAATGGAAACAAAATTAAGTGTTAATATCAATAAGATTGCAACGATTAGAAATGCGCGTGGTGGAAATACGCCGAATGTTGTTCAAGTTGCCATTGATTGTGAACGATTTGGAGCTCATGGAATTACAATTCATCCTCGTCCAGATGAAAGACATATTACGACACAAGATGTTTATGATTTGCATAAAGTTGTAAGGACAGAACTAAATATTGAAGGTTATCCCGATGAAAGATTTATGCAGATGATTGCAGAACTGAAACCTGCACAAGCAACTTTGGTTCCAGACCCACCGCATGTTTTGACATCTAATGCTGGATGGGATACCAAAGCCAATTTAGAATGGTTGACCAAGTTGATAGCGGAAATAAAATCGCATGGAGTTCGAACTTCTATCTTTGTTGACACCTCTTTAGTTAATATTGAATATGCTGCAAAAACGGGAGTTGATAGAATAGAATTATATACAGGACCATTCGCAGAAGAATTTCCACTTAATGCTAAGAAATCAATAAGTTCATATATTGATGCGGCAAATTTAGCAGCATCACTAGGTTTGGGAGTAAATGCGGGACACGATTTAAGTTTAGAAAATTTGAAATTTTTTAAAGAAAATATTCCACAACTTGCTGAAGTTTCAATTGGACATGCATTAATTTCAGATGCGCTTTATTTTGGATTAGAGAATACAATTCAACAATATTTATTACAGTTAGTGTAAAAATTACAATTATTTTAAAAAATTGTTTTTCAGTTGTTTACAATGTTTTTTTGTTTGTGATTTTTGAATGTCCAGCAGTTGTCCTGTAACATTAGTTGCACAACGAAGATTTGAAGTCTATATTTGGTCCAAGAAAAAATTAAAACCACAAGAAGATTAAATACTACTGATGAATATTGTGGAATAAATGCCCTAGGCTTACCTCTAGGGCATTTTTGTTTTAATGGTATTTTACAACTTCAAATCTTAAAATCGAAATAAAATTTGTTGCTACGTCTCTTGTTAAAATTGATGAAATCAAGCCAGTTTTCAAGTTATAAATTACCTGAATATCCGTAATGAATTGATTATTCTTGTAAACATGCTTTTCACTTAAATTTCCAAAATCATCATATTTAAATCGAATTTCTTGATTCAATCTTGGATTAACAGCATTTGTACTTTTGATAGAGGAAATCCAACCTTTTTCATTGTAATCCAATACTGTCGTGATTCTTTGGTTTCCAAATTTGAATTTTTCCTCCTTTACAAGGATGTATCCAAGTGAATCTTTAAAAATATCAATTTCCTTAAAAGGTAAACCATAACTATTGTGAATGATAGATTTTTCGTTTTGTCCATTCGTTTCGTGCTTGATTGTTTCGAAATTCAGGATAGTACTTCTCTCAAAACTTGGCACAAAGAGAGTTCCAGCGGTATCAATATCTCTGCGATATTCTTCCTTTATTACTCGATTTATTGAATCATAGAAATAATGAGTTGAATAGTAGCCAATTTGATCTTTTCTTCTCACAAATGCTAAATTCCCATCTTTATAATAGCTGTATAAAAGCAATGTTGTGTCAATTTTATGACTTTCATTGTTGGTCTCAAAAGATTGAATTAAGTGACCTTTATTATCAAAATCATATTGAAAAACATAATCAGTTTCTCTCATGATATCGCCCATTTTTTTGAAAGTATAAGTTCCCTTTAAACTCTTAATTTTATTGTTTTTAACAAATTTCTCATTAAAAAATGGAATCTCAGAAAAAGCATTTCCTTTCGAATTATCGAGGAACTGTGATTTTCCGCAGAAAGGAAATAACAATATAAAAAAGACAATATTTTTCACGGTACAAAAAAAAACAATTCAAGGGCTGAAATTTTTACTTTTGGATTTAATTGTCCGCAAGTAATTGTTTATAAGATGATTTTATCGTTTTGGTAACAGTTAATTTTCGTTTTATTGAGATTAAAAACTAGCTTGCCGTTTTCAATGATTTCATTTCTTTGAGTTATCTTTGTTGCATGCATAAAAAGTGGTACGGAAAAGATTTTCGATTGGGTGTTTTAGGTGGCGGACAATTGGGAAGAATGCTGATTCAAGAAGCAGTAAATTATGATGTTTACGTTCATTGTTTAGATCCTGATGCGCAAGCTCCTTGTGTTGATTTGGCACATTCGTTTACTATTGGTTCATTGACTGATTTTGACACCGTTTACAATTTCGGAAAAGACAAAGATGTTTTAACTGTTGAAATTGAACATGTAAACATTGAAGCTTTAGAAAAATTGGTTGAAGAAGGTAAAAAGGTTTTTCCGCAGCCGCACATTTTGAAAATGGTTCAAGACAAAGGTTTGCAAAAACAATTTTACGTAGCCAACAATATTCCAACTCCTCCATTTCATTTAGTTGAAAACAAAGCTGAAATTCAAAAATACATTGGAGAATTTCCTTTTATGCAAAAAATGAGAAAAGGAGGTTATGATGGAAAAGGAGTTACTGCGCTCAAATCTATTGCCGATCTAGAAACTGCTTTTGACGTTCCGAGCGTGTTGGAATTTTTTGTCGATTTTGAAAAAGAACTCTCCGTAATTGTCTCAAGAAATGAAAAGGGTGAAACGGCTGTTTTTCCAGTAGTGGAATGTGAATTTAATCCAGTAGCCAATTTGGTTGAATTTCTTTTTGCTCCAGCCAATATTTCGGATCAACTTGAAAAAGACGCTGAAAAATTAGCGGTAAAAATTATCAATTCATTAGAAATGGTTGGAATTTTAGCAGTCGAACTCTTCTTGACAAAATCTGGAGAATTGTTGGTCAACGAAATTGCTCCTCGTCCACACAACAGTGGTCATCATACCATTGAATGCAATGTGACTTCTCAATTTGAACAACACATGCGAAGTATTTTGAATTTACCTTTAGGTTCAACGCGAATTATTCAGCCAGGTGTAATGATTAATTTGCTGGGCGAAAAAGGCTTTGAAGGTGCTGCAATTTATCGTAATTTGGAAGCTGCGATGGCAATTCCAGGTGTGAAAACACACATTTACGGAAAAGCAAACACCAAATCTTTTAGAAAAATGGGGCACGTAACGATAACGTCTGAAAGTCTTGACGAAGCCAAGAAAATAGGCAGAGAAATCAAAGATTTAATCAAAGTAGAAGCTTAAATAAAACTTTATAAAAAGGAAATTATGGTAGGAATCATCATGGGAAGCAAATCAGATCTTCCAATTATGCAAGAAGCTGCAAATATTCTAAAAGAACTAGGTGTTGCTTATGAAATCAATGTTGTTTCTGCACATAGAACTCCAGAATTGATGTTTGAATATGCGAAAAATGCACATAAAAACGGAATCAAAGTAATCATCGCTGGCGCTGGTGGTGCTGCACATTTACCTGGGATGACGGCTTCTTTGACTCCGCTTCCGGTAATTGGTGTTCCGATTAAATCGAGTAATTCAATTGATGGTTGGGATAGTATTTTGTCGATTCTTCAAATGCCGAATGGAATTCCAGTTGCGACTGTAGCATTAAATGCTGCAAAAAACGCAGGAATTTTGGCTGCTAAAATGATTGCTACTTCAGATGCACAATTGTTGCAAAAATTGGCTGATTATATGGAAGAATTGAAGCAAGCGGTGCTAGAAAGCGGCAAAAATCTCGGTTAATCGTAGAGTAAATATTTTGCACGAATCTTTCTGAACTCCTGAATTTCTGGTTTCCACGAAGCTCGAATTTCTTTGATTGTCCATCCTTCGTTAATTTGTTTACGCAATTCTGCAGTTCCTGCAAGTCTATCAAAAAATGCAGGTTGGTCAATGAATTGATTGCTATCACCCAAAAGGGATTTAGCTTCAATTAGCCAGTTCAAATTGATATCATAACTCCGTTTTTTCGTCAAAGCGTTTAAATCATAGCCATAGCACAATTTGTTTTCGTACATTGGATTTTTCGCTCCAAAACTGGAAATAGGAGTAAAGGTAAATTCTGTTTTAGGAAAATTAGGATGACCGTAATATTCAAAAGGTCTTTCAGTTCCTCTTCCAATACTGACAGAGGTTGCTTCAAACAAACACAAACTTGGATACAAGGTAATTGCAGCATCTGATCTCAAATTTGGACTAGGTGGAATTGGAATAGAATATCTCATTTTACGAGAGTAATTCTTGCAGGGAACAATGCTTAAACGACAATGTAAACTGTCTGATAACCAACATTCATCATTCACCATTAAGGCATACTCACCGATTGTCATTCCATAAACGATTGGAACTGGATGCATTCCAATAAATGATTTGTGCAAACTGTCTCTCACAGGTCCATCAACATAATGTCCGTTAGGATTTGGGCGATCCAAAACAATCAATGGTTTGTTATTTTCAGCGCAGCTTTCCATCACATAATGAAGCGTTGAAATGTATGTATAAAAACGAACGCCAACATCTTGAATGTCGTAAATAACCACATCAACATCTTCCATTTGAGACGGCTTTGGTTTTTTATTATTTCCGTAAAGAGAAATAAGCGGCAGACCAGTTTTTAAATCAGTTCCACTGTACACTTTTTCGCCGGCATCCGCGTCACCTCTAAATCCGTGTTCAGGAGAAAATACTTTTTGGATGGTTATTCCTAGTGAAATTAAGGTGTCAACTAAATGTGAACTTCCAACTGTAGAAGTTTGATTTCCAACAATTGCCACTCTTTTTCCCTTCAATGAATCGAGATACAAATTCATTCTTTCACCTCCTAAAATGGGAATATTTGATTTGTATTTATCTTCAACCAATAATTCTTGACTTTCGTTTGGATCGGTAACTACATGTTTTTCTGCGTTGTTTTTTTTCTCCTGATACTCGTAATATTTCTTTTTAATGTTGCAGGAAAACATCAAAATCAACAAAATACTTTTAAGGCACAAAAGCTTTGCGTACTTTAGCGACTTATTAGTAAATACATTGAAATTCGAGTATTTCATAGCGAGAAAAATCCTTAAAAATGAGGTCGAAGGTAAGAAAGTTTCCCGACCTATCGTCCGCATTTCCATAATTAGTATTAGCCTTGCGATGTTAGTAAATCTGATAACAGTAGCGGTAGTCACTGGTTTTCAGAAAGAAGTGAGAGACAAAGTAATTGGATTTGGAGCACACGCGGTAGTCACAAAATCTGGTGAAGCATCCATTTTTGAGAGTGATCCAATTTTAAAAGATCAAATTTTTTATCCAAGATTGGAATTGTCTAATGAGGTAGTTCACATTCAAGCTGTCGCCTATAAGCCAGCCCTTCTTCAATCTGATGCAGATGGAAATTCAGCGCAAGAGATTCAAGGAATTATGATGAAAGGTGTGGATGAGAGATACGATTGGTCCTTTTTCAAACAGCATTTAGTTTCTGGCCGTGTACCCAAGATTCAGCAGGACACAATTTCCGAAGAAATTATAATTTCAAAAAAAATTGCCAAAGATTTGAATTATAAGATTGGTGATGAAGCAAGAACATTTTTTGTGAAGAATAAACCAATCAAAAAAATGTTTCAAATCGTCGGAATTTTTGAGACAGGGCTAGAAGATTTTGACCGAGAAATGGTTTTATGTGATATTCGTCAAATTCAAAAATTGAACGATTGGGGAATTCAAGCTTCCATTGTAGTTTCAGACACTTTGGTAAACGGACATTTAATCGTTGAAGGGGAGGTTATTGGAGGAAATGGTAATTATCGCTATGATTGGGGAAGAGGATATGAAAATTACAAAGGCTTTACTTTTTTCCCAAAGAAAGATACTGTTATACGATTGATTGCTTCAGATTATTGGACGTATGTGAATGAAAATGGCGAACAAACAAGTGTACCAGATACTGCTTATTTGAAAGTGACCATTTCTGGAGACAAAGCGTCACTTTTTCCCTACGATTTAGATTCAGATCATAAAATCGCCAAAAAATATCTTGATGAGAAAGGGTATCAATTTGAAATTTTCGCTGGTCCTAAGAAGATAAAATTTCAAAAAATAGATGGAAAAGGGAGTTTTCAAAAATATGTTGGTGCTTTTGAGTTTACTTTAAGAGATTGGAATTTATTGCAAAATGACGTCAAATTCTTGAAGAAACAAATTCAATTTCAAGAGCCGAATGGAGAAGATTTGCGTGTGACAAGTATTGTCGATAGCCAAAGTGATATTTTTGTTTGGTTGGGATTCTTGGATATCAATGTTTATATCATCTTGGTTTTGATGATTATCATTGGTGTGATCAATATGGGTTCAGCATTGTTGGTAATGATATTAGTCAAAACGAATTTTATTGGTATGCTGAAAGCCTTGGGTGCAAAAAATTGGAGCATTCGCAAAATCTTTTTGTATCAGGCTGGATTTTTGATTTTACGTGGAATGTTTTGGGGAAATTTGATAGGGATAGGTTTGTGCCTTTTGCAGAAGTATTTCCACATTATCAAACTCAATCCAGAGGTATATTATTTAAATGCTGTGCCGATTGATATCAACATTTTTTCGATATTGGTTCTAAATATCGCTACGCTAATTGTTTGTTTATTAGCATTGATTATTCCCTCGTTTGTAATCACAAGAATTTCTCCAGTGAAGGCAATTCGCTTTAATTAATTTATTCCATACAATGGCAGGGTGGATCAAACTCGATCCGCATCCACGGTAGCCTTTCTTTCCAACGTCCCTGAAAACTTGGTGGATAAGCCAATCCATGTAAGCTCAACGTTTTTAAATTTGTCATTAGAACGAATGCTTCAGGAAAAGAACCAACGGGTGTATCTGATAAATCCAAGTAGTTGAGACTAATAGCATATTGAATGCACTCAGGAATATTTGTAAATTCATTTCTACTTAGAATTAATTTTTCCAATCGCTTCATGGAGCAAATTTGAATTGGAAAAACTGCAAATTTATTTTTGTCTAAATTGAGTTCTGTTAAGTATTGAAAATCTTTGATAAAATCAGGTAAATGAGTCAATTTGTTCTTGCTTAAATCTAGTTTTTGAATAGATTTAAATTTACTCAATGTTTGTGGCAATGAATCTAATTTCAATCGTTCAAAAGTAATGGCTAAAACAGAGTCAGGACTTGTTTTTAATGCTTCTTCCCACGTATAAACCTTGATTGGTCTATTTGCTAAAATTGATAGTGATTGAAGGCTGATTGCTAAAAATAGTACGAACAGTTTTTTCATCTTCTTGCAATTGAGCGCGCAACACTTCTACTGATTGAAAGCGATGTTCTCCGCGAATTCTTTGTAACAAATATACTTTTATTCTTTGATCATAAATTGCTTCAGAAAAATCAAAAATGAAAACTTCAATTTTGACTTCTTTAGAATCTGTAACCGTCGGACGAATGCCGATATTCATCATTCCGTGCAATTTTCGTTGGTCTTCCAAAATTACTTCCACCGCATAAACGCCAATTGTTGGAATAATTTTCAAATCATCTCCAATTTCGATATTCGCTGTTGGAAAACCGATTGTTCTGCCAATTTGATTGCCTTTTACAACTTTACCAGATATTTCAAAAGGTTCATTTAAATAGCTATTGGCAGTTTGTATATCGCCAATTTCAATTGCTTGTCTTATTTTGGTAGAACTAACATTGATTTCATCTACTTCATGTGCAGGAATTTCGATAACCTTAAAAGGAAGTGTCTCTGACAGTTTTTGGAGTTGTTTCAAACTTCCTTCTCTGTTTTTTCCAAATTGATGATCGTAGCCAACCACAATGGTTTTGACATGTAATTTATTAACTAAATAATCCTTTACAAATTCGTCAGCGCTTAATGTCGAAAATTCTTTGGTAAAAGGAAAAATGATTAAGTGATCCAATCCAAGTCGTTCCAAATTTTCAATTTTTTCAGCTTGCGTTTGAATCAGTTTGAGTCCGTGATTAGTTGGATTGATAACCATTCTCGGATGCGGAAAAAAAGTAAAAAGCACCGTTTCTCCATTTACTTTTCTAGCTTCTTCCTTTAATCTTTCAATGATTTTTTGATGTCCAAGATGCACACCGTCAAAGGTACCAATCGTCAAAACAGCATTTGGAATTTTCCCAACTTCTTCAAAATCTTGGTAAACTTTCACGAAAAAAATTAATTTTTGATGATTTTACGCGTAACTCCAGATTGTAAGTCTTTCACAAAATAAACGCCGTTTGTCAGTGTTTCAACATTGATTTCGGTGTTAGAAGCATCGATTTCAAACATTAATTTTCCTTGTAAGTCAAACATTAATGCTCCTTTGTATTGTGTTTTGTCTACATCTAAATGCAAAATATTGTTCACAGGATTTGGATAAACTTCAAATTGTGTTTTAACAATCGAATTTTCTTTCATTCCTAATGAAGCATCCATTGCTGTTGAGAAAATTGGTCTAATCATGACAGATCCTTCAAATGATGTATTTGGCCATGTTGTACCATTATCAACACTGTAGAATATCTTATTTGAATTGATAGTATTTCGATCAAAACCGATGCATAATTTGTCCGCTTCTAATTGTCTCCATCCAACATAGAAAGTACCTGTGATAGCCAATTTCGCTGTGTCTTTCAAATAATAATTCGTGAATTTATTTCTTTCATTTTCGTATTTTGGTTGGCGAGGAAAGAAGAAATCATCTTCATAAATTACATTTCCTGGTTTACCATTATTATCATCCCAAACGGTCAAAAGAAACAAATTATCAGATACATCTTGAACACTTGGCACAAAATGCATTTGTACGCCAATCAAAGAATCTGATTCATATGGTGTAAATTGATATGCAAGTCGAGATTGATTTCCAGTTGTACCATAAGCTTGCTCAGCTGAACCATCATCATAAGCGTAATAATTGGCAAAAATTTGTTGACCAACAGTTGAATCATTCAATGTAATTTGTGCGAAAGGAGAAGTTGCTGTCGCATGCAAATCAAAAATCTGATAGTCGCCAGTTTTTGTTTCATCAAAATGGTATCCAGCAGAAAAATCGTGGAAACTTTCATAGAAAGTACGAGGTTGGTAATTTTGTACAGGATCTTGATTTGTTAGTACTAATGTGCTCAAAGGAAATGAACCTTCCGTTGTTCCACCGTATTGCACCCATGCTTCACCAATTTGACTATTTTCAGGAATATTACTTCCATTTCTAACAAAAATTCTTGCTGAATCAGTCATTTTATCAGTGAAGTTATTTTTGTAGTGATCCCAAGGTACAGAAGTGTAATCTTTCAAGAATGAACCTAAAGGATAAACAAAAGCAAAATCTTTGAAAAGTGTGTCTTGCGCACCAGAAAGGGCTCTTAAATGCACGTAATCAATGTGAAAATGATCTAAGCTTCCCGATAAGCCACTGTAGCTTTTGAATCTAAATTGAAATCCATCTTGGAAATACTTTGCATCTTGAATCCGAATGTGTACTTTTTTGAAATCTTCAACAGGTGCTCCAATTGTTGACCAAGCTCTAAACCATTGGTTGACTGTTGGGGCAAAGAATTCTAGTACCAATGAATCTGTTTCTTCTGGAATATCTCCTAAACCTTCCGTTTGATAAAGAAAACTAAAATATACTTCGTTAGCATTGTTTACTGCGGTCATGTCAATCGGTTTGGAATGTAAAACATCCGCTAAGCCAACAGCACTTGAACCAAAATTGTATGGATATCCATTTTCATCTAAACCATCGAAAGTTACCACTCCAAGTGTCCAAGGATTTTTAGCAAATCGATAATTGTGATAAGCATAACTGTCAAGCCAATAAGCATTTTGATCTTGGATATTGGCAAAAAATTGCGTTGCTGAATCTTGCACAAAAAACGGTGGAACCTGCCAAATTGTATCTGGATCATTTGGAAAATCTAAAGTGTCGTAAATGATGTAAGGTGGATAAACGGTTGTTTCATCGTAAACTGGCGGATATACCAAAAAGTTGGAGATTTTAATAGTGTCAGATGGAAGTGGCTCATTCACGCTAGTTCCTGAAGCTTGAGAAACAATTCTTCTATAAGTTGGGATATTTGAATACTTAGTGTTTAGAGGTAATGGAAGATTGGTGTTTCTATCCAATAATTTATATCTTTTGTCAAATGTTACTGATGGATTAGTAAAGTCTGCAACATACTTTTGAAAATGATCTTTGGAAAAATCATCTAAAATTGATTTGGTAAGCGTAATTTCTAAAGTATCTGAAGTATAAATGAAAGTTGAATCAAAGGTTTCAGACCCTGATTTCATAGGAATTGGTTTGATAATATCTGCATTGCTGGCAAGCGGATAAATTCCTTCTCCTTGAGCAAATGTAAATTGGATAAACCCAATGATTGCGGCAATTGTGACTATAATTTTCATTTATTGAAGCTTTTGTTTCTGTCTTCGCAACTAATCTGTACAGCCATTTTTTTGCAATAGTATGGTAATTGTTGATCCAGCTGGACTCAACACACCATCGATAAATTCAGGAGTTTGTGACATTACACGAGCGTTCAAACTATCCTCAGCATTATTACAACCACTATATGACTCAAAAATGGTAATTGAAGACAATTCAGCTAAACGACTTTTAACTTCATTTATTGTTAAACAAGCTAAATCTGGAATTTGAACAGGTTCACCAGCTTGGTTTTTACCAACAACAAGTTGTACCGTCGATCCGATTGGAATTCTCGTTCCCTCTTTGATGGCGGAGCCTTTGTATTTTTGATTCAATACAGCTCCATCAGCTTCTCTTGTAGTTTCGTATACGATAGTATATTTCAAGCCACGATTTTTGAGCACACTTTCAGCAAAACGTTGAGATTTATCAATCAAACTCGGCATTTCAACCAATCTAGATCTTTTCGAAACGCGCAAGCGGATAATTCTTCCTTCTTTTACAAAAACATCAGTGGAATCTGTTGGTCGCGGATCTTGCGATAAAATGGTTCCTTCAGGTTTATTTGGAGCGTATATCGAATCTAAAATTTCATACTGTAATCCACTTTCTTCGATAATTCCTTTAATGTTTTTTACATTTTTCCCAAAAAGAGAAGGAACTTCAATTTTTTGCCCGTGATTGGTAACGCTGTCTAGCATTAAAACTGTTCCACCTACAATAACAATGTATGCCAAAATCACCAAACCAAGGTGTTTGACAAAATGTTTAGACAAGATAAAATTTTTGAGCTTCGTTAAAAATTCCATGAATGAAAGTCAATATGAGCAACAAATATATAAAATACGGCTGAGAAAATCTCACTTAAGCTTATTTATCAATTTCAATATGCTATTTATTCAATTTTTATTGCTGAAAACTTTTATGGTGTATATAATTTCCGCATTATTTGAAGCTTAACTTTACAACTGATTTTTATACTGAAAATAGATTTCTGAAACTTTTATCTCAAAATAAAAACATGAAGCGAATTGCCATTTTTTGTGGAGGATATTCCTCTGAATTTGAAATTTCTATCAAAAGTGCAAACACAATTTTAGCCAATTTCCCTGAAGGATATGATCCTTTTTTGGTTGAAATTACAAGAGAAAGTTGGACCGCTATTTATCAAAATGATAGATTTGATTTTAATCCTTGGAATTTGAGTTTTGAGTTTCAAAATCAAGAAATTAAGATTGATGCAGCAATAATTTACATCCATGGAAATCCCGGTGAAAACGGAAAGTTGCAAGCATTTCTTGAATTGAAAGATATTCCTTTTATCAACTCTGGTGCATTGGCTTCTGAACTTTCATTTGATAAATGGTATTGCAATCAATTCTTAAGAGGATTTGATATTCCTGTAGCGAAATCACTTTTATTGACTTCCCTAGATGCGTTTGAAAATCAATACATTTTGGACACTTTAGGACTACCTTGTTTTGTAAAACCTTCTGATTCTGGCTCTAGTTATGGAATTTCTAAGGTTAAAACAGCGGAAGAATTGCAACCTGCTTTGGAAAAGGCTTTTGCAGAAGGAGAAACAGTGGTGATTGAATCTTTTTTGAACGGAACTGAGGTAACTTGTGGTGTTTATCGTACGAAAAATGGAATTCATGCGCTTCCATTGACAGAAATTGCTACTGAAAATGATTTTTTCGATTATGAAGCAAAATATTTAGGTGCTTCACAAGAAATTACTCCTGCACGAGTTTCTGATACAGTCTCGAAGAATGTGCAAGAAATTTCCAGAAAAATCTACCAATTGTTGCGTTTAAGATCAATTGCTCGAATTGATTTTATGTTGGTGAATGACGTTCCGCATGTGATTGAAGTGAACACAACACCTGGGTTTTCACCTGCAAGTTTGGTTCCTCAAATGATTGCGTGCGAAGGAAATACAATTCAAAGTTTTTGGAAAGAGATTTTAGAAATTGAACTTAAATAGTTTCTTTATTGCTTGATTAACTTTTGATTATCAAACAATATTTCATTTTATAGTTAGTTTTTTACTTATTTTTGAAGCATAAATTAAAGTAAAGATGAATATTTTAATCACAGGAGGTGCTGGTTTTATTGGTTCGCATGTAGTGCGAAGATTTTTGAAATTTTATCCAAATTATAATATTATTAATTTTGATAAATTGACTTACGCTGGTAATTTGTCAAATTTGAAGGATGTTGAAGACAATCCTAAATATACTTTTTTTAAAGGAGATATTTGTTCTCTTGATGATGTAACAAATGCATTTAAAACTCACAATATCACCCACGTAATCCATTTGGCTGCTGAATCCCACGTTGATCGCTCAATCGAAGGTCCTCTAGAATTTGCAATGACAAATGTGGTTGGAACATTGAATTTATTGTCTGTTGCAAAGTCTTTTTGGACTGAAGGTGAACATGTTTTTCACCATGTTTCGACTGATGAGGTTTATGGAAGTTTGGGTGATGAAGGTTTGTTCAAAGAGACAACACCTTACGATCCACGCAGTCCTTATTCTGCATCAAAAGCATCTTCGGATCACTTTGTAAGTGCATTTTACCATACTTACGGCTTTCCAGTGAAAATGTCGAATTGCTCAAATAATTATGGAAGTCATCATTTTCCGGAGAAATTGATTCCATTAATGATCGGAAATATCGTGAATATGAAGCCACTTCCGGTTTATGGAAAAGGTGACAATATCCGTGATTGGTTGTGGGTCGAAGATCACGCTTCTGCGATCGATGCAATTTTTCACAATGGAAAAATTGGTGAATCTTATAATGTTGGTGGATTAAACGAATGGAGAAACATCGATTTGGTAAATTTTTTATGTGATTTGTTAGATAAAAAATTAAATCGCGAACCGGGTACAAGTGCTTCGTTAATTACCTATGTAAAAGATAGGGCAGGGCATGATCAAAGGTATGCGATTGATGCGTCTAAAATTTCTGCTGAACTCGGTTGGAAACCTTCAATCAAATTTGAAGAAGGATTAGAAAAGACCGTCGATTGGTATTTGAATAACCAAGATTGGGTAGATGAAGTTACCAGTGGAGCGTACCAAGAATATTATAAAAAAATGTATTCATAAATTGAAAGAGGAATTGCGTGAGTAATTCCTCTTTTTTTATCGACTTAATTCGATGTGCTCATTTAGTGCAGTTTTGACTGTGTCTGCTACCAATTCATAAAATGAAGCTTTCTGATCGCTAGGCGCATTTTCTAGCGCTTTATAATATGCTAAGCGAGAGGTTAAATCACCTTTAATGTTTGCAATCGGAAAGCCATTTTGCAATAGAATTAAATTCATTATCAAACGAGTCGTTCTTCCATTTCCGTCGATAAAAGGATGAATTCTGACAATTTGTTCGTGCATTTCAGCTGCTAAAATGATTGGGTGAAGTAAATTTTTATTTTTTTGATAATATTCAAATACTTCCTCCATCATTCGGTTTAAAAGAAATGGTTCTGGCGGCAAATGTGAACTTCCTGAAATTCTGACTCCGATAGATCGATATACACCTGCATTTTCTCTGTCAATTCCTTTCAAAATTAAATAGTGGATCTGCTTTAATACGCGTTCAGTAAAATCAACTTTATTTTGAACAATTTCAGAAATATATTCAATCGCTTCGGAGTGATTCACAACTTCAAGGTGCTCTCGCATTGATTTTCCGCCAATTGTTAATCCTTCATTTATAACTAAATGGGTCTCTTGCAAAGTCAATGTATTGCCTTCGATTCGATTACTTTCGTATGTATAATTCAATCGAAAGTATTCATTCATTTTCTGAAGTTGAAGGCCATTTAGAGGTTTTAGTTGATTCCATTCGTCTCTTTGAACATCACAATCCGAAAGCAATGTTTGAAGTCTTTCAGGCAACTGATTTTGAAGTTTTTCAGCGGTTGATAATCCATAAGAAATTTTATGGTCAGCAAACATCATAGATTCTGCATAAAATTCTTCATGCTCAACGATTCGATATATTTTTTCGCCCAACCAAAGCGTTAATGTTTCTTTTTTGTCTAATTCTAAAATTTCTAGTAATCGATTAATTTGCGGTTTTGTGGGTATTCTTTCGCCTTTTTCAAATTTATTGAGCAATGAAGAATCAATGGATGTTTCTGCTCCTAATTTACGTAAACTCCATTCCTTTTTTATTCTTCCTTCTTTCAATAAAACTGACAATTCCATGTTGACAAAAATAACGTTGACAAATTTATTCCACAAAGTTATTCTTTTTTCCTTGAAAAAAAAATTTCCTCTCATATTTTTTTACCTTCGCTCCATGTTATCCAATTTTTGTAGAACCTTTTTGGCACTTTTGATTGGAATCAATGTCTGGTCGCAATCCACATTGCTTTCTCCTTCAGATTCGTTGAATAATAAAAGATTGATTGCTTCGGCTATCGGAACTGGAGTCATTTGGTCTGGAAGTATCATTGGATTATCGTCAATATGGTACAAAGATTTCCCTAAAACTTCTTTTCACACATTTGATGATTCTCGCGAATGGATGCAAATGGATAAAATGGGGCATGTTTTTACAGCATATCATTTTAGCGACAAGGTTTCAAAACTTTATCGCTGGTCTGGACTCGATAGAAAAAAAAGTGCTTTGATTGGGGCAGGAGTTGGTTGGGGCTATCAAATGTCATTTGAGTTGCTTGACGCCCAAAGCGCTGATTGGGGATTTTCTTGGTCAGATGTCGGAGCAAATACTTTGGGTAGTGGACTTTTTTTGTCTCAAGAATTGATTTGGCAAGAACAATACGTAAAGTTGAAATTTTCATACAGTCCAAGTGATTTTGCACAATATCGACCTTCGATTTTAGGTGCGTCTTTTTCAGAACGATTATTGAAAGATTACAATGGACAAACTTATTGGTTGACATTTTCTCCAGGATGCATTTTTCCGAAAAGTAAAATTCCTGCTTGGATAGCCATTGCTGCGGGTTATAGCGTCGATGCAAAACTCGTTGGAAGCAACGATTTTTTTCAAACTGCGGATGGTTTGAAAAGTTTCACAGCCAAACGAGAATTTGTACTTTCCTTAGATTTAGATGTGACCAAATTGCCCATCAAAAAACCTTGGTTAAAGAAAGTATTGAGTCCATTTAATGTAATCAAAATCCCTTTTCCAGCATTGGTTTTTCGTGGAAATGATATTTCAGGAAGATTACTTTATTTCTAAAGTCTGATTATTAAGCCCATTTTTTCAAAACCACCGAAGCAATGTGTCCGCCAAAACCAAAGGTGTTGCTCATCGCATATTGAATCTCTTTGCTTTGTGCTTTTTCTAGCGGAAAATCAAACAAATTCGCAAATTCTGGTTCAATTTCTTGGGTATTGATTGTTGGAGGAACCATATTATCTTGCAACGCTTTCACGCAAATAATTGCTTCAATTGCACCAGCAGCACCCAATAAATGTCCTGTCATGGATTTCGTACCAGAAATACTCAATGATTTTCTTTCACCAAAAACGCGTTTTGCAGCAATCAATTCACTCGTGTCACCTTGTGCGGTTGATGTTGCGTGCATGTTGATGTAATCGATTTCTTCTGCAGTGATTCCAGCCTCTTCAATCGCTAAATTCATTCCTAAAACTGCTCCATCACCTTCAGGATGTGTGCCAGTCAAATGATAAGCATCAGCCGCCATTCCGCCACCAACAACTTCGGCGTAAATTTTCGCACCACGTTTTTTGGCGTGTTCATATTCTTCTAAAATCAACGCACCTGCTCCTTCTCCCATTACAAATCCATCACGATTTACATCAAAAGGACGAGAAGCTAATTCTGGCGTTTCATTTAAAGTTGAAAGTGCTTTCGCTGAAGAAAATCCTCCGATGGCTGATTGTGTAATTGCTGCTTCGGAACCTCCAGAAATAATCATGTCAGCTTTGTTCCAACGAATGTAATTAAACGCTTCAATCAATGCTGTATTTGATGTTGCGCAGGCAGAAACAGGGCAAAAATTCACTCCACGTAAACCATATTTGATAGAAATGATTCCTGAAGCGATATCAACCAAAATACGCGGAATGAAAAATGGAGTGAAACGCGGTATTCCATCTCCTTCACAGTATTCAATCATTTGGTCTTGAAAAGTTTGAATTCCTCCATTCCCAGAACCCCAAATAACGCCAATTCTATCTCTATTTAATGCTTCAAAATCAATTTTTCCGTCTTCAACTGCTTGTTGCACAGAAACCAATGCATATTGAGAAAACAAATCATATTTTCTGATCTCTTTCACATCAAAGTGTGCTTTTGCATCAAAATCTTTCAATTCACAAGCAAAAGTTGTTTTGAATTTTAAAGTATCGAATTTCGTGATTTTCCCAGCGCCGCTGACACCTGCTTGTATGTTTTCCCAGAAAGTTTCAACATCATTTCCCACCGGAGTCAAAGCTCCAAGCCCAGTTATTACTACTCTTCTCATCTTAAAATATCTATAAAATCCGTGAACTTTTCAATCTGCAATCCTCAAATTTGCAATCATCAATTTGCCAATTTCTTAATCTGCAATCTTCCAATCGATTAATCTGGCAATTTTCCGCCTCTATAAAAACCCCAACTCTAATTTCGCTTCTTCGCTCATCATGTCTTTGTCCCAAGGTGGATCAAAAACGATGTTTACTTTCGCGCTATTTACGCCTTCAATCGCTCCCACTTTGTCTTCAACTTCTTTCGGCATCGACTCTGCTACAGGGCAATTTGGTGAAGTTAAGGTCATGTCAATCGAAACATTTTTTTCAGCATCAATATTGACTTCGTATATCAATCCCAATTCGAACACATCGACTGGAATTTCAGGATCGTAAATGGTTTTAAGAACCTCGACTACTTTGTTTTCTAGTTCAATCATTGTTTATGCTTTTTGTTCTGAATCGTTTGTTGTTAATGCTTGTAAAGCAGACATTTTCATTTTTTTGACCATGCTTGCTAATCCGTTTGAACGTGTTGGTGAAAGATGTTCGTGTAAACCAATTTCTTGGATGAAATGTAAATCGCATTTAGCAATATCTTCTGGCTTTTCATCGTCTAAAACGCGAATCAAAAGTCCGATAATTCCTTTGGTGATAATCGCATCAGAATCTGCTTTGAAATGCATTTTTCCATCTGAGAAACTAGAATCTAACCAAACTTGTGATTGACAACCTTCGATTATTCTATCTTTCGTTTTTTTCTCTTCTTCTATGATCGGCAAATCTCTTCCAAGCTCAATGATATATTCATATTTTTCCATCCAATCTTCGTAGATGGCAAAATCTTCAACTATTTCTTTTTGTTTTTCTTCTAATGTCATGACTGAAGTGTTTTTGCTGAAATTTCTATTTCAACATTCCAATGCTTTTTTCTACTGCAGCGATAAATGTGTCAATTTCTTCTTTCGTATTGTAAAACGCAAAAGAGGCCCTAACTGTTCCGGGAATCTTGTAAAAATCCATCAATGGCTGTGTACAATGATGTCCAGTTCTAACTGCAATTCCTTGTTTGTCAAGTAATGTACCCATGTCGAAAGGATGAATTCCATCAACGATAAAAGACACAACACTTGTTTTCTTTTTGGATTCACCAATGATGTTCATATCCTCAAAAGTCAATAATAAGTCTTGGGCATAGTCAGCCAATTCCGTTTCGTGCTTTTTGATGGATTCAATGTCGAACTGATTCAAATATTCCAACGCTTTTCCCAAACAAATTCCACCTGCAATGTGCGGTGTTCCTGCTTCAAATTTGTATGGCAATTCGTTATAAGTCGTTTTGTCAAATGTAACTTTCAAAATCATATCGCCACCACCTTGATATGGAGGCATGCGATCCAACAAGGCTTCTTTTCCGTATAAAACGCCAATTCCAGTTGGGCCAAAAACCTTGTGACCAGAAAAAACGAAGAAATCGCAATCTAAATCTTTGACATCAATTTTATCGTGCTGAATACTTTGCGCGCCATCAATCAGAACTTTCGCTCCAACTGCATGTGCTTTCTGAATCATTTCTTTGATTGGATTTATAGTTCCTAAAGAATTAGAAATGTGCGTCACTGCAACCAATTTGGTTTTAGATGAAAGCAATTTTTCGTATTCATCTTGAATGATTTCACCTTTTTTGTTGATTGGAATCACTTTCAAAACACAACCTTTTCGCTCGCAAAGCATCTGCCATGGAACAATGTTGGAATGGTGTTCCATCGCTGAAATCAAAATTTCGTCGCCAGCATTCAACAGATGACCATAAGATGACGCCACCAAATTGATTCCATCTGTGGTTCCTTTGGTGAAAATGATTTCATCTGATGATTTTGCATTTAAGTATTCTGCAATAAACTTACGAGAAGCTTCGTATTCTGAAGTTGCTTTTTGACTTAAATGATGAACACCGCGGTGGATATTCGCATTGTCTTTACTGTAATATTGATTGATTGCATCTAAAACATACTGAGGCTTTTGAGAAGTCGCTCCGTTATCGAAATAGATTAAATTTTTACCGTAAATTGTCTGACGCAAAGCGGGGAAATCTTCTCTGATTTCTCTAACGCTAAACTTTCTTTTAATAGTTGAATCCATAATCGGATACAAAGATACAATTTGCTTATTTAAAATCCTTCTAAACAGGAAATAGTTTGCTTAATTCAATAATTATTTTTGCCATTCAAAACCAAAAGAATTGATTTTGTATCTCGAAGCAAATCTTGATTTTTCAATGACGGTGTTTTCTTCGCTCGTTTGAGAATGATTTTTGATAAAGATTTGTCCAAATTCATCCATTTTAACCAATTGATACATTTCGTATGACATGGGAGTATCAGCACCAGATTCTTTGGCAGCCAATGTGATACATGATATTACTTTGCCTTTTTTCACCAAAGTTCCCATCACATCGTGACCAAAATAGAACGGACAAGCATCATAAGATTTGTAAACAATTTCCCACAAAAGCAATGCTGCTGAATCGCCATATTCAATTCTTCCGATGGTGTTACAAACTGCATTTTCCGTCATTCCGATGTCTAGTTTTTTCTTGAATTGATCAAATTTCCCTTTTTCTTTCGCTTCTTGAACTTGGTAGAAATCGTTTAAATAATATTTTTCTCGAGTGGTAATCTCATCTGCGGATAGTTTTTTCGAAAGTAGTTTAACTGTCTCAATGTCTAGATTTCCTCTTGAAAACTTGAAAGTTGAATCATTGGCAAAATAAAGGGAATCAATACTAAAATCAGCACTTTTTAGAGGGAATTTAGAAAGTTGACCGTTGATTTTTGTTGGAAATTCAATAGATTTTTCTTCATTTAAATTCGATTTGACTTCTTTGCCCACACAAGACGCGAGAAAAGTCAATAGAATGCCGAATAGATAATAAATTTTCATTCGTTTTTTTTGGAAAAATAAGGATTATTTGAGAATTGACTGTTTTTCGATTTAAATAAATCTACTTTGGATAATACTTAGCGTATAATTGATCCACAAATCCAAAAGCAAACTTGAATAGATTCGCATCCGTACAAATTAGTACAACCACTTCATTTTTTTCTACTTCTAATTGAATATCAATGTCTCCCACATTTTTTGGACTTTCATAGCTGTCAGGATAAATTTCTTGATTGTAAAACCAAAATTGTCCATCATCGAAAACCTCTCTTGAAATCCCTGCATTGAACATTCCCCAAAAATAACTGTCAGAAACAACCAAAACTTTCGGCGCTTTTTGCTGATTTTTTGGTTTTTCGTAATGAAAAGTAGGATAAGCCATCGGATAAGTGTCCATCATAAAAAACAGATTCATGCCTTCTCCAATGTCATAATCGCCTTGTTCATTGGTTTTTTTGACCTCCAATTTATCCAACATCAATTTTGTCATGGCAGTTTTACGCATTTTGCCTATAACTTCTATCATTGAATCCGCCGCCAAGTATTCACCATATTTGCTCCAATGAATTCCAGCTTTGCCGTAAAGTGGATATTTACTTTTAGATTTCATATTCAAAAACCATTGATTGAAATCTAAATAATTGATTTTTTGAGATTTCATTGCTGATAGATAAACAGCATAATTGGTCTTACTTCGTTTTTGCTTTGCACAATAATCTGGCATGTATTCGGGAAAGAAAGTTCCTTTTCCAGGCGCAAAAATCATCAGCAGATCTTTGTTTAGTTTTTGCAAAGTGTCTTGAATTTTTCTCAGTTTGAAAACCTGACTTTCAATGGCTTTATCGCCAATATAGTCAGTACCTAAATAAGCTTTCAAATAGTTTTTTTCAAATAGATAATTCTCTTTTCCGATGATCACACCGTTGGCTTTGGCTTCGTTATAGAAACTATAAGCTTGTTGGTTATTGATGCGAATCAATGTGCTGCGGAAACCAAAATTGTTGTCTAAGTATTTTTCATAATTCTTTTGAAACTCACCCGTTTTCCAAGTTTCAAATGTGAAATCAGGTTTTTCAAATGTTTCGATTGCTCCTTTCAATGGCTCCAATTTAAAAATGGTCAAACTGGCTTGCAACATGGGAAGCAGCAGTAAAATCATGATTCCACCGAACAAATATTGTTTTATTTTAGTTTGCTTTTCCATCAGAATCTAAAATAAATGAATGGATTAAAACCTTGTGCAGCAATCGAACTCAAAGAAAGCACGAATAGTAGCAAAGAGATTCCTAGAAACGAATAATACCAAGTCATCGATGGATTGGCATTGAAATAAATTTTGTTTTCCCAATCTTTGGCTTTCTTGAATACACCGATAAACGAAAATAATATTGCAAGAAAAATCGTCACTTTGAAGATTGGAAGCATCGTTGGCAATCCTTTCATGTCGAAAGAAAAAAGTTTTAAAATGTATGCTTTTGCATGGTCGAATTTTTCGATACTGAAGAAAACCCAGCCAATCATAACGACTAAAAAAGTATACATCATGCTTGGAATCATTCCGATTTTTGAAAGAATTTTCCCTAGAAACAATCGCTCAAGGACCAAGAAAAACCCATGAAAAGCGCCCCAAATTACAAAATTCCAGGAGGCTCCATGCCACAATCCAGAAATGACGAAAACGAACCACAAGTTCATGTATAGCCGCATTTTTGTTTTCACTTTGTTACCGCCCAATGGGATGTACAAATAATCGCGCATCCAAGTTCCTAGTGTCATGTGCCACCTGCGCCAAAATTCCGTAATACTTCTGGAAATGTACGGACTGTCGAAGTTTTCTGGAAAAGTGAATCCCATGATTTTTCCCAGTCCTATCGCCATATCGGAATATCCCGCAAAATCGAAATAAATTTGGAATGTATAGGCTAAAATCCCAATCCAAGCGGAAGCCATGGTTAGTTGATCTACTGGAATTTCCATGAATAGTTTGGCTTGTTGTCCCATCACGTTGGCGATCAACACTTTTTTTCCTAGACCGATGCAAAGACGAATGAATCCTTGCAGTTTGTCGTCGATCGTTTCATTTCGTTCTGTGATTTGATCCGCAATGTAGTTGAATCTCACAATCGGACCAGCAATCATCTGCGGAAAAGCGACGATGAACAACATGTAATTGCTCAATTTATCAAGCGGTTTATGCACATTTCGATAAACGTCCACCGCGTATGTCAAACTTTGAAAGGTGAAAAATGAAATTCCAATTGGCAGGGCGATTTTGGTCCATTCGATGGTTTCAAATCCTTCTTTGTACAAAAATCGGTTCACATTTTCGATGAAGAAATTGGCGTATTTGAAATAAGCCAACATTCCTAAATTCATGGTTAGTGAGGTGATTAAAAGAATTCTTTTTCGAAGTGCAGTTTTGGATTCAAATAAAAATTTGACGAGGTAGAAATCGAGTATCGTTACGCCAACAAGTACAAAAACAAACTTGGGTGCGCCCCAACTAAAGAAATAAATACTTGAAAGTAAAATGAACCAATTTTTGTATTCTTTCGCAATGAAATGATAAATCAAGACAAAAAGCGGAAGGAAATAAACCAAAAATGTGATGCTACTAAAAACCATGAATTTTTTTAAATCGATTCAAAGATAGAAAAGTTAGGGAATAGGTTTAATAAAAAATCCCTCAAACAAATTTGCATGAGGGATTGTAAATAAATATTTTTTGATTATCCGATGTGCGCTTGGTATCCAGCAGCATCTAATAAACCATCCAATTCAGAAGGATTACTCAATTCAACTTTTACCATCCAGCCATCTCCGTAAGGATCTGAATTTACAGCTTCAGGATTTGATTCCAATGCACTGTTGAATTCGATGATTTTTCCAGAAACTGGCATGAATAAATCAGAAACAGTTTTAACTGCTTCTACAGAACCAAAAACTTCTTCTTGATCCAATTCTTCGCCTTCTGTTTCAATTTCAACATAAACGATATCACCTAATTCGCCTTGAGCAAATGCAGTAATACCTACAGTAGCAATATTTCCATCAACACGAACCCACTCGTGGTCTTTCGTATATTTTAATTCAGCTGGGATACTCATTTTTTTAGTCTTTAATTTTATCATGCAAATTTATTATTTTATTTGAGATTTGGAAGTTACTTTAGACTTTTGTGCGGTATTTATACTCATTCTAGTTTTTCAAGAACTGATTTTACAATCCTTTCCATTCTGACTTTTCAAATTATCGCATTATCTTTGTGTCCTTATGGTGAATCAAGAACAGCTGAAAGAACTGAGTACGCGCATCCAAGCAATTTCTGATTATTTGAAAATTCAGGAAAAACGCGTTCAACTCCAAGAAGGAGAATTGAAAACGCAAGATCCTGATTTTTGGAATGATCCTAAAAAAGCGGAAGTGGAAATGAAATCCATTCGAACGCTTAAATTTTGGATCGCAACGTACGACGAATTGAAAACTGGAATGGACGATATGGAAGTTCTTTTTGATTTTTTTAAGGAAGGAATGTCCGAAGAATCTGAAGTGGATGAAGCATTCAAATCACTCGCTGCTAAAGTGGAAGAATTGGAACTCAAGAACATGCTTTCTGGTGAAGAAGATCAATTGAGCGCGGTTTTGCAAATCACGTCAGGAGCTGGTGGTACAGAAAGTTGCGATTGGGCTTCGATGTTGATGCGCATGTACATGATGTGGGGCACCAAAAATGGCTATAAGTTAAAAGAATTGAATTATCAAGCGGGCGATGTTGCTGGAATAAAAACAGTAACAATCGAATTTGAAGGAGATTTTGCTTTTGGATATTTGAAAGGCGAAAATGGCGTTCACCGTTTGGTGCGTATTTCACCATTTGATTCTAATGCGAAACGACACACTTCATTTGCTTCGGTGTATGTTTATCCTTTGGTGGATGATACAATCGATATTCATATCAATCCAGCAGATATCACCTGGGACACTTTCCGCTCGGGCGGTGCAGGTGGACAAAACGTAAATAAAGTTGAAACGGCTGTTCGTTTGAAACACGCACCTTCCGGGATCATCATTGAAAACTCTGAATCTCGATCTCAGCTTGGAAATAAAGAAAAAGCAATGCAATTGTTGCGTTCTCAATTATACGAATTGGAATACCGTGCGCGCATGGAAAAACGCAATGAAATCGAAGCCAACAAAAAGAAAATCGAATGGGGTTCTCAAATCAGAAACTACGTCATGCATCCATATAAATTGGTGAAAGACGTCAGAACTGGTCACGAAACAGGAAACGTTGAAGCAGTAATGGATGGCGATTTGAATGAATTTTTGAAAGCGTATTTGATGACTTACGGAAATTAAATTTCAAGCTATGAAAACAGTCATTTATCACAACAATCAATGCAGTAAAAGTCGCTTGTCTTTGGAAGCTGTTAAGCATTTAGATGCTGACGTAGAAGTGATTGAATATTTGAAAAATCCGCCTTCTGCCAAAGAATTGAAATCGATTTTGAAATTGCTCCAAATTCCTGCGGAAGGATTGATTCGTAAAGGTGAAGCGATTTTTATAGAAAATTTCAAAGGCAAAACTTTGACTGAAGCTGAATGGATTGAAGCAATGGTTCAATTTCCAAAATTGATCGAACGTCCAATCGTCATTCATGGAAATAAAGCAGCGATTGGAAGACCAATTGAAAAAGTTTTGGAATTATTTGACAAAAAATAAACCCACTTGAAAAGTCAAATGGGTTCAAAAAGTTTTTATTTAAACTAGAAATTCGGTCTCAACTCGTGAGATTTGTAGAATTCTTCAATGTATTTTACTGCCTCATCTGCGGTATCAACGACTTTCAATAAATGCATGTCTTCTGGAGAAACATTGTTTTCTTTTTCCAACATCACTGTTCGAATCCAATCAACCAAACCATCCCAATAGTCATGACCGATTAATACAACAGGCATTTTCTTGATTTTTTTGGTTTGAATCAATGTCAGCGCTTCAAAAAGTTCGTCGATTGTGCCCATTCCGCCTGGGAGAATGATAAATCCTTGTGCGTATTTCACAAACATCACTTTGCGAACAAAGAAATAGCGAAAATCAAGTACTTTGTCTAAATCGATGTATTGATTGTGGCTTTGTTCGAAAGGTAAATTGATATTCAGTCCAACTGAAGCACCTCCACCTTCTTGCGCACCTTTGTTACCTGCTTCCATGATTCCAGGTCCTCCGCCAGTAATGACGCCATATCCGGCTTTGGTCAATTTATGCGCTACTTCTACCGCTAATTGATAATATTTATTGTCAGGCTTGGTTCGGGCTGAACCAAAAATAGAAATACAAGGTCCAATTTGCGCCATGCGATCATATCCTTCAACGAACTCTGACATGATTTTGAAAATTGCCCAACTGTCGTTTGTTTTGATGGCATTCCAATCTTTCTTTGCGTGCATAAAATAGTTTTTAAGAAAATTAATTTTAAGTACGGATAGTGAAGTGTCTTTTTTGTTTTTGGGAAATCATTCCGCGAAAAAACAAATACCGTTGGTTTTATCCTTTGAAATTTAAAGGTAATACAAAATTTTAAATCGTGAATACAGCTTTGGAAATTGTTTTGAAATTTTACTGTTTCAATTCCATTTCCAAGTATTGCGCGGTATGAGAACGTTTCATCGCTTTTTTGACCATGTCTTCTGGTGTTCCTGAAAATAAGATTTCTCCACCGCCTTTTCCTCCTTCAGGACCAATGTCTACGATATAATCAGCCACTTTCACAATATCTAAATTGTGTTCGATAACCAGAACGGTATTTCCTTCATCCACCAAACGTTGCAACACAATCAACAGCAAACGAATATCTTCAAAATGCAATCCTGTGGATGGTTCGTCTAATATATAAATCGTACTTCCTGTTCCTTTTTTGGCAAGTTCAGTCGACAATTTGATTCGTTGCGCTTCGCCACCAGAAAGGGTAGTGGAAGCTTGTCCTAATTTGACGTAACCCAATCCAACAGAAACCATGGTGTCTAACACACGGAAAATTTTAGGGATTTTTTCAAAGAAAACAGCTGCATCATCGATTGTCATTTCAAGTACGTCGCTGATGGATTTTCCTTTGTAACGAACTTCCAATGTTTCACGATTATAGCGTTTTCCTTGACAACCATCACAATCGACGTAAACATCCGGTAGAAAGTTCATTTCAATCACTTTCACACCGCCACCACCGCAAGTTTCACATCTTCCTCCGGCGACATTAAACGAAAATCTTCCTGGTTTATAACCGCGAATTTGGGCTTCGGGCATGCTCGCATACAAACTTCTGATTTCAGTAAAAACATTGGTGTAAGTCGCTGGATTTGAGCGAGGAGTTCTTCCTATCGGACTTTGGTCAATTTCAATTACTTTATCTAAAAATTCCAAGCCGTTAAACTTTTTGTACGGCATCGGTTTTTTGACTCCATTGTAAATATGCGCATTCAAAATTGGATACAAAGTATGATTGATCAATGTTGATTTTCCACTTCCTGAAACACCGGTGATACAGGTAAAAGTTCCCAAGGGAATGTGTAAATCAACATTTTGCAAATTGTGTCCAGAAGCACCTAATAAACTGATTTTATTCCCGTTGCCTTTGCGTCTTTTCTTCGGGATTTCAATTTTCATTTCACCACGCAAATATTTGGTAGTGAAAGAATCTTTGGAATGTAAATCTCCAAACGGCGCTGCATTGATAATTTGTCCGCCATGAATTCCTGCTCCAGGACCAATATCAACCACAAAATCAGCGGCTTCAATCATTTCTTTGTCGTGTTCCACCACAATGACTGAATTTCCAGTGTCACGCAATTTTTTGAGCGAATTTATCAATCGCGTATTGTCTCTTTGATGCAATCCAATGCTTGGTTCATCTAATACATACAACACGTTCATCAATTCTGAACCGATTTGCGTTGCCAAGCGAATGCGTTGTGCTTCTCCTCCAGAAAGTGTTTTCGCAGAGCGATGTAATGACAAATAATCCAATCCAACTTCTAAAATAAAGTTCAATCGATCCTTGATTTCTTTGATGATTTCAGTTCCAATTTGAAGTTCTGAAGGAGAAAGATTTTCTTCTAAAGTATCAAACCAGATTTTCAATTCACCAATATCTGATTGCGCCAATTCGCCTATGTGTTTGCCATTGATTTTGAAAAAATGCGCTTCTTTTTTAATTCTTGTTCCGTGGCAAGTTGGACAAATCACACGATTCATAAAACTTTGTGCCCAACGCTGTATGGCTGCAGAACTTTCGTCTGAATGGCGTGTCAAAAAGTTTACAATTCCCTCAAAAACAATTGATTTATTTTTGGGAGAACGTTCCATTCCTTCATTTCCATTCAACAAAATGTGTAGTAAATTTTCTGGAATTTCTTCCAAAGGCGTATTAATTGAATAACCTTCTTGAATCAAGAAAGCATCAATTTTTTCGAAAATCCAAGTTTTTTTATATTCTCCTAAAGGAGCCAATCCACCTTTTTTGATGGACAATTTGAAATTTGGAATTATCTTTTCTAAATCGACTTCTGAAATTTCTCCCAATCCGTTGCAAGTTTGGCAAGCACCATATGGTGAGTTGAAAGAAAATAAACTTGGTTCTGGTTCTGGATAACTTATTCCTGAAGTTGGACACATCAAAGCACGACTAAAATGGCGCACTTGATTGCTTTCAAAATCCATCACCATCATCGCTTTTGAGCCTTGCTTCATGGCAGTGATCACAGAGTCGTAAATGCGTTTTCGGTCAGAACCATCAATGATTAATCTGTCGATGACAATTTCGATGTCGTGCACTTTGTAACGGTCCACGCGCATTCCGCTTTCGATGTCTTTGATTTCACCATCGATGCGCACTTTTGAAAAACCCATTTTTCGGATTTGTTCAAAAAGTTCGCGGTAATGTCCTTTTCGACCTTTGATTTTAGGCGAAAGAATGACTACTTTTTTTCCTTGGTAATTTTCGATGATGAGGTCCACGATTTGGTCATCAGAATATTTGACCATTGGTTCACCAGTTTCATAAGAATAAGCAGTACCCACTCTTGCGAAGAAAAGTCTGAGAAAATCGTAGATTTCTGTAATTGTTCCCACAGTAGAACGCGGTGAACGCGAAACGGTTTTTTGTTCTATGGAAATTACTGGACTTAATCCATCAATTTTATCAACATCTGGACGTTCCAATCCGCCCAAAAATTGTCGCGCGTAAGCAGAAAAAGTCTCGATATAACGTCTTTGACCTTCAGCAAAAATGGTATCAAAAGCCAGCGAAGATTTTCCAGAACCTGAAAGACCGGTGAAAACGACCAATTTGTTACGCGGAATTTTTAAATCTATGTTTTTGAGATTGTGTTCTCTAGCGCCGTAAACTTCGATGTATTGTTGTTCGTCTTCTACTTCTTCTTTCATTTGAGATATTGCTTGTACGGTTTTAAGTTTTCACTTTCCGAAGGCAAAAGTAACTGATAAGTTTTGTTTTTGATTGTTAATTTATTTCCTTTGAGCCAAGGATTTAGTTTTGTCAAAATCTTAAAATTGATACCTTTTTCCAATGCCCATCTTGCTAAGTTCGGAATACTTTGCTTAACTACAACACGCTTTGTTTTAAAAGGTTCGTATAATTTTATTTTATCTGTATTGAAGCCATAAGCTTTCGGATTTTCAAAGATTAATTTGACTGCTAAAATTCGAAAAACGTACCTTGCAGTTTCGCTATTTTGGTCTGTATCGAAATAGTGATCGGTACCTTGCCAGCGCATATCTTGTCGAACACCTCCAATTCCGCGATTATATGACGCGGATGCGAGCAGCCAATCTTTCAAGGTGTCTTGCGCGTCTCGAAGATAAGCACATGCAGCACGCGTACTTTTTTCTACATGTAATCGCTCGTCGATTTCGTCGTTAATTTCCAAATCATATTGCTTGGCTGTGAAAGGCATAAACTGCCAAAATCCTTGGGCACCAACTGGACTGGTTGCTTGAACCAAACCACTTTCGATGACTGCTAAATATTTAAAATCGTTAGGGATATTTTCTTCTTTTAAAATTCGCTCGATCATCGGAAACCATCGATTTGCGCGTTTTAACATTTGGGTGGTGGCGCTTTGGTAATATGCATTTGTCAAAACTTCGCGGTCTAAACGTTCGATGATATCTTCATCTTGCAACAAAATTTTTTCGCCTGCAAAAGTCATGGATTCAGGCAAATTTGGTATTGTTGCGAAACTAGTTTCAGGATTTTGATTTTTTTGTTCTATGATTGATTTTTCCTTTTCATTGGAACAACTCACCACAACTAGCGTTATGAAAAGTAGTAATTTGAGTTTCATGATGGAGAATTTAGGGAAAAGTAGCTTATTTTACTTTGTGGGCATATTTGTGCGTAAGTCTAAATAGAATAGCAAAAACAATGACAAAATACAAAGCAAAAAATCCGAGTACCCAGTAAATTTTTAAAATTACCAGATAAACCATAATAGAACTAAGTATTAAAGAAATCAAAGAAATAGCCACGAAAACATACCAAACTTTAATGTCATTTAAACCAGCATAAACCAAGTGGTGAGTTGTATGATCTTTTCCACCAACCATGGGAGATTTTCCTTTTCTTAATCTGTTGATTACAACTGTTAGCGTATCAACCGCAGAAGGAGTGAAAGCAACCAAACAAATCAATAAGCCCGTCCAAGAAGGACTTTCGATACTTTGGCCAGCATCCCATAGATTGTGAATGGCAAAAAATGCAACAAAGAGCGCAATAAATTGACTTCCTGCATCACCCATAAAAAGTTTACTTGGATTGATGTTTAGTTTCAGAAAACCTACCATTGCACCAATTTGCGAAACTAAAAGAATCGACCAAATATTTCTATTCACTTCAAATACCAAATACGAGGAAGTCAAACATGCAGCTAAAATAAACACGACAACAGTACCTGTAATTCCGTCCATGTTATCTAACATATTTAGAGAATTCATCACTGCAATAACCCATAGGACGGTAATTGAAGCATCAATCCAAAAGTTGTGTGTTAAATCTATAACTGAATCAGTAAAGACGAAAATTAATCCACATCCAATTTGTACAGCTAATTTAATCAAGGGTTTGGTATTGTACGCATCGTCTGCTAAGCCCATCAAAAAAGCAATTGATCCAGCAGCGAATAGGCCAATGAATTGAATGTTTTGAAAAATACTTTGATCTTCACTGAAGACAATACTGTATCCTATAGCAGAAAATAGAAAGACTACAAAAAAACTTATTCCTCCAAGCGAAGGTTTTGATTGATTGCTCCATCTAACGACTACATCATTTTTATTCCGAATACCTAAGGTTTCAGAAAAGCGTAATAAAAGTATATTGATAATATATGAAACTATAACACCAACAACAAAAAACGCAATCAATAAAATTATTTTTTCAATCAAAATCGAAACATATAAAATTTAACACAAAAGTAAAAAAAAGTTAGAGTTAGTGATTGAATTTGTAAAAACTCAAAAGATTTAACGAAAAACTAATTTAGGAATCGTTTTTCTTTTTTCTTCTGCGTTTTTTTCCGTTGTCGTCATCTTCATAGTATCCCTGTCCGTATCCGTATCCGTATCCGTATCCATATCCGTATCCATATCCGTAACCATATCTTCTATTGCCTGAATCAACACCATTTAGAATGACATTTAAAGATTTCAATTGTTGCACTTCAAATAACTCAATGACACGCTCAGCAAAGATTCTTTTTGAATAATTGGCTTTGAATATGTAAATAGGGATGTCAGCGGTTGCCAAAACTTGAATACCATCGGATACCAAACCTACTGGGGGATTATCAATAATAATACAATCATATTTGGACTTTAGTTCCTCTAAAATATTTTTGAAAGAGTCACTTAAAATTAATTCTGAAGGATTTGGTGGCACTTCACCAGCTGTTATGAAATCTAAATTTTTAACTTCTGAATGCTGAATACATTCATCAAGAGTTGAATGGTGAATAATTAAATTACTCATACCATTGTCGTTTTTCACATTAAAACCTAAATGCACTTTAGGCTTACGCATATCTAGATCGACAATGATGGTTTTTTTCCCTGAAAGAGCAATTATTCCGGCAAGGTTAAGAGCAACAAACGTTTTTCCTTCACCAGAAACAGAAGATGAAATCGCGATTACTTTCGCATTTTCGTTCACGAAACTTAAATTTGAACGAATACTTCTCATTGCTTCTGCAATTCTGGATTTTGAAGATTCATTGACCACAATTTGAGAAAATTCCATGTTTTTCTTCACTGTTGGTACTCCACCCAAGAAACTGATGTTATCTGGTAACAGTTTCTTTAAATCATCCATACTATTTATTTCGTTATAAGTTAAATACTTATAAATAATCAAAGCAATTCCAATTAAAAGTCCGAATAGGAAAAATGAAATATAAATGATTTTTCTATTTGGACTTACAGGTGTATCAGGAACAAAAGGTTTACTCAAAACTCTACTTGTAGGCGCATAACCTGCATTTGAAATAGCGTATTGCGCTTTTTTTTCAGTCAGCAATGAATAATACTTTTCATTTAATTCTTGCAAAGATTTTAATCTGTTAAACTCCATTTTTTTCTCAGGAAGTAAATAAAATTCTCCGTTGAGCAAGTCAATTTTTTGTTGTAAATTTTTTGCTGTTTCCATCAAACGATCTTGTATTACAGACATACTGCGTTTGATAGCATAGATTTTATTGTCAATTCTTTCGTTGATATTTTTGATTTCTGGGTTATCGGGTTTTAATTTGAAAAGTAAATCTTCCTTTCTTTCCAGAATTTGATGCAAATCTTCAATTTGGTTTGAAAGCGCATTTTCGTAGCTTTTCCCCAACATTTCAGGTAAGATTTTGTAAATTTCCAATCGATTTGGCTCAGCTTTAAGTTTACTTGAAACCAATCTTAAAGTTCCAAGTTCATCTTTGATTAATGCCAACTCAGTGCTATATCTATCCAAATCACCGTTTAGTTTAGAACCAGCCATATCAGGATCTGGAAGATTTGAAATTCTCTGAAAATCAGCCAAACTATCTTTTGATAACTTTAATTCTATCGAAAGAGAATCAAGTTGAGATTCAATGAAATACAAAATATTATCTGAGCTTTGTTTTTTGAGGTTTTCGTCATATTCAAAAAAAGCTTCTGTTACAACCCTTACAATGTCATTACATAATAATGGATTGTATGATTGATAACTAATTTGGATAGTTTTTGCCTCTAAATTAATTGGATTAATTATTAATCCTGGAAGAAGTCTTTCTACTAAACTTGATTTTTCGTTGAACGTAAAATATAATTTATTTGCATCACTTGCAATTTGAAAATCAGCTAGGCTTGTTGATTTGATAATGACATCAAAGTGTTTATTTCGAATATTTGAGTTTAATTTTCCGCTGACGTTGTATTTTACACCTTGAAAAGTGTAATTAAGAACTATTTTGCCGTTTTCAAGTTTTACATAAATCGGAACATTACATAGTGTTGAATCATTTAATGCATATGGCTGAACATTAAATGTACTCAATAGATAAAGTTCTTCTGTTAAAATTTTACCTTTTGAAAAAAGACTGACATTCATATTTAATTTGTCAATCGCTTTTTCAAAAAGCAATTGTGATTTTAATAATTCTATTTCTGATGAAACATTATTTTTGGAGTTGATATTTTCAACGTCAATAATTTGCTTTGCTTGGTCAGTATTTTCAATTTGAATCAATGAATTAGATTCATAAACAGCTTTGGTATATCTTAAGAATAGGTAAGAAAAACAAGTGAAAATGAAAACAAATATCAAAGGCCAATACCAATAGCGTTTTACAACCGAATTTAAAATAAACGGATTGTATTCTTTGTTGATAATGACTTTTTTGGAATTGGTACTCACGATTTTACTTTAAATTATTGAGAATAGTGAAAACAACAAGTACACTTGAGAAAATCGCTACAATTGGAGCGGTTTGCTTAAGAATCTCGCTTGATAAATTTGGATTTGGTTCAATGTAAATGTAATCATTCGATTGCACATACATATCAGCATATATGAGTCCGTTAATTGTCGAAAGGTCTATAGGATAAATAACCCTTTTTCCATCTATATTCCGGATCAATTTTATTTCCTTCGATTTTCCTCGGGTCGAAACGCCTCCAGCATCAGCAATGATTTCCATCACTGTGGTATTGTTGTTCTTCAAGTTTATAACTCTTGCTTGACCTCCCTCACCAGGAAAAACAATCACTCTCTGATTTGTTACTTTTAACTGAATAAAAGGATCTAAATAGTGTTTCGAGAACATTTTTTTGAGTGAATCTTCAGCTTGTTTAATGGTAAGTCCAAGAATACTAACCTCTCCAATAACAGGTAAAACTGTTTTTCCATCTGTCCTGATTAAATATTCGTTTAAACTGACACCAGCATTTCCTTGTGTAATCCCCGTCAATCCTTCCAAAATATTTTTACCATCATTGGTACTCAAACTGAAGGTGAACTTATCATCTATTGACATTTTGTAATCTTCTCTTGGAAGAAGTGGAACTGAATCCTTACTATATAGTTTGTAATACTTTTCTTGGAAAGTTTTTAAAGAATCTGGCTTTGGTTCAGATTCTTTTGGAATTTTCAGCATCAAATTACTATTGATTCCACAGCTTGTAAAAATAAATAGCAATATCAATATTGAAAAGAACTTGTAATATTTAGAACTGAATTTTTTCATTATTTTTTTAGTAATTCTCTATAATATTTTCCCATGTCCGAAGCCAAACGCATGTAATGGAATTTATCTCTTACGAAGTTCCATCCATTTTGTGACATTTTTTTGCGAATTTCTTCATTTTCTATCAATAATGCCATTTTTTCAGTGAATTGAATTAGGTCTCCTTTTGGAATGACAAAACCTGTAACTCCTTCATCAACAATGTCTTTTACTCCTCCAACATCTGTTGATATGATAGGTAAATTACTCGCTTGACCTTCAATTAAACTTACTGGTGTTCCCTCATTATCTGATGTCAAACACATAATATCCATTCCTGCATTGAATGTAGCGATGTCTTTGATCCAAGAAGTCATGAAGACTTTTTCACCATATTTCGCATTGATTATTTTGCATTTTTCTTCAATTTCGTTTTTCAATTCGCCGTCACCCACAATGAAAAATTTTGCTTTTTCGATGCCTTTTGACAAGATTGATTCTACTAATTTAATAAAAAAATCGTGATTTTTGATAGGTGCCAATCTGCCTACAATGGCAACAGCAACTTCTTCGTCCCTGATACCATATTTTGCTCGAACTGAAATGCGATTTTCCGCTAGATTCACCCTGAATTTTTCCAAATCAAAACCTAAAGGAATTACTTTGATTTTATTCACAGGACAAATTTTGTGTACTTGACTCAATTCTTGTTTCTGTAAATCACTGATGGCAATGATTCCAGTTGATTTTCGTGCCAAACGTCTTTCTATTGCCTTGAAAATATTTGTTTTCAAAGGAGTAAAATACGAATGAAAAACGTGTCCGTGGAAAGTGTGTACAACCACAGGAACTTTGCAAGCAAACGCTGCTCTTCGACCTAAAGCACCCGCTTTTGATGCGTGTGTGTGGACAATGTCAGGTTGAAATTCTTTTATAATTTCCTTGATTTTTTTATATGCCTCTCTGTCTGATTTGAAATTAGGCGTTCGCTTCATTTCCTCCAAAATTTGAGGTTCGACGCCATATTCATGCGGGATATGTAAAGAGTCTGCTTCGCCTTCTTCAGGTAATCCGCCAATCAGTAAAGTCTCAAATTCATCATCTAAAAAACGAGTTAAAAATGTAGCGTTGTAGGTGGGTCCTCCAATGTTGAAGCGATTTATAATCCTCAATACTTTAATCATCTTGTCTGCTTGTATCGTTCTTTGAACTTCCAAAAGTAATGTTTTGGTTTTGTTTTGGACTTGCTCAATAAAACTATTTCTTAAATTAATGTTTCGTTTTCGTCGAAGCGATGTTGATAAAGTTTCGTTAATTCAATATTGCATATTAGATTAATGCCCATTTTTATCAAAATTTTTACGCCATGAAGTTAACAAGTTTGTTGATATATTTGATTGTCTTTGCACAAATTCAAAATTCGTTCATTTTTTCACAAAACGAATTAGAAAATATCAAAAATCAAATTGTTAGTGATCCTTTGTTGGCCAATGCAAGTGTTGGAATTTGTGTCATTGATGTCAAGACGGGAGAGAAAATCGTTCAAAATCAAGCAAAAACATCCTTATCACCGGCTTCCACAACCAAACTGTTTTCAACAGCAACTGCATTTGAAATCTTAGGTGAAAATTACCATACGGAAACAAAATTATACACCACAAGCGAAATTTCTGCCAAAGGAATTGTTACTGGCGATTTGTGGATTCGTGGCGGTGGCGACGTGACTTTGGGCAGTAAATATTACAATGAAAGCGGTTCAGAGTCTAATTTTCTCACCAAATGGGCAGACACCTTGTTTAAGTTAGGTTTGAGAAAAATTGAAGGAAATGTCATTGGCGATGCATCCGAATTTGGATACAGAGGTGCGCCCGACGGATGGACTTGGAACGACATGGGAAATTATTACGGCGCTGGACCTTCGGGATTGCCGATTTTTGATAACATGTTGCGCTACTATTTCAAAATCAATGGAATTGGAACAAAACCTGAATTGTTGAAGACTTTTCCCATCGTTGAAAATTTCAATTTCAATAATTACATCGAAGGAAGCAGTTCAACGGGAGATAATTCCTACATCTACGGAGCGCCTTATTCGCTAGATCGCTTTGGAACTGGCTATTTGGAAGCAAATTCAAATATTACTGTCAAAGGAAGTATTCCAGATCCGGAACTGCAATTTGCGATCGAACTCAAAAATGCACTCATCGCAAGGGGAATTGAAGTGACTGGAAAAGCTAAAAACGCCAGAAATATGCAGCTAGAATCTGCTTGGAAAAGATACAGCGTTGGACATTTTTTGATTTACAAGCACAAAAGTCCAACCGTTGCTTCGATTGCGTATTGGACGAATTTGAAAAGTGTCAATCTTTTTGCTGAAGAATTGGTTTGTTGGATTGGTTTTCATAAAAACGGAAACGGTTCGACCGAAAATGGCATCAATTACGTCGATAAGTTTTGGGATTCGCGCATCAATACAGCGGGCTTGTTTTTAAAAGACGGCAGTGGACTTTCACGCACGAACGCAATCAGCGCAGAACATTTTTGTGAATTGCTGAAACACATGCATCATTCCAAAAATGCAGCAGCATTCAAAAAAACCTTGGCAATTGCTGGAGAAACTGGAACGATGGCCGACATCTGTAAAAATCAAGCGGGTGAAGGCAGAGTGAAAGCGAAAAGTGGTACGATGTCGAAAGTAAAATCTTACGCGGGTTATGTGACCACGAAATCAGGGAAAGAATTGGCTTTTGCGTTTATTTTCAATAATTACAATTGCACAAATAGCGCACTGGTTTTAAAGATTGAAAAGCTGATGAATACAATGGCGGTGATGTAAGTGATTTTATCCGTTAGAATCACTTAAAGGATAGATTTTACTGGTGTTTTCATGGATTTAAAATCCACTTCAAACCCAATTTTTCAATTATTTTTATCACTTTCTTTCAAAAATCAATATTTTAAGGGAACTTTGCACACATTATAAGGGTAAATGAGAACAAAATACATCGATTTAATAGATCAAACTTTTGACTTTCCGCAAGATGAGTTTAACTTGCAAGACGACCGACTAATTTTTCATGGAATTGATTTGATGCGATTGATTGAAGAATATGGTACGCCTTTGAAATTTAATTATTTACCCCAAATTTCATACAACGTTCAAAGGGCCAAAGGTTGGTTTCGTGAAGCGATGAATAACATTGGTTACACAGGAAATTATTATTATTCCTATTGTACTAAAAGTTCGCATTTTGCTTTCGTTTTGGATGAAGTTTTGAAAAATGATGTACACATCGAAACGTCTTCTGCGTTTGACATCGACATCGTTAAAAATCTTTACAATTCAGGAAAAATTACAGATGGAAAATATGTAATTTGCAATGGATATAAACCTGAAAAATATATCAAGAATATTGCTTCATTGATGGCTGAAACGGAATTAAATATCGTTCCAGTGGTCGACAATACGCAAGAATTACAAGATTTACTTTCAGCGACTGACAAAGATTTGAATATCGGCATTCGAATTGCTTCGGAGGAAGAACCAAAGTTTGAGTTTTATACCTCTCGTCTTGGAATTCGTTACCGTGAAATCGTTCCGTTTTACAAAGCGATGGTTCACGACAATCCACGTGTGAAAGTGAAAATGTTGCATTTCTTTATCAATACTGGAATCAACGACACTTCTTATTATTGGAACGAATTGACCAAATTGTTGCGCATTTATTGCGACTTGAAAAAAGTGTGTCCAAGTTTGGATTCTTTGAATATCGGCGGTGGATTTCCAATCAAAAAATCCTTGGCTTTTGATTTCGATTACGCCTACATGGTGAAAGAGATTTTGACGCAAGTGAAAAGAATGTGTACCGACAACGACATTCCTGAACCACACATTTTCACTGAATTTGGATCGTTTACAGTGGGCGAAAGCGGCGGTGCGATTTTCAATGTTTTACACCAAAAACAACAAAATGACCGTGAAAAATGGAGCATGATCGATTCATCATTTATGACCAATTTACCAGATACTTGGGCAATCAATCAGCGATTTATCATGTTGCCTATCAATAGATGGAACGACGATTATGAACGCGTTTTGTTGGGCGGTTTGACTTGCGATAGTGATGATTACTACAATTCAGAGCAACATTCGAATGCGATTTATTTGCCAAAATTCAATAAAAACAAACCTTTGTACATTGGATTTTTCAACACTGGCGCATATCAAGAAACAATCGGAGGATTTGGTGGCTTGAAACACTGCTTAATTCCTGAGCCAAAGCACATTCTGATTCAGCGAGATGAAAATGGTAAAATCTTCACACAGTTGTTTTCTGAAGAGCAAACAGCGAGTGATTACCTCAAAATCTTGGGTTATCAACAATAATTCTTATTTGAATTAACATTAAATAAACATTTTTAAATAATAATAGGAGATTTAATCAAATCTTAATCCTATTTTTGCGGTCTCATTTTGACGTGCACAACAACATTCAATTAATAAAATGAAAGTTACACAATTATATTTCGAAGAAAGTACTTTTGGCAAAACTATCTCTAACTGGGCTGAAAGCATTGGTATCGAAACTGTAAAATTTGATCACAAAACGGAAGAACAATTAAACCAAATTGACGGTTTGTTGCTTTTTCATGAAAACCACGACATCGACAGGGTGCAACAAGAATTATTGGCTGCATTTGAACAAAAACAACGTGGAATTAGCAAAATCGACATCAACGGAACTTTGTCTGTTGCCGTATCGAATTTTTCACTTTGGTTAGACCGCAACAAATGCAAAACAATTCTTGCAACTGGTTCAGACGCATTGACCAAAAATCCAAATTTAGAACGTTTTTTAGAACAACTCAAAACAGCATAATTCGTTTTGAAATCATATTGAATCCCGGTAAGTTTTTATCGGGATTTTTTTTTTGCTTGAGAATTTTTAAAGTCTAAAGTCTTCTGTCTCCAGTCTAGTTGTCTATTTAACATAGTCCTGCTTCATCACCAACATATACTGGTCATTTTCCAACTTTATATAACCATGTTCGTAGCAGAAAAAATATTGTCCGCCTTTTTGCGTCGTGTAAATATTGGTGTAATAGTGAAAATTAAAACCTTCTTCCGCCAACGTAATTCCGTCTGTGGTGACTTTTCCATTGGGGTTCAATTTCTCTAAAATACGTCGATTTTTGCGTAAAATGCCGTTGATTCGACGCACGTATTTGTTTGAATCTTCGTTCAACTTGTTGTTAAAGGCGTTTCGACAATAATCAGAACAAAATTTCTGATCCTTTCTGCCGTTTAACTTTTGACCACATTCCTGACAAGCACGCTGTTCCATAAAATTGAAAGACTGGTTACACAAAACAAGGTTAACAATATTTAACAGCAACAGCAAGTTTTTGCACACAAACTTTAGCAACTTTGTGAGTTCATCCAATTTATGATATGTCGGAGTTTGAAAATGCTACTTTAAGTCCAGCGGAGAATCTGAGAATTCTTTCGGAAAAAATCCAAAAAGAAAATGGAATTATCCAACAGTTGCGTCAAGAAATTGCCAAAGTAATTGTTGGTCAAACGTATATGGTTGATCGCTTGTTGATCGCACTTTTGGCTGATGGACATGTTTTATTAGAAGGTGTTCCAGGATTGGCAAAAACATTGGCCATTAAAACGCTTTCAGAAGCCATCGACGCACAATTTAGCCGCATTCAGTTTACGCCAGATTTGTTGCCAGCAGACGTTACAGGAACCTTGATTTACAACCAAAAAAGTGAAGCTTTCATCGTCAAAAAAGGACCGATTTTCGCCAATTTTATTTTGGCTGATGAAATCAATCGTGCCCCAGCGAAAGTGCAAAGTGCCTTGTTGGAAGCGATGCAAGAAAAACAAGTGACGATTGGCGATGAAACTTTTCCATTGCCGAAACCATTTTTGGTATTAGCAACGCAAAATCCGATTGAACAAGAAGGAACGTATCCTTTGCCAGAAGCACAAGTCGATCGATTCATGCTCAAAGTGGTATTGGATTATCCGAAAATGGAAGAAGAAAAGCAAATTATTCGCTCCAATGTGCGCAAAGAAGGTTTGGCGAAAGTCAACAAAGTGGTCGATTCAAACCACATTTTAAATCTGCGCGAATTGGTTCGAGAAGTTTACTTGGATGAAAAAATTGAGCAATACATCGTGGACATCGTTTTTGCGACGAGAAATCCCGAAAATTATAATTTAAATGAATTGTCGCCATTGATTAGTTTTGGTTGTTCTCCGAGAGCAAGTCTAAATTTGGCTTTGGCTGGAAAAGCGCATGCTTTCTTGCAAAATCGTGCCTTCGTTGTGCCAGAAGATATTCGTGCGGTTGCTGCAGATGTGATGCGCCACAGAATTGGTTTGACCTACGAAGCTGAAGCAGAAAACATGGATGCTGCCCAAATCATTGTAAAGATTTTAAACCGCGTTGAAGTTCCTTAATTGAGGAGAATAAATTCATTTCAAAAGTTGTAATCCGATACAATGGACACAAACGAATTGCTGAAGAAAATTAAATTGATTGAGATCAAAACGCGTGGTTTGACCAAGCAAGTATTTTCGGGTGCATATCATTCTTCTTTCAAAGGAAAAGGAATGGCATTCAGCGAAGTGCGTGAATACAATGTGGGCGATGAAGTGCGTACGATTGATTGGAATGTAACGGCAAGATTCAATGCGCCTTTCGTCAAAGTATTTGAAGAAGAACGCGAATTGACAGTCATTTTGATGATCGACGTTTCTGGTTCATCTGAATTTGGGACGCAAAACAAAACAAAAAGAGATTTAGCCTTAGAATTAGCAGCAGTATTGGCGTTTTCGGCCATTGCAAACAACGATAAAATCGGTGCGATTTTCGTTTCAGATCAAATTGAAAAATACATTGCCCCCGCAAAAGGCAAAAAACATGCTTTATATATTTTGCGAGAACTGATTGCCTTGAAACCAAAAAGTTTGAAAACCAACATCAATGAAGGTTTGAAATTTTTGAGAAACACGCAAAAGAAACGAAGCATTGGTTTTGTAATCAGTGATTTTATCGATTCAAATTCCTTTCAAGAAGGATTCAATGTCAATAAAAGAAAACATGATTTGGTTGCGATTCGATTGTCAGATCCTGCCGAAAGTAAATTGCCCGATTTGGGAATGATTCATTTATACAACGCTGAAACTGGCAGAAAAACGTGGGTCAATTCATCTTCTGTGGTTGCGCAACAGATTTTCGAGGAAAATTTCAGATCTTTTGAAAATCAGTTGAATGATATTTTTAAACAGTTGGGAATTGATCAAACAACGATTCAAACAACCGATGACTACATACCTAAATTGGTGCAACTTTTTCAAACCAGAAAATGAAAATTTGGATTTCCATATCGCTTTTGATTTGCTTGCCATTCGTGGTTTCAAGTCAAACATCGCGCATTCAAAAGGCAAGTTTGGAAATTGGCGAACAAACAGAAATTTACTACGAACTGAATTTAGATTCTGAAAACGATGCCGTGCGTTTTGAACCTAAAATGAGATTGATACCTTGTGATATCGTTCAAAAAAACAGCCAACTTTCGTCTGGACAAAAAGTGAACATTGAAATCATTGGCAAATTTCAAGACAGTTTATCGTATGGAAAGAAAGTCAAATGGATTGGGAAATATACAATTACCGCCTGGGATACAGGACATTTTGAAATTCCAGCGCCAGTCATTGTTTGGAAAGACAGTATTGTGAATTTTCAACCGATTCAATTCAAAGTTGTTCCAACGAAATTGATTGCGGGCAAAGAATTGATGGAAACTGATCCAACATTCACCGACATTCCAGATGATCCATTCTATTGGTTGAAATCGAATCTTTGGTGGATGATTTTAATACTGGTTTTGGGCATTTTATATTGGTTTTACATCCGATGGAAGAACAAAAAACCTGAACCAATCAAAAAGGAAATTTCCTTGAAAGACAAAACATTGTTCGCCATTGAAGCGCTTGACAATTCAAAACTTTGGGAAAAAGGAATGCTGAAAGAACATTACATCGAAATGTCTTACATTTTAAGATCTTATTTAGGCGTGCGATACGAATTGAATTTGCTTGAATCAACGAGTTTTCAAACCAAGATTTTGTTGAAGCACAAAGGTTTGAGTGAAGATACAGTGGAAACGATTCAAATGATTTTAGAACAATCCGACATGGTGAAATTTGCGAAATCATTGCCTACGGAAATTGAGATTTTGAGAATTTCTGCGTTGGCAAAACAAATTGTTGCCGAAACAAGCCCATTAGAATTCGATGTTTAAAAATTGGAACATAGCGATTTGGGAATATGAATTCCTTTCTCCACATTGGTTGTGGATGCTTTTACTCGTTCCATTTTTGATTTGGATTGCGTTTTATTTCGATAGAATCAAAGCCGGCGATTTCAAATTTTCACGCACAGAACGCGAACAAAAGAATTTGGGAAAAGATGGAATCAAATACATTCGCTGGTCAATTTTGACGATTTATGTGGTGGTTGCTTCACTTTTAATCATCGCTTTTGCGCGGCCTTTTCATTGGTCTGCTTATGATGACAACGATTCAGATTACAAAAATGGAATCGACATTGTGATTGCTTTGGATATTTCTGGTTCGATGTTGGCGCAGGATTTCCTCCCAAATCGATTAGAAGTTGCGAAAAAGGTGGCCAAAGATTTTATCAAGGGTAGAAAAGGCGACAGAATTGGTTTGGTTGCATACGAAGCCGAAGCATTTACAGCTTGTCCCGCAACGACCGATTACGAGGTTTTGTACCAACAAATTGATCAATTGCAATCAGGAATTTTGGAATCGGGCACAGCAATTGGAATCGGATTAGGAACAGCAGTGACAAGATTGAGAAACGACAGTTTGCCTTCCAAAGTGATTATTTTATTGACTGACGGTGTGAGCATGGACGGCGATATTACTCCCGAAGAAGCGGCAAATTTGGCAAAATCAAAAAACATCAAAGTGTATACGATTGGCGTTGGATCTCGCGGAACGGCACCTTCACCTCAATTTACACCTTTTGGTGTACGCTATGTCGATGAGGAAGTTGAAATTGATGAGGTTACGCTGATGAAAATTGCCAAAATTACCGATGGTCAATATTTTAGAGCGACAGATGAAGCCAGTTTGCGTTCCATTTATGAGCAAATCAACCAACTTGAAAAGCGAAAAATCAAGACAATTGACTATAAATCAGAACCGCCAACAACTCCTTTACCATTTTTAAATTGGGCTTTGGTATTAACATTATTGGCCTGGATTTTTCAAATTATATATTTCAAAATCAATGGATAAGCGATTGTTTACATACCGATTTCCGTTGATATTGACTGGAATTTTGATTTGGGAATTCATCTTTTGGATTGCTTTTTTCGGATTTTTACTCATGATGGGCTATTTCAGTAATTCCAATGTGGGAAATCAAATGGGATTCAAAAATGAAGATGCATTGCCATATTTGTTCTTGATTTTACCTTTGAATTTGGTTTTTCTTTGGTTTATTTCTTGGAAAAACAAGCGGTTCAATGCCATCGGAAATAGCCATATTCAAAGCGTTGTACTTTCACCGATTTCTAGTTTACAAGCGTTTTTGAAGTTTTTCTTTTTCAGAAATACAGTTGCATTTATCGTTCTTGCCATGGCGCAACCCGTTTTTGGGAGCAAAAAAGTGACAGGAACGATTAAAAGTTTAGAACTGATTGTGGCCCTTGATATTTCCACTTCGATGAATGTAAAAGACATCGATGACAACGTTTCTCGATTGGGAATTGCGAAACGTGCGATGGTGCAATTGATCAACAATTTACACGGAGAAAAATTGGGTGTGGTTGTTTTTGCAGGCGATGCGTTCGCACAATTGCCGCTGACAATGGATTACGACGCAGCCAAAATGTTTGTCGGGGAAATTGAAACTGGAATGATTTCAAATCAAGGAACAAACATTGCTTCAGCGTTGCAAGTTGCGCAAAAAATGTTCACCAAAACCAAATCCAGCAAAGCCATTATTTTGATTTCTGATGCGGAAGATCACGAAGGTGGAATCGACGTTTTCTTGAATCAGTTGAAGGAAAGAGAAATAGAATTATCGGTGCTTGGTCTTGGAACAGAAACTGGTGGTTTGATTCCAAACAATCCCGATCAGCCAGAATTTGGATACAAATTGAATCCTTCAGGCACGCCGATTGTTTCGAAAATGAATCCAGATTTGGTGAAATCCTTGGCATCTAAATCAGGTGGAACATACCTAATAAGCGAGTCGCCATATCCCGATTTAACGACTTTGCTCGAAAATTTAAAGCGGATGAAACGCACGAAAGTGAAAACAATTTCATTTGATGTGAAGCAAAATATCTATCAATTTCCGCTCATGCTTGGAATTTTTTGCTGGATTTTGTTTTTAGTTTTGCCTCAAAATTTCAATTTTTCACCGGACATTTGGCGCAGAAAACCGCTTAAAAATTAAATGTGTATTTTGACATATTAACACAATTTAACCAATAGTTACAATGATTTTAAATAACTTTGTTTTGCTGAATTTTAAATGTTTTTCTAAAATTGACCACTAGGACATACTTCAAATTTATTTTTGAAAAGTCACCTAATGTTTGCTACAAATAACGATTGCTTTGCGTATTAAAATGAAAATTGTAACGTACATATTTTTCTTATTTGCATTTGCTCAACCCATTTTTGCTCAAGAATGGCGCGATACTTTGCGCGAAGCAAGAAAATCGTTTGTCAATCACAATTACGAAAAATCATACAAACAATACCGTTCAGCGCAAAAGTTAGCTCCCAAGCAAATCGATTTATCTGATGAAATGGGACATGCGGCTTACAAAGCTGGAAAATACCAAGACGCCGAAAAGATTTTTGCGAAAAGTAGTTCCAACAAAGGAAATGCTTCGCAAAAAGGAAATGTTCACCGTCAAATTGGCGATGCCAAAATGCAACAGCGCAAATATGATGAAGCAGCTGAATCTTACAAAGAATCTTTGCGAAATAATCCAAAAGACAATAAATCAAGATATAATTTGACGCAAGCTTTGAAGAAAGCGAAAGAACAAAAGCAACAACAACAAAAAGAGCAACAGCAAAACCAGAATCAGTGTCAAAATAACCAATCCAACGGTAAACCCAACCAAAAATCCAATCCAAATCAACCGAATAAAAATCAATCTCAACCACAATCTAAATCGCCTTCAAACCCTGAAAAACAGCAAGCGGAAAGCAAAACTGCCAAACTTTCTGACAAAAAAACAGAACGCATGTTGGATGAATTGGTGAAAAAGGAAATGGAAACCAAAAAGAAATTTGACGGAGTGAAAGGCTCAGGAACAGGTGTGAAACGAACAGGGAAAGATTGGTAATGAGGTATTTATTATTCATATTTTGCTTTTTCAATTTTGCAACGATTTTGCTTGCTCAAAAACCGTACATCAAAATTTCGTCTGATTTTGACGAAGTAGAAGTGGGTGAAACTGTCATTATTACTGTTAAATCAACAGTTTCAGGAACTTTGGATATCACTTTTCCAGATGAATTTGTGAGTGGTTCGGGAGAGCAAAATGGGATGCAACAAGAAATGGATTACAACACTGGAAAAGTGTCAACAGTTTATTTCTTTGCACAAAATGGCGCTTTTTCCAAGGTCGGAAATTATACTTTGCGCGCGCTGATTACGAGCAAAAACAAGGTTTATAGATCGAAGCCAATTACCATCAAAGTAGTGAAACAAGTCACACATGGCGGTGGTGTGAGTCAAAGAGATTTGAAACAACCTGTTTTTGGTGTGGTTGAAAAATCGAAAACGAAAGTATACGAAGGCGAGCCAGTTTTGATTAATGGAAAAATTTATACTAAATCAAAAGTCAACGTACAAGGTTATCATCCTTTTGAAGTGGCTGGAAATGCTGAAGTGATTGAATTGAGTAATTCTACAGATTTGGTTTTCAGTCCTGAAGTGCTCAAAGGACAGAAATTTGCTTCGGCTGAATTTGAGAAAAAAGTACTATTTTTCACTTCACCAGGAAAATATAAAATCAGTCCGTTTGAAATGGCTGTTTTGTATGAAGTGGATGACATATATGCAGAATCGACCGCTTTTGTTTCCAATGGTGGAGCGATTGAAGTAATTCCATTGCCTGCAAATGCACCATCGAATTTCATTGGTGCTGTTGGAAAATACACTTTCGAAAGAACCTTTGATGAAACGCAAGTCAAACAAGGAGAAGTGATTACAATGACTGTAACAGTTTCTGGTTACGGAAATTTGCACAACATCAATACGCCGACCTTCAAACTCCCGAAAGGAATTGTGGTTTACGGTGATCCTGAAATTGAAGAAAAAGTAACTTTTGGTTTGCGTGGCGCAGAAGGTCAAATGATTTTTAAATTCAATTTACAAGTTATCCAAGATGGCGATTTTGAATTAGAGCCAATGTCTTTGTGCTACTTTGACCCAAATTTGAAGAAATATGTTTCTTTAAGCGAAGAAAAAGTAACTGTTTATGGCGAGAAATCAAGTGCTTTTAAAGCATCTATGCCAGCTAAACAAGTTAGTAAAAATGCTGAAATAGAGCAGTTACGTCCAGTATTGACAAATGCTTCATCAAAATCCAAAAGCAAACCTTTTATCGAGTCGGTGTTGTTTTGGCCAACCTTGGTTAGTCCAATCGCGATTGCATTTTTAGGCGGTTTGTTTTTCACCAGAAGGAAAAAAATCGTGAAGGTGATTACACAAAGTTCAATCACCAAAGAAAGACAGAAAAAAGTACAAGATTGGATGCATCAAGCAGCAACCAAAGCGAGCGAGAATGAAATCAAATCAGCGTTTTCATCTATAGAAAAGGCAGTGAAATTAGCGATTTGCATCAAATTACAACGCGCAGAAAATGAACTCACCATGTTGGAGATTTCCTCAGAATTAGCGCAACATCCAATGGGGGAACAAGTAGTGAAATTGTATCAGCAAATCATTTTAAATTGCGAAGAAGCGCGGTATGCTTTCTTGGAAGACACTGAGAAATTCAATCATACTTTTGAAGAAGCAAAAACATTTATTCAAACCATTTTTTAAGTTCAATAGCGATGAAAAGTTTGATTTTAACTTGGTTTTTTTGTGTGGTTTGGCTTGTGTCGTTTTCATCAGATTTTGAAAATGGTGTTAACGCTGCAAAAACCAAAAATTGGCATGAAGCAGAAATTTCTTTCAGAAAGTGCATTGACAAAAATCCAGATGATGCCAATGCATTGTATAATTTAGGTACAACTTTAGCCGCTGTGAATCATTATCCTGAGGCAATTTGGGCCCTGGAAAAAGCAATTAAATTGGATCCTGAATTGATTGGCGCCAAGGAAAACTTGCAATTTTGCTACAACAAGTTGAATATCATGGACTACAATGCTTCAGAATTGAGCCTTTTCGAACAAAAAGTTTATTCGTTTGGTGTTCAGAATTGGACATTTTGCGCGTTGATTTCCGCTTTTATTATCGCCATTTTAATTTGGTTTCGAATGACTTCCGCAAAAGCTTCTGTGCGAAAAATCAGTTTAATTTTTGGGATTTTGGTAGTTTGTTTTATGATTTTGTCGCTTAAAAATGCCATCCAAGCATCCGCCTATCAAAATTCAAACACACACGCCATTGTACTTCATGATGTAGCTTCCGTGTTCAACGATGCGCAAGGAAACATGAAAATTGACATGAGTCTAAAAATGGGAAGTCGATACAAAATTGATGGATTTTCAAACAACAGAATTGGCATATTGATGCAAAATCAAATGGTGGTTTGGATAGATAAAAGTGACCTGAAATTGTTCTAATATTTTCAATTTGTCTTCCTTTTTAATCAGTTCAGCGATAAAAAATCGTTAAAAACCCTTGAAACCACAATTTCTTAAGGTATTTTTGTGGACGTTTTTTGAAGAAATGAAAGTTTTTAAACCACACCACGTATTATTTTTCTTGCTTTCTGTGATGCTTGTGCTTGCGCCATTGGTTTGGTTTTCGCCTGCAGATGGGTGGGATTTAGGTGGTTTCAGATTGCGCTTTTTGACTTTCAATAAATTCATGAGTCCAGTCAAAAAAGAACACAAAGACATTACCAAAATTGTGACGAATGTGGATACCACGATGGTAGAAACACCACTGAATGATACCATTTTACAAGCAAATAATTCAAAATCCAAAACAGGATTACCAACCGGCGGAAAACTAAGTACCGAAAGTGCCACTCAAATTTTATTCAGCCAAATTGGTTTAGAACGCTTACACCAACTTTTCAGCAAGATGGAAAATGCGGTAAACTCAAATCAAAAAGTGAGAATTTTGCATTACGGCGATTCACAAATTGAGGGAGATCGAATGACATCGTACATCAGACAACGCGTGCAAGAACGATTTGGTGGCAATGGACCAGGAATGATTCCAGCGGTCAATGTTTACAATACATTCTCTTTCAAACAAAAATATTCTCCAAATTTTCAACGATATACTTGTTTTGGTGGCTCAAAATTGAAATCCAGAAAGTATGGAACGATGAATACCGTTGGCCGTTTTACTCCAGAATATATGGATTCAGCGGAGCGAATGAGCATCACTTCCATCAAAGAGGCTTGGATAGAAATCGAACCTTCTCCATCGGCTTTTGGTCGCGCGAAACAATACAACAATGTGG
>JBIKJE010000080.1:0-13922 GCA_044361165.1 Crocinitomicaceae bacterium | reverse complement strand
TAGACATTAGAAACGTTGCTTCGCAACTATTAGACAAGATCAATTTTGTTACTACGTAACTTTAAGAAGAGTTTAAAAGCTGAAAAAATCAGAGTCTTTTGTCTAATGTCTTCAGTCTAATGTGTCTGTCTATAAAACTATATTCACAATCCTCCCAGGCAACACAATCATCTTTTTAGGCGCTTTGCCTTCCAAATAATGTTGCGTTTTATCTAGTCCTAATACATGCGCTTCAACGTCTTCTTTCGACATGTCAGCTGGCAATTCAACTGAGAAACGAACTTTTCCGTTGAAGGAAATTGGGTAAGAGAATGCCGATTCAACCAAATATTCTGGGTTGAACGTTGGGAAAGGTGCTACATTGATTGAACCTGCTTCGTATCCTAATTTTACACATAATTCCTCTGAAATGTGTGGTGCGTAAGGTGACAACATGATCAACAAATCTTTCAAAATTGCGCGGTTGTTGCATTTTTGCTCTCCCAACTCGTTCACAGCAATCATGAAGTTTGAAACGCCAGTGTTGAATGAAAAACGCTCTAAATCAATGCTGATTTTTTGAATCGTTTTGTGCAAGGTTTTCAATGAATCTTTGCTTGGCGCTTCATCTGAAATCAACAAGTTGCCCGCTTGGTCGTGAAACAATCGCCAAAACTTGCGCAAGAAATTGTGTACGCCGTTGATTCCCTTCGTATCCCAAGGTTTACTTTGTTCCAATGGACCCAAAAACATTTCATACATACGCAAAGTATCCGCGCCGAATTTTTCAACCAACTCGTCTGGAGTTTGCACGTTGAATTTCGATTTGGACATTTTTTCAACTTCAGAACCGCAGATGTATGTTTCACCATCGTCTTCGAAAATGAATTCTGCGTTTTTGTATTCTTCTCGTGAATTTTTGAACGCCTCAATATCTAATTTATCGTTGTCAACGATTGAAATGTCAACATGGAGTGGAATTGTTTCCAAACTTAAATCAATATCCATTAACTGGAGTTTTTCAACCAAACTATCTTTTTGTTCGAAAATCTTGTTGACCAACTCTTTTTCTTCACTGGATAATAATTCAGGGGTTGCGAAGTGTTTATCTACAAGCAGTTTTGATGACTTTGAAATTAAAATTTCACCTTTGAAATGTTTTGGATTGATGTTGGTTGTTCCATAAACACTATATCCTGCAACTCTATAAACCAAACTACTTCTCCCCAAAATCATCCCTTGATTGATCATCTTCTGAAATGGCTCATCGAATCCTATAAAACCTAAATCATACAGGAATTTCGTCCAAAAACGGGCGTACAACAAGTGTCCTGTCGCGTGTTCTGAACCACCGATGTATAAATCTACATTCTTCCAGTAATCCACTTTTTCCTTGCTCACAAATTCATGCTCATTGTGCGGATCCATGTAACGTAAGAAATACCAAGAACTTCCTGCCCAACCTGGCATGGTGTTCAATTCCATTGGGAAAACGGTTTCATGGTCGATGTTTACGTTATCGACGATTTGATTGTCTACAGTGTCCCAAGCCCAAACTGGCGCATTTCCTAATGGTGGTTGTCCGTCTTCTGTTGGCAAATATTTTTCTACTTCCGGTAAAATAATCGGCATGTAGCGCGCGTCAATCATGTGTGGTTTTCCGTTTTTGTAATACACAGGAAACGGTTCACCCCAATATCTTTGTCTAGAAAAAACAGCATCACGCAAACGGTAATTCGTTTTTCCTTTTCCAATTTCTTTTGTTTCAATCGCCTCAATTGCGGCCTTCATCGCTTCTTTCACGGACAAACCAGTCAAAAATCCAGAATCAGCAATGGTCCCTTCTTTTTCGGTGTAAGCCGCTTCAGAAATATCAATGTTTTCAAATATATTCTTGATTTCCAAGCCAAAATGATTTGCAAAATCCCAGTCGCGTTGGTCGCCACAAGGTACAGCCATTACAGCTCCGGTTCCATAGGAAGCCAAAACATAATCACCAATCCACAATTGCACTTTTTCGCCTGTAAACGGATGAACTGCATACGAACCAATAAATTCTCCTGTAATGTTTTTGACATTCGCTTGGCGATCGCGCTCTGTTTTCAAAGACGATGCTTTCACATAATTTTCTACGGCTTCGCGTTTGTCTTCTGTCGTCAATTTTGATACCAATGGATGCTCAGGAGCCAATACGAGAAATGAAACGCCGAAAATGGTGTCAGGGCGCGTGGTGAAGACTTCGATTGATTCATCGATTTCTTTCAATTCCTCCCCCTCGGTCCCCCTCCAAAGGGGGAAGGATACGGAACAACCTTGTGATTTTCCGATCCAATTGCGTTGTTGGTCCTTGATCGAATCTGTCCAATCCAAACCGTCCAAACCTGTGATTAAACGCTCTGCGTAAGCTTTGATTCGCATCGACCATTGGCGCATTTTCTTTTGTTCCACAGGATGACCGCCACGTTCAGAAACGCCGTTGATAACTTCGTCATTGGCCAAAACTGTTCCCAACGCAGGACACCAATTCACCCATGAATCAGCCAAATATGCCAAGCGATATTGTTGTAAAATAGCTTCTTTTTTCTCGTGATCAAATCCATTCCAAGTTTCTGCATTGAATGTTTCCTCGCAATCCGTAGTCGCATCAACGACTGTATTTCCAACACTTGCAAAAATCAATTCAAGTTCCGAAATGCGCTCTGCTTGTTGGGTTTTGTTGTTGTACCAGCAATCAAAAAGTTGCGTAAAAATCCATTGCGTCCATTTGTAATACTCTGGACTTGAAGTTCTTACTTCTCTCGACCAGTCAAATGAAAATCCGATTTTATCCAATTGCTCGCGGTAACGTGCAATGTTTTCTTTGGTCGTTTTATCTGGATGTTGACCCGTTTGAATCGCATATTGTTCTGCTGGAAGTCCGAAAGAATCATATCCCATTGGATGCAACACGTTGAAACCTTGCAAACGTTTGTAGCGCGCAAAAATATCTGAAGCAATATATCCAAGCGGGTGACCTACATGCAAACCTGCTCCTGAAGGATAAGGAAACATGTCTAACACATAATATTTTGGTTTTTCAGAATTATCTTCTGCCTTGAACGTTTGATTCTCAGCCCAAAATTGGCGCCATTTTGCTTCGATTTCACGAAAATTGTACTCCATAGTCGATGTGATTCAATTTGAAGGTGCAAAGATAGGAATATCAACGATATTGGATTCATACACAAAATAGAATAAAGCACAAATAATCCATAGGATTTTGTCTCTGAGATCAATAAAAGGTCAAAATTTACTTTTGCTTAGTCACGAATTAACACTAAATTAGTGCCCTATATGAAATTGAAAAAATTTTATTTTCACGGGTTATTTTTACTCCTTGCATTAACTTGGAGTACAATTTCTTTTGGGCAAGTAAGATTATATCCCAGCGATAAAAATTCGAAAGAATATTTCTGGAAAATGTACGATTTGGGGAAGAAGTACCAATCTTCAAATTTGCAAAAAGCTGATTCAATGCGTTCTGTGTTATTGAATCTTTGTAACAAACATGGAAATTACGAAAAGTTTTATGCACTTGTTTTTGATGCGGATATTGATAAAATTCATGGTGATCGAGATGTTTATTACCGAAAAATTTTGCAATTACAACCTTATCAAGAAAAGTTAAACTCTCCGAAAGTAAATTTAGAAATCAATCAAAAACTGGGAGAATATTACATCAATTCCAGGGATTTTGATCAATCAGATTTTTATTTGAAACAAGCTTTAAAACTGAGCAAAAGGCGCAGAGATAACAAAGAAATTTCTGAGACTTTTTCAATGTTTGCGATGAAAGAAATACAGCGCAATCAGAAAGATAGTGCGATGTATTTTGTGAAAGAAGCAATTCAATATGGTCGTCGATCTGCAAACAAAGGAGCAATGGCTGCTGCTTTCAATACGCAAGCGTTGGTTTATGCCTATTTTGGTCAAGTTGAATTGAGTGTTTCCAAAAACTTAATTGCCTTGCAGTTGGCTTCCGAAGTAGAAGATTTACCTAAAATGGCTAAATATTCATTAGATTTAGGTGAATCTCAATTGTCTATTTTGAATTACCGAGAAGCGGAATTGTATTTCAATCAAGTGCAAGAAGTTGCTTCAAAATTAAAAGATAAAAGGTTGATTGCTTTGGCTTTGGTCAATTTAGGAATCATTTATCGAATCGATAAAAATTACGAGAAAGCGATTGAATTTCAAACGAAAGCAGTCAAAATACTAACGACTTTAAATGATTTCGACGGTTTAGGAATTGCCCACAACAACTTAGGCGATATCTACCGAGAACAAAAAAATTATACCAGAGCGTTGAGTAATTACAACAAAGCATTGGTCTTTTTTGAATCTAGCGGAAACAAAGAAAGCATTGCCACTGTTTACCACAATGTTGGAATTGTCTTTGAAAAACAAGGGAAACACGCAAACGCTTTGAATTATTTGAATCGTTCCGTTGAAATCCGGTCTCAGTTTGGATTTAAAGGTGCGATCTACAGCACTTACAGGGCAATTTCTGAAGTGTATGAAAAGACGAATAATTACAAATTGGCGCAAAATTATTTGAAATTATATGCCGATTACGCTGACAGTGCAAAGACGATAGAGTCAAGTGCTAAAATTGCGGAATTGAATGAGTTGTATCGTTCTGAGCAAAGAGAAAGATTAATCTCTGTTCAAGCAGATTCAATTGAGCGTCAGAAACAAGAAAAAACGCTAACTTCAACCAAATTAGAGAATGTCCAGCTGAAAAACAACATGCAAGCTTACATCATTACTGGTTTTGCAATTTTGTTGGTTTTAGCTGGTGTCATTGGTTTTTATCGATGGAATCAAACCAAAATCAAGCAACAGCAACAAGAAGCTGAAATGAATCAAACGTTGTTGAGAACACAAATGAATCCACACTTCGTTTTCAATGCGATGTCGGTGATTCAGAGTTACATTTATGACAACGATACCCAAAATTCATCGCGGTTTTTGGTTAATTTTTCTAAGTTGATGCGATTGATTTTGGAAAATTCATCCAAAGAATTTATCCCGATGGAAACTGAAGTGGATATTTTGGACAAATATTTGAGCATACAAAAATTGAGATTTGAAGAACGTTTCGATTTTGATATTAAGGTCGATGAAAAATTGTTAGATGAAGGTGCAATCATTCCACCGATGATCACGCAACCTTTCATTGAAAATGCCATTGAACACGGTCGTTTGCACTTGAAAGAAGATGGATTTATTCATGTGCATTTCTTTGAAAAAAACAAAATGCTTTTCATCACGATTGAAGACAATGGAGTTGGAAGAAAAGGTGCAGAACAAAACAAGAAAAGTTCAGATCACAAGAGTATGGCGATGAAAATCACAAGCGACCGAATAGATAATTTGAATAAAAAATACCGTGCAGAAGGATTTATGTTGATAGAAGATTACAATAAAATTGAAGAAACTGGAACAAAAGTGTTAATTTCGATACCTTATCGTGTTAATGCGCAAAATTAAAATTTCATAAACATGAAAGCAGTAATTATTGATGACGAGAAAAGAACTAGAGAATTAATCGCTAAGATGATTGAATCTTTCGGTCTTGGAATTGAGACTTTTCCAATTGGAGAAAGTGTTGAATCTGGTTTACAAGCAATTGAAACGATTCATCCAGACCTGGTTTTTTTAGATATCCAAATGCCTGATGGTACTGGTTTTGATTTGCTTAAAATGATACCTCAGAAAAATTTTGAAGTAATCTTTATTACTGCACATGAAGAATTTGCAATCAAAGCAATCAAATTCAGTGCATTGGATTATATTTTGAAACCAATCGATTCTGAAGATTTGAAGCAAGCGGTACTTCGTGCGGTAAATACTATCGACCATAAACGGGAAGAAAGTCAATTTGAAGCTTTGCAATTGAACATGCAACCTACGCAAAGAAGAAGGTTGGTTTTGAAAACACAAGAAAGTGTGCACGTGGTTGATTTAGATAAAATTGTGCGCTGTGAAGCAGATAGAAATTATACGTCATTTTTCCTAACGGAAGGTAAAAAAATCTTGGTTTCTAAAACCTTGAAAGATTACGAAACACTTTTAACTGGTTACAACTTTTTGCGTGTACAACAATCACATTTAATCAACCTTGATTTTGTAGAAAGATACGACAAAGGAAATGGTGGATCTGTAGTGATGAAAGATGGTTCAGAAGTACCTTTGAGTCCAGCAAAAAGAGACATTTTCTTCAAAATTCTGGAAAATTTGTAATTGAAAAATGAAGTACTCAAAACTGCTTTATTGTTTATTTTTTTTCCTTTTTTCACATGTTGTTTTCAGTCAAACCGAATTCATTGACGCTAAATCCAAAAAAATCGATTCTCTTTTCAAAGTCAATGCCTTGGAAGAAAAAGTTTTCCCGCAAATGTCACGTTGTGGCGGTAGTTTGAAAGGGTATTATTTGAAAAATGAATTGATTCTCATTCACACACTTTACAGCGGCCCGATGGGTTTTACCGATACCAAATGGTACCTCGAAAATGGTAAATTATTCAAATCAGTCCAATTTGGTTTTGAATACGAAGAACCTGAAAACCTAGACGAATATTGCAAAACACATCAAACGGCCAACCAAGAATGTGATTTCAGTGCGTTAAAAGCAAAGACTTATCGATTTGTGTTTTACGACTACAAAAAAATGTTTTATTTCAGCAAAATCGAAAACAATGAACCTGTGATTTTAACCAAAGAAAATCAAAAATCTGAAATCAAGCTTCTCAAATCTTGTTTTAAATCTTTGGTTGAGGAATTGAAGAAGTAACTTTCTATTCCCAAAATACGGGATATTTTTCCTTTTCTTTCAATGCGTAATATTCCGTAACTTTACACCATGATTTTGTATAATGTAACGGTAAGTATCGATCAATCTGTACACCAAGATTGGTTGCAATGGATGCGTGAAACACATATTCCTGAAGTGTTGGCAACAGGCTGTTTTTTAGAAAGTAGATTGTCTAGAATTCAAGGCGAAGAAGAGGGAGGAGTCACTTTTTCGGTGATGTATTTGGCGCCTAGTCAAGAAAAATACGATGAATATCAACAAGTTTATGCGCCTAAATTGCAAGCAGATCATACATCGCATTACATTGGGAAATTTGCTACTTTTAGAACTGTTTTACAAGTGGTTGAAGAATTTAAAGTATGACAGTAAAAGCAAAAAAACATCTCGGACAACATTTCTTGATTGACAAAAATGTCAGTAAAAGAATCGCCGATCAATTTCAAGCGCACCGCGGTTGCACCAAAGTGTTGGAAATAGGTCCTGGAATGGGCGCGTTGACCACTTTTTTGTTGGAAAACAAAGACCATCAAGTGTGGGCGATGGATGTCGATTCTGAATCCATTGTTTACCTAAATGAACATTTTCCAGCGTTGAAAGGCCGCATCATTGAAGCAGATTTTTTGAAAGACAATTTGGCTTTGCACTTTGGCACAGAACCTTTTGCGGTTGTTGGAAATTTCCCTTACAACATTTCCTCGCAAATTCTTTTCCGTTGCCTGGAATACCGCAACCAAATACCTGAAATCATGGGCATGTTTCAACGCGAAGTGGCTTGGAGAATTGCAGAAAAACCAGGTTCTAAAGCGTATGGAATTATCAGCGTTTTGTTGCAAGCATTTTACGATATTGAATATTGTTTCACGGTGGACGAGCACGTTTTCGATCCGCCACCGAAAGTGAAATCCGGCGTAATTCGCCTTACAAGAAACGACCGCGATCAATTACCCTGCGACGAAAAAAGATTCATCCAAGTAGTGAAAGCTTGTTTCAACCAAAGACGCAAAATGATCCGCAATTCAGTCAAAGCATTGATTGGCGACAGACCTTTCGAGCATGAATTTTTGACCAAACGCCCTGAACAATTGTCTGTCGATGATTTTATCAATTTGACAATGGCGATTGAGGCAGTGGATAAAGTTGAAGTAAAAAATATTTAATCTATGAAAGGTCCTCAATTTCTAAATTACATTAAACCAGTTTTGGAGGCTCTTCAACAAAATGGGGGAGCTGGAAATTCATCTAGTATAATTGACCAAGTCACAGAAAAACTCGGTATTACAGACGAAGAATTAGAAGAAGCTACTTCAAATGGTGCTTCTAGAATCAGAAATCAGATTCAATGGGCACGGTTTTATTTATTTAAAGCTGGTTTAATCGATAATGCCGAAAGAGGAATTTGGAGATTAACAAATGAAGGACTTGAAGCCAATTTAAATGAAGATGACGTTTATACTCTTTTTAAAGATGTTCAAGTAAAAGTTAAAAAAGTTGATAAAGTTGAATCAAAAAAAATGGAAAAAGATGCTGAATTTGAAAATAACTCAGCGGAAGATGAAATTCACTCTATCAGTTTAATTCAATTAATTCAAAGCTTAACTCCAAGTGGTTTTGAGAAGTTATGCAAAAGACTTTTGACTGAAATTGGAATCAAAAACATTACCATTACTGGTGGAAGTGGTGATCAAGGAATTGATGGAAAAGGAATTGTTCAATTAAACGATGTTGTAAGTTTAAATATCGTTTTTCAGTGCAAAAGATACAAGGAAGTAGTTTCTCCCCATCATGTTAGAGATTTTAGAGGTGCTATGCAAGGGAGAGGTGAAAAAGGTTTAATAATTACTACTGGTCGTTTTACAAAAGAAGCAAAAGATGAAGCAAATAGGGAAGGAGTTACTCCCATTGAATTAATAGACGGAGAAAGATTAGTAGATTTATTTGAAAAATATAAGCTTGGTCTAAAACCAGTTACAATTTACGAAATTGATCATGAATTTTTCAAAGTTTTTAATTGATGAAAATAGTAACTTGGAATTGTAATGGTGCTTTAAGAAACAAGTTTGAAAGCCTTGACTTGTTTCAAGCCGATATTTACATTGTTCAAGAATGCGAGAATCCATTACTTACTTTAAATTTAGAGTATAAAAAATGGGCTGAAAATCACCTTTGGATTGGAAAGAACAAGAACAAAGGTTTAGGAATTTTCGCTTCAAAAGAAATAGAGTTAAAATCGCTAGATTGGTCAAATTTATATCAGAATTACGAAGTTAATTACTTTCTTCCTTGTTCAGTAAACGGTAAGTTCAATCTTTTAGCAGTTTGGAATCACAAGAATAATTCTCCAAATTTCGCTTATATCGGACAGTTTTGGAAGTATTTGCAAATTAATAAAACGAATTTTCAAGATGTCATTATCGCTGGGGATTTCAATAGCAATTCAAAATGGGATGAATGGGACCGCTGGTGGAATCATTCTGATGTGGTGAATGAACTTGATAAAATTGGAATTGAAAGTATCTATCACAAATCGACTGGAGAAGAGCATGGAAAAGAATCTATTCCAACTTTATATTTTCGGAGAAAAATTGATAGACCATATCATATTGATTACATATTTGGAACTAAAAAACTCATTGAACACCATAAAAAATTTGAAATTGGGGAGGCTTTTAAATGGCTAAAATTAAGCGATCACATGCCGATTTTGTACGAATCTAATCTTGAGTTTTTGTGAATTTCATAACTCAATCAATATTTCTCAACTTTGTTTTAATTTAGATTTACTAAACCTAAATCCAATCAGTAAAATCTTTTTTGGTTAGACCTAATTGTTTTAACGCATTTTTTATGATAAATTCTGGAATTGGATCAATATGTGATTGAAGCGTAATTGGTCGCAATAAGTCAGTTCTGCTCCAATGTTCGTGACCGCCATTAGTTCTATTACAAACACATCCTTTTTCAATTAAAAAATCTCTAAATAATTTTAGTGGAATATTTCTTAAATGCTTTGTCGACATAGTTATTAAAGCGCAAATTCAACATTTTGTCTGGAAACTTTGTAGCTTTTAGTATTCACAATATCATTATACAATGAATTTGAAGAAACTAAATCTGAATCTAATGGAGGATTGAATTTCGGATTTTTCTTAGTGCCTTTGATTGACCAACCCAAATCCAGTAAAACTTTGTCTAAAGTGTTTTTGTTATGAGTATATCTAAAAAACTCATGTAAAGATTCTGAGAAAGAACTTTTTGCTTCTTCTTCGGAATTTCCATAGCCACTTAAATCGAGCGCAGGCGAGTAAATGATAATTACATTATCCTCATTAAATTCAATTAATGAAAGACCAACTCGAAATTTATGATTTGAAAACCCTAAATTAGCTGTAACTTGTAATTTTGACATAAAAATGATGCTTTATATTCTCAAAGGTATAAAATTTATGAAGAGATTTAACCAGCAGAAAATCTAAAAATGTGAAATATGCTAAAATTACTTTATTTTTCACCCATAAACCTCCTTCAAAGCATCACTCAAATGCTCATACTGAAATACAAATCCTGCTTTTTTGATTTTTTCGTTGGATGCGTTCACGCCTTCAAGAACCACAGTTGCCATTTCGCCCAAAATGGTTTTCAGTACAAATGCTGGAACATTGGGTAACCAACGTTTTTTGTGTAATTGTTTGGCTAAAGTTTCCGTAAATACTAGATTATTTACATTTTTCGCATTCGCATTAAAGCTTCCTTCCAAGCGATTTTCCATCACAAAATTGAAGATCTTGATCAAATCATCAATATGAATCCAAGGCATCCATTGTTTTCCTGAGCCTAATGCAGATGTTAATCCCATTTTGATTGGTTTGGCGATGGTTTCTAACGCGCCTCCTTCAGCGGTAAGTACTACACTAATTCTGATTTTGGAAACTACGCAATATGGCGATAAAGTGTCTGCTGCTTGTTCCCATTTTTCCACTACTTGAGATAAAAAATCTTTGCCAAAAGGATCATTTTCTTGGTAAACTTTCGCATGATTATCGTAGCCATAACAATTGATCCCTGAAGCTGAAATATATTGTTTCAATTCGGACATTTGCGGAGCTAAAGAAGCTAGAAAATGGGTTGGTTGAACACGAGAATCTATCATTTCTCTTTTTCGTTCTGTGGTCCATCGTTTGTCGGCAATGCCAGCGCCTGAAAGATTGATAATCGTGGTCACGCCATTCAAAGCTGTCACATCAATTTCTTCTTTCGTTGGTTCCCAATGAAAAATGTTTTTGCTTAAATCGCTTGGTTTTCTAGATAATACCCGAACTTCATGACCTTGTTTTTGCAAGAATGCCTGCATCTGTTTCCCAATCAATCCTGTGCCACCAGCCAACAATATAATCTGCTTTTCCATATCTCAAAAACAGCAAATTAGTCAATATGTTTGAGTGGCGAGAAATTTTAGTGATTTTTTAACCTTTCAGAAAGTCAAGGAATATCCACTTTTACAACTTGATGCACCTCGTAGGTGTTTTTGTCCATTACATAAACCAATAGGTGGCAATTTGTAGGGTCATATTGTGCAGGAAGTTTGTAGCTGTAATTCTGATAAAATTTACCATTTGCATTCAAATCTTCTGCTTTCAACGGTCTTCCAAATGCTTTTCCATCGATGCTTCCTCTGTGCACATTATGGTGCTCGTATGCTTCTTCAATCACTCCACCAGGGAATTTTTGCTTGGAGATATATAACTCTTCAATCAAGTAAACAACCACAGATAAATCGGAAGCATTTTGAGTCATCGTGTCAATTTCTGTATGCAAAAACAAACCGCGTGTTGCAGGATAATAGTTGGCAACCGCTTGAAGATTTGCATTCACAACATTGTCTGTCAACGTTTGCGTTGTGGCACTTGTCCAATTGTTTGCCCCTTGAAACATGGTTCCGCTGAAATACTTTCTACTGACAGTACCTTTTGGATTTGCATCAAAACCAAATCCGTTTGCGAAAGTTGTTCCGTACGCAATTCCCTGTGCATTCGTAAAATCGTAAGGAAATTCAGCATCAGTCAGTTGAAAAGGTCCAGCGCCACCCGGGGACGAATGAATAGATGCAACAAAAACACGCCCAGGATTATCCGTTTCAATTTGTTCTGCGATTGCACCTGCAGCAGGACAAAATACACATTTGTGACCTGTATAATCCTCCAATAAAATATTTCTATTCGAATTTGTATTGGCAGTGAAAGTCGGCCAAGGATAAGTGCTCCAATCGCCCGGAAATAATGTTTGATCCAATTCAGTTGGCGTTGCAGGGATGTACGGATGTTCAACCCTGTCGCACGAAGCGAAAACGACTGCCAAAATGCTTGCGATGAAAATACTTTTTTTCATAATGCTGAATATTAAAAACTTTGAGTAAATGTCAATGTTAAACCGTTAGATGCAGGAACGAATCGGCAAACACCACCCACACAAAATAGACCTGCTCTTTGACGACCGTATGAAACCATGAAACGAGATGCGTCACGAATGTATCCAAATGATCCAATCAAATAATGCAACTGTAAATCTTTCACTGGATTTCCGTAATTGTACTGATCCATTACACTGAAAAACCAGTTAGGTGAAACGTTGTATTCAATAACTGCAGTTGCCCAATTTCCTTTGTCTTTTTTTGTAAAAAGTCCCTGGAACTCTGCTCTCACAGAATTTGTTTTGTTGATTTTCCAATTCACTTCAACCACACCAATATGTGATTCGATAATTCCCTTTGCTTCATCGGCAACTTTCGAAATATCATTGTTCAATCGAATATTGAAATAAGAGAAAATCATGCTGTATTTAGCACTGAACTTTTTGGTAATGTTAATGTTGATGTCTTGCCAATATTCTAAGCCACTTTGGTCAAAAAGTCTTCCTTTGTAGGTAATTCCAGTAGAGTCTGAAGGACTAAATCCTGAAGTGTGATTGATTGGTCCGTAAGTGGTAGAATAATTCACATTAATAGGCAAGCCATATTTCCCTCCGATTTTTGAGCCTTTTTTAAAAGTGTAAAGAATTTCTGCTTGATAAGCCACCTCACCCAATGGTTGTGTTGCATAAGGATAAAGTGTTGCCACTAAATTGTAGGTATGCGTTTTGTTCAACGATGGCAAATAGTTAATAAAAACATCTTGCAGTGACTTCGTACGATCTGAACGAAAACTCATATTATCGACAGATTTTGCTGAGAGTACAATTCCAAAACCTTTCTGAGAATATCCCAAATTGGCAATTGCTGCATGACCTTTATTGTATATATTGTTGTTGTCTTCAGAAGGATCATTTTCTTTGACTGCATATTCGGCATTGAAAGAAAATTTGTTGTATTTCAGTTCAAGTCTCCCGCTGTAAGCACCAACGTTTTCTGGTAAAATTAAGTCAGGATTATCGTCTTTTTGAAATTTTGAAACAAATGAACCTCCTAAAACGATGTCCAATTTAGATTCTTTTAGATATTTATCCAACAATTCATTGACGTGAATTTCAGCATCAAGCCCACGAACAATTCCGCTTGCTTTTACCACTTTTCCATCTGTAAAAGAAAGTCTTTGTTTGCCATAAACACCTTTCAAAACCACTCCTTTTGCTGGTCTGAATATCAATCTCATTCCATCCATGTTATTGTCATAACCCAAAGCCCTATCTTCGTATGATCTGAAAATTAAACCAGAGCCAAATTGTTCATAGAAATTTCCAAGAGTCACATCGATATAGCTATTGGTGTATCCAACGTATCTCATTCCAAGACCAGTTCCCTCAAAACGATCCGGATACCCTTGAATTCTTGGCAAGTAAGATTCTAATCTCATTCCTGCTTTAAAGTTTCCATTGGTATAGAAAACGTTGGCATAACTGTTTAACAAACCCTTTGACTCTGGTTGCAAGGCATCAATTAAAGTATCCTCATTGAGGTATTGAAATGTACTTTCAATATTTCCTGTAAATGTTCCGTTATTTACTTGACCGAAACTTGCCAGCGCAACGGTCGAAAAAGCGAAACTGATAAGCGATTTCATTTTCATAGTTTCATTAAAAGAGTCAAAGATGTTTTGAC
>JBIKJE010000079.1:0-13949 GCA_044361165.1 Crocinitomicaceae bacterium | reverse complement strand
AACTCTTCTTCTTTTTTCTCAACTTTTAAAACATCAAAATACTCAACCAAATAATCAGGTAAAAGCAACTTTAACAAATCAATATTTTCCAAAAAAAATCATTTAGGAATCAAAGGTCATAAAAAAAATCTTAGATTTAGCTCCACAGGTATTTGTTATGATCCCTTTAAAGACTTATAAAAGTTTGATTTTAAAGAGGAATTTACTGCGCATGCAGAAGCAATTTATTTTATTGGAATTCTCGCTTAATTTTTTTTTACTTACCAGATTTTAATTAAATTAGCATCTTACTAGAGCTGATTTACGATGAAAAATTTGATTCTAACCTTAATTTTATTCTTTTCTATTAACCAAATAACATGTCAATATCTCGTCGAGCAATATGCAGATGAATATGTTGATAATGTTTGGAAATCAATGTATAGAAACATTTTCCATTATAATGCCGATGGTACCTTGGCTGTTCAATTTAACGAAGTTGAAGATAATCAAGGTTTTTGGATAGCAAATTCTAAAATCGATTATTCATATAATTCAAATCAGCAAATCGTTCAGAGGATCTCTTCTGTAAGAAATCCACAAAGTAATGTTTGGGAAAATGAGCGCCGACAAACCAATACTTATGATTCTGAGCAAAAGTTAATTGAAACAATGTGGGAAATTTATTTGAATGGTGTTTGGCAAAATGAGGAACTGCAACAATTTTCTTATGATAGTTCAAATGATTTGATTGTTACTGAGGTAAAAAGCTGGTCTGTCGCAGAAGAAATCTGGAAAGAATCTACCAAGAAGGAAAATGTTTTATCGAATGGCATTCTGACTCAAACATTAATTTCTAATCGAGATCTTGCAAATACTGCATGGATTCCCCATAAAAAAGTTGATTTTACCTATACTTCTTTTAACAAAATTGAGATTGAAGCGGAAGAAGTTTGGGAAAATAATGCTTGGCAGAATTCTTTGTTGATCACTTATGAGTACAATGCTCAAGAGCAGCTAATTAGAAAACTAAATGAGGGCTGGAGTTCAGTGGAAAATGCTTGGCAAAATAACATTCAAGTTAACTTTACAAACAACAATGACGGAACGGAAAATGATTTGATCGCACAAAACTGGAATTCCGATGAAAATCAATGGGTGAATGATGTAAAGATCAGCAATGTTTATGGAGCGGCATTTGTGGGTATAAATCAAGAACAATTGCAAAACATTGAATTTTATCCTAATCCAGTGGAAAGTGAACTCACAGTCAATCCAGGTAATGATGCGAAATGTGAGATTAATGTCTTTGATTTATCAGGCAAACCGATATTGAATCAATCTGGGGCAGGAAGTCAATTTATCCCTTTTACCAATATAAGCAGCGGAATTTATATGATGGAATTGACAATTGATGGCAAAAAGCAAGTTCATCCAATAGTCAAAAATTGAATGGATAGAAGTTGGTCATGAAAAGCCGAAAAACTTAAAAAGCAAAGAATTGAAATTCAATTAAAAGATGATCATAATTAAAATGATACTTTAATTTTTAGTTCGCGAAATAATATTCAACTCTTAAAAGTAGTAATCCAGAAAACAGCAATCCAAATTTAATTTTTTCACCCACCAAACCATAAATTCCATACTTTTGCACCAAACAAAAAATATCAATGATGAAAATGAAAAAATTAATGATGCTTTTACTTTTGTCGTTAGCGGTTGTTAGTCCGTTGACTGCGCAAGTGAAATATTACAAGGTACAAAATGGAACCAAAACACTCTTGAAAACAGGTGAAAAATTTGTTATTCCTTTGAATGATAAATTAGAGGCTAGCACAAACTTTTTGATGGAAATTGACATCATAGCGTTTAAGAAATTGTACACATATCAATCAATCAGCGCAACCATGGTTTACAAAAACTCTAATGGTGATGCAATTGTAAAAGATTATATCAACTGGAATTTAGGTTCTGAGTTGTATAAATCTAAGTATGGAACTGAAAAAGTCTTGAATTATTACCTATTTGGAACAGAAGAAGTTCGTAAAAATCCTAAAAACATGTATTTCTATAAAGGTGCCATGACTTTGAGTGATGCGCTTGATACAATTTATTTCGACATCGAAGCGGCATACAAAACGGGTAAAGAAGGTTATTTTGAAAATGACGCCTACAAAGAAAGAGATGTGTTTTCCAAAAGAGAATATGTTCCAAATCCAAATTCACCGATTGTAAGTTTTCAAATTCCTGCAGCTGTTTTGTTAGACAAAAAATACAAAGATTATGTTGATCCAGGATATGCTTCTTCAAACGACATGATGGGTTTATCTGCCATTCACAGAAAAGTTGAAAATGAGTGGAACCGTGTGAAAGACATCAAAACAGCTGTTCCTGTAGTTGGTTATATCGCTAATTTCCCAGAAGTTGCACGTGCTATGGAATTGATTTTAGACCAAAAAGAAGCTGAAATCAAAAAAGAAGCAGACAAACAAAAAGCAATTGATTTGGTGGAACAATGGAGCAATGATTCTAAATACTTAATTGTTTTAGAAAAAAGCGAAACGCCAACCTTGAAAGCATTGAATAAAAAAATGAAAGGAATCACAGATCCTAATGCATTGATGGAATTATTTAAAAGTTATACTGGAAAATAGTTTGCTGAAAATACCGAAATTAAAATCCGAAGTTTTGAAATGAACTTCGGATTTTTTTTGCTCTGAATTTTTCTACTTTCTTTATTATAGATTTTATCAATTAAATTATAAATTAAATCAATCGTGTTTATAGTTTAATAGCGACTACCTTTGGGTAAAACAATTTAATTTTGGTAAAATGAAAAATAAATTACTAATAATTAGCTTTATAGCGTCTTATTCACTTTCTGCTCAGGAGAGTGTAAGTGAATCCACGGGACAATGTCCTTTTCATTTTGGTAAAAATTCCAAAAAGGAAAATGCATCCGTCAATCCGAAAGAGGCAGAAAAAGTGGAGGTAAAAACGAGTAATTCCAATCGAGAATGGTGGCCGAATCAATTGGATTTAAGTGTATTGAGACAAAACTCGACTTTATCAGATCCAATGGGAACTTCTTTCGACTACCGCAAAGAATTCACTTCGTTGGATTATTTTGCCTTGAAAAAAGAAATTCAAGAGGTTTTGACTAAATCGCAAGATTGGTGGCCTGCTGATTTTGGTAATTATGGCCCATTGTTCATTCGAATGGCATGGCACAGTGCTGGAACTTATCGAACTGGAGATGGTCGTGGTGGTTCAAGTGCTGGACAACAAAGATTTGCGCCCTTAAATAGTTGGCCAGATAATGGCAATTTGGATAAAGCTAGAAGATTACTTTGGCCAATCAAACAGAAATATGGAAGTAAAATTTCTTGGGCAGATTTGATGGTTTTGTCCGGGAATGTTGCACTTGAGTCCATGGGTTTCAAAACTTTTGGATTCGCAGGAGGAAGAGCAGATGTTTGGGAACCAGAAAAGGATATTTACTGGGGCGCTGAAAAAAAATGGTTAGAAGATAAAAGATACACTGGCGATCGTCAATTGGAAAATCCTTTGGCAGCAGTGCAAATGGGGTTGATATACGTTAATCCAGAAGGACCTAATGGTAATCCCGATCCTGTAGCAGCAGCAAAAGACATCAGAGAAACTTTTGGTCGCATGGGTATGAACGATGAGGAAACTGTAGCGTTGATTGCCGGAGGACACACTTTTGGAAAAACGCACGGAGCAGGTCCTGCAAGTAATGTTGGACCAGAACCTGAAGCTGCAAGTATTGAAGAACAAGGATTTGGGTGGAAAAGTACGTATAAATCTGGAAAAGGAGCCGATGCGATCACTTCTGGATTGGAAGTTACTTGGACATCAACACCTACTAAATGGGGAAATGGTTTCTTCACGAATCTTTTTGAGAACGAATGGGAATTGACAAAAAGTCCTGCTGGCGCTAACCAATGGGTTGCTAAAGAAGGCATTAAAAGCGTGCCTGATGCATTTGATCCGTCCAAAAAACAATTGCCTACCATGTTAACAACCGATCTTTCATTGAGATTCGATCCTGCATACGAAAAGATATCTAGAAGATTTTATGAAAATCCAAAAGAATTTGAAGATGCTTTTGCGCGCGCTTGGTTTAAGTTGACGCATCGTGATATGGGACCAAACGATTTGTATTTGGGACCAGAGGTACCTAAAGAGGATTTAATTTGGCAAGATCCAATTCCAGCTTTGAATCATGAATTAGTAAATACCTCTGATATCGAAGAGTTGAAAAAAATGCTGTTAAATTCTGGTTTGACAATCAACGAAATGGTTGAAACTGCTTGGGCATCTGCATCCACATTTAGAGGCTCGGATAAAAGGGGAGGAGCTAATGGTGCGCGCATTCAGCTTGAACCTCAGGTGAATTGGGAGGTGAATAACCCGACTCAATTGAAAAAGGTGTTGGGTGTTTTAAGCAAAATACAAACAAGTTTCAATGCTAAATCCAGTACTAAAAAAATCTCAATGGCAGATTTAATTGTTTTAAGTGGAAATACCGCTATTGAATTGGCTGCTAAGAATGCAGGATTTCCAATGGAAGTAACATTTATTCCTGGACGAATGGATGCAACGCAAGCACAAACAGATATCAAATCAGTGGCATTTTTAGAGCCAATGGCAGATGGATTTAGAAATTACATGAAAACACAATACACCTATTCAGCTGAAGAACTGTTGATTGACAAAGCACAAATGCTTAAATTGACTGCACCAGAAATGACTGTTTTGGTAGGTGGATTAAGAATGTTAGATGCCAATTATAATGCTTCTAAGGAGGGAGTTATGACTCAACAAATTGGTTCATTAACCAATGATTTTTTTGTTAACCTTTTGGATATGAATACGGTTTGGAAAGCAAAAAACGAAACCAAAGATCTTTTTGAAGGTTCAGATAGAGCAACTGGAAATGTAAAATGGACTGCTACAAGAGTTGATTTGATTTTTGGTTCAAATTCTGAACTACGCGCTTTGGCTGAAGTTTACGCAAGTAGTGATGCGAAGGAGAAATTTGTAAAAGATTTCATCGCTGCGTGGAATAAAGTAATGAATGCAGATCGATTTGATTTGAAATAGTTTTCATTTTACTAAATGATACAATTAGATACCAGTGTTTTGCGCTGGTATCTTTTTTTTAAATAACATTTTTCAAACCTAGTTATATTACTTCTCTCTAGGGCATTCATTTTTCAAATTGAGAATTTATCATTAATCTTATACCGATAAATGAAAATCAATCTTCTTAATTTTTTTAGCATGAAGGCACTAAAAATCATCGGCGCAATTCTTTTTATTATTGGAATTACTTTCAAATTTGTTCATTGGCCTTTTGCATCAATCATCTTTATCGTTGGGACCTTATTAATGTTCGTGCATGGATTGATATTTTTGTTTCAAAAAATGAAACAAAATTCAACTAATGCATGGGTTACATTTACCTTTTCATTATTTGCCATTTATATTCTATTTCGATTTCAATACTGGCCTGCAGGACCAAGAATTATTGGTTTTCCATTACTTTTTATTATGGTTTTTGGATTTTCTGTTTTTAGCCTTTTTAAAATATTTCAATCAAAATTTCAATCAAAAATTCAATCTTTCTTTTTTTTGATTGCTTTTTCATTTTTTATGATTTTGTCCTATGTTCATTCATATTCTATCTTTTACCTGGTGAACTTAAATTCTGTTACAAATGGAAGTACCAGAGAATTGAATTATCATGCTTGGGACAGATACAGTTGGTTCTTATACATCGCAGACAGAAAGGGTGATGCAATTGATGCCAATGTTCAAGCGAAAAAAGCGGCTAAATTCATTGCCAACAATTATGGAGAATACGAAGCCGCGCTCTATCTGAAAGAGATTAAAAAGCATGGAATTTTAATCGAAAAAGGAACATGGAAATAACCTTTGGCAAATAAAAAAACCGACCAGAAGAATCTAGCCGGTTTCAAAATAAGTAGTTGATTCACATTAATCGAGTACAATTTTTTGAACAGTCATTCCCAAATTATTTTGAATGAGAATAAGATAAACTCCGCGATCTAGATCCTTTGTATTGATTTTTTCAATGTTGTTTTTAACTTCAAAACGCGAAATGATTCGGCCATTTAAATCCATCAATTGCAATAGGTAGTTTGGCGTTGTGCCTTGGTTAAATTGCACATTAATCTCATTTTGTGCTGGATTGGGATAAATCGTGAAATCATTGCTGTTCAATTCTGCAATCGACAATTTACTTACGGAAACACAATTTGATGTATCCGCACAACCTGCTTGCGTTGTCACAATCACCGCATAACTTCCGTTTTGTGTTGGTGCAAAATTGGTGGTCGTTTGTCCTGCAACTATTGTATTTGTTGCACAATTTATCCATTTGTATGTGGCTCCACCAACGGGTGTGGCATTGATTGAAATACCATTCGCAGCCAAACTAGCTACCGCATTTGGAAGAGGATTTGACGTTACTGTTGTATTTGCTGAATTATTGCTACAACCATTTTGATCGGTAACAGTGACTGCATAAATTCCTGAATTTGAAACAGTAATTGCTTGAGTGTTTGCACCATTGGTCCACGCAAATCCGTTTGCATTCGATGAGGTAAGTGTTACATCTTCGCCTTCACAAAATGTTACTGGCCCATTTGCGGTGATTATTGGAACATCAGGCAATTGATTTACAGTTACTGAAATGGTATTTGAAGTAGCGCTACAACCGTTAGCATCGGTGATTGTTACAAAGTAATTGTCTGCATTGGTAACAGTAATAGTCTGGTTTTGGGAATTGGTTGACCACAAATTACCTGTCGATGCAGACGAAGTAAGTTGGACATTTCCTCCTTGACAAAAAATGGTTGCGCCTGATGCAGAAATCGTTGGCATTGCTGGATTTGGATTGACAATAACTTGAACCGGTGTCGAAGTTGCTGAACAACCGCCAATCGTCAGTGTAACACTGTATGTTCCACTTTGGTTTACGGTGATGGATGTGCTAGTTTCGCTAGTTGACCATTGAATTTGAGTATTTTCTGATGATGTCAAAGTGACTGATTGGCCTTCACAAAAAGTGATTGGACCAGATGCTGCAATGGTTGGTACAGTGATTCCTTGTGTTACAACAATATCAATTGGTAAAGAAGTTGAAGTACAACCATTTTCCGTTGCTGAAACAGTATAAGCACCAGATTGTCCCACGGTAATTGTATTAGAAGTCTCATTTGTTGACCAAAGTAAATTTCCTGTTGATGTAGTACTTAAATTAACAGTTCCACCTTGGCAAAATGTTGTTGCGCCCGAAGCGTTGATTTGTGGTGTAGCTGGAGAAGTATTCTGCGTAACAGAAACGGGCAGAGAGTTTATTGCACATCCATTGGCATCTGTGAAAGTAACAAAGTAGTTTCCTGCTTGACTCACTGTGATGGAAGCTGTCGAAGCAGTGTTAGACCAAACGATTGAATTTGGTTCTGAAGATGTAAGCTCAACTGTCGCATTGTCGCATAAATTGGTAGTTCCACTTGTAGAAATTGTTGGTGCACTCGGCAATGAATTAACAGTTACCGCTAAATCAGTAAATTCTGAACCACAAGCGTTTGTTGCTGTTGCGCGAATTATAAAAGAACCTGTGATCGCTGAAACTAAACCTGTTGCAGGATTTACCGTTGCTGTACCAGATTCGATTGAATAAGCGATATTATTTGTGCCTGAAGAAGCGTTAAATTGTGTGTCTGCATTTCCGCAAAGTGAAGCAGAATTGGAGAAAGTTGGTGCAGTAGGAGGTGCAATTACATTAATTGTATATGAAAATTCCGAATTTCCAGGTCCGCATGTGCCGTTGTTGTCTGCAAACCAACAAGAGCCATCTTGAACTATGTCTGTATAAATCGTATATGTTCCAGGAGTTGTAGGCGCTGTTAAAGTGAAAGAAACGTCTTGCGTTCCATTTGTTGCCAGTCCAGCAAAAGGAGATAATCTTGGATTTGAATCGCGGCCACTTTGCCAACTTCCCCAAGCTGAAAAGTTTACATTGTTTCCTGCGGCACCACTTGTCCAAGTTTGCAATCCAGTATTTTTAACGTTCACAGAAACTGTTTTGGTTTCACCTGCGCACCAAGTTTGGTCAATGGCAGAAGACATCCAAGTGCTCTGAAAATTGGGTGTTGTAATTGTAACTGCAACATTCAAATTGTCGAATCGCGCAATGTATCCGCTTGATGCTTCATCACAGTTTCCAATGCAACCTGATTGCATGTAACCGCCTGTATATTTCAAAGATTGGTTGGTGTAAGTTCCATCTGTTCCCGTCACAGCTGTGCCATAAGTTCCAGCATTTGGATTGGCGAAAGATCCGGTACCATCGCTTCTTGCTTGTAATCCCCAAGCATTCGTTGCAGGATTATAAGTTACTTTGATGGACATATAGTTGGCCATTGGAATCGCAGTGCCCCAATTGGCGATTACGGTTCTATTTCCATTGTGTAAACCGTTTTCAAATCGAACCAATTGCGGACGAATACTAGAACCACTTGTGTTTCCTCCAAAAATCACGGCATAACCATCAGCTGTTGCATTTTGATTACAATTGCTTGTCGAACTTAGAATTCCACCAGATTCCGAACTAGCTAAAATAAAAGCCAAACCTGTTGTAATATAATTTTGACTAGAAGAACTAGAGCAACTAAATCCACTAGAAGTACTCACGGAAGTTTCTCTTCGCATATTGAAGGTCCATGTGACAATTCCTTGATTACTAGCAAGTGTTGAGTTGTAATAGGTATTATTATATTGCGAATTTGTACCACTAGATTCGACATAGGCAAATCCTTGACCATGTGCGGAACTAGATCTTCTAGTTGTAATTTCAAGATAACCAGAATTCAAACGTCCACCACAGTTTCCGTTATTGGCAATTTTCCAAATTGAAGAACCGATTGCTACATCAGTTCCATTGTTCCAAGTGGATGAATTTGGCGTACTAAAATCAGCATTGAAAACGTTGTATGTGACTTGCGAAAAGCCACTTTTGATAATCATTACGCAGATAAAAAGTAAAATTTTGTTCATTGTTGATTGTATTAAAATTTGAATATCTTAAAATTACGGGCTTTTGGAACACAATTTAGAGGGGCTAGCACCTCTATATTTAAAGACCGAAAATGTTTGTTTTGAGCTAATTTTGAAAAAAAATCCGTATTTTCGGGACATGAATAAGACCATTGATCGCCTGAAATTGGCCAATTTTGGAAATCTTGAATTGCTTGCTAAACAAGTTGTTGAAGGTTTTATTACAGGTTTGCACAAAAGTCCTTTTCATGGTTTTTCGGTTGAATTTGCTGAACATCGTTTATACAATACTGGCGAATCTACGCGTCACATTGATTGGAAGTTGGCAGCAAGAACAGATAAAATGTTCACCAAAAAGTACGAGGAAGAAACAAATTTGCGATGCCAAATCGTGATTGATTGTTCTAGTTCTATGCTTTTTCCGCAACACAAACCAGTTTCAAAATTGGAATTTTCTGTTTACGCTGCAGCTTCGATTATCGAATTGCTTAAACGCCAAAGAGATGCTGTAGGAATTTCGTTGTTTACTGATAAATTGGATTTGCAAACTCAAGCAAAATCTTCTGTAACGCATCACCGATATTTGTACAGTGAATTGGAAAAACACTTGAAAATTTACAATGAATCTGAGAAAAAAAACACGAATTCTATTCAAGCTTTGCACGACATTGCAGAATTGTGTCACAAGCGAAGTTTGGTGGTCATCTTCACTGATTTGATGGATGATCCAGAACGAGAAACTGCCTTTTTTCAAGCTCTGCAGCATTTGAAACACAACAAACACGAAGTCATTGTTTTTCATGTGGTTGACAAGAAAACAGAAATTGACTTTGAATTAGAAAATCGTCCATATACCTTGGTGGACATGGAAACGGGTGAACGATTGAAATTGCAACCTGCGGCAATGAAAGAAAAATATGCAGAAGCCATTCAAGCATATTTTGAGCAAATCAAGTTGAAATGTGCGAATTACAAAATTGATTTCATGCCTGCAGATATTGAGGCAGGATATGATGATGTACTCCTCAAGTATTTGTTAAAACGTCAGAAAATGAGATAATTTTTGATAGAAGTTATATTTTATCGAAGATGAAGATTCTTTATCAAACATTCGATATAAACACCCATTTTTAGAGTCCGTTTGAAACATCTTTAAGTATTTTAGAGCGTAGATTGGAATAATTAATCCTCAAATTTCAATGCAAACTGATTTATAGATTTTTGTTCATTACTTGATTTTTTACTAATATTGGTAAAAATTACAAATAAAACTTATGAAAAAAATTATTGCCTTACTTATTTTTACAGCCTCAATTTTCTCACAACTTTCCGCTCAAAACCTTGAGTTAAAATGGTCAAGCAAGATGACTTATGATAATTCTAAAGATGGATTCTTTAATGATTTTGTTGGATCATCTGAGGATTATGTTTATGGTTTGTATAAAAACCTTGCTTACAGACCTAAAAAGCAGAACAAGAAAATCAAATTGCTTTCATTCGATCGTAAGACAATGAAAAAAGTGGATGAAATTGTATTGAATAGTCCTAAAGATAAATCAAGATCTAGTAAACTTAAAGGGATGTTATTCAATCAAGTAATTGTATTGAAAGATGAATTAATTGTTTTTTGGACTAAATCAACTAAAGATCAAGTAGAAGTTTATGCAGAATCATTTGACTTGGAATTAGGAAAAAAAGTCAAACTTAAAAAAGTGGTAGCATTCAAAAATCCTTCAACAAAACAATCTAGTTATGGGGCGCTTTCAGTCGTTATTAAAAATTCTCAATCAGATGAGACCAATGTTTTAATCGGCTGTGAAACAGGTCAAAATAAAAATGAAAGTATTGTATTCGAGTATATTACAATCGATAGTGAATTTAAGGAAACGAACAAAGGAAAATTTGATATGGATGTAATCAAGATTTCCAGATCATACGGACTTACTTCAGAATATCAATTTACACCAGACGGAAAGTTGTACATTAAATCCAATGTTTCAATGTCAAAAGAAGAGCGTAAGCAAGCTAAAAAAGGAGAACATACTTCTTATTCGATTTTAAATATTGTTGATGTTGAGACAAGTGAGACTGATTTGTATACTATTAAGTACGATGGAATGAATGTCTTCAATTTCAATTTGGTTAATGAAGGTGATGATATTCGACTTTATGGTTTCTTCAATGATATGGAAAAAGATCCTTCAGGAAATAGAACTCATGGAATCTTCTTCACAACAATTAAAGCTGGTGAAATGACAGAGCCAAATTATTCTTACTTTGATAAAAGTACGCTAGACGAACTTTTTAAGAATGATGTTGAAGACAAAAAGACAACTAGAGTTTCGAAAAAAGACAAAAGAAAAGGTAAAGGTGCAGAAGCTAAAAAAATGGATGAGGAAGCACTAGATGACCATTATCAAATCGAGTTAGCTAAAATTCTTGACAAAGACCATATTGTACTTTTTTGTTCAAAAATGTATAACTACTCTGTGACAACTTGTACAACCAATTCAAGTGGTGGAACTTCTTGTACAACAAGATATTACTGTAGCAAAGGAAATGTAACTGCTTTCAACTTAAACACCAAAGGCGATATTGTTTGGGCTTCAAATGTTGATCGATCAATTACTTATAGTGGTACAAGCATAAAAGATTTACGTGTGGTTTCAGACCCAAATAACTTTTATGTAATCTACGGTTCCACAATGAAAGCGGATGCGAATTCAAAATCAGGAAAAAAATCAAAAAAGAATGCCGAAATTCGTGACAAATTTGAATATGCAAGCTTTGACAAGAAATCAGGAAATTCAAGTAAAAAGGAAGTAACTGTTAACTCTGCAAGTGTGGAGAAAAAAGATAGAAAATCTGTAAATCCACTATCAATTCAAGTTTATGATAATCAATATTTCATAAACTCTTCTCGAATTACATTTAAACCTTTATTGACAGCAGCAGGTTGTACAGCTTCACTTGTTTGTTTTCCGATGCTCTATTATGTTGGTTTGAGTGGTGATTTTAGAAAAGGTACTGGTTACCTAGGAACAATTAAAATCACTAAATAATTTATCGAATTTCTAAAGGATATTTCTTAAATATATTTTCAATTGTAAGCTCGCATGTTTGTGCGAGCTTATTTTTTTGTGATGATTCTTTCTTTTGAATCAATGTTCGAGTCAAATTGGTACCTCCAATGTAAAATTTCCCCACTAAGTTAGTGCCCCAACTGAAAGCATTGATATACAAATTCCCTTTGATCAAATAGTCAAGTGCAAAAATTGTTGCTGTATTGAGCGATAAAGAAATTAATCCTTTACCAACATTACCATTCAACATCATTCCTGCACCAGGAACAAATGCTGCATACTGTTTGATTTTCTTGTGTCGCATTTCGTATGCTTTGATTTCGTCAACACAATTCAATCCGTAAAAAATAGTATCTTTTAAAATCAATTCCTTTTTAAGTTGAGAAGCAGTTGTGGTGTCGTAATCCAAATAGGTCAAATATTTTAGGGCCAAAAATCCTGTTGAAGGTTCTTTTTCCAATTTTTCAAAGGATTCAATGTAATAAACAGTCAATGAAATTTCCTTATTGAAAAAGGAAACCAACATTGCATTCCAAGTGAAGATTTGACGCATTGAATCAGACAAATAGTTAGGATCAACACGTTCTATTTCTGCCTGCAGTTTTAAATCGATTGAATCAGCTTTTGCAAGAAATTGAATTTTTTGAACTAGCAATTCATTTTTCTTCCAAATGTCTGACGTTTGAAAAATACTTCTTTCAAAATCTAACAAATCTTTTTCGAAATTTTGCTGAGCATAACAACTTTCAATACAAAGAAGGACGATATTTATAATGATAATAATTGGTCGCATTGATGAGATATTGGGTTTTAATTTCTTTCTTTTTCAGTTTTGTTTCTCTGTAACTTCCCAGTAAATTTACCGCGTAATAAGTTGTAAAAAAACCTAAATTGATGATTGTCAACGGATGTGCAATGCCCTTGCTATGGTAACTTTCATAACTTTGAAGTCCCAAAACAGTCATGGAAAGCAGCGTTAAACCAAATGACTTTTTACTTCCAATATACAACTTCCCTAATCCAGGTATCACCGCTGAAAGCGAAAGCGCAACAATTGGTTTCTTAGCAGAAATTTTCTGGTATTTTTGAAAATCTACTTGCAATTTTTCTGGCAATAGGTTGAAATCAAATTCTTTAGGATTGATAATTGAACTTTGAATTATTGACAATTGTTGGGTGATTCGTGGAATTTCGGCTTTTTGTTTCAGACAGGTATCAAACCAAAAACTGCTTTTTGAGTTTTGTGTAAATTGAATACTTGCAAAATTTACAGCATTTGAATCTATCAAAAATTGATCGCTTGATTTTTTGAAATAAATAAAAAACAGTGAATCATCGGGATATTGTAAGTAATACTTTGCAAATTGATAGCATACACTGTCTGTTTCATTCAAACTTTTTAAATAAGATAAGTGTTCTCGTTCCAAATTGCTTTTTCCTAAGTGCGAAACAAAAGGCAAGTCAATTTGTGCAAAGAGATTGTTTACCACAAAGACAATAACGAAAGCGCAAGTATTTAAAATTTTATTCAACGCGATTGATTATTTTGTTGTCAGGAGAAATAACATGATCACAATGGTCTTTGGTAATTGATCTAGAACAATTAGTTAATTGATGCAAACCAATGAGCGTTCCTTTGATTAATCCATGTTTTTCGATAGACTTTTTAGTGATTTCGGAGCAACTTATTTCGTAAGTACAACTTGCTGAAATTTGTTCAGAAAGCACATTTTGGTAGGTGTACATTAAACCTGCAGCCAGATAAGTCAAAGGATT
>JBIKJE010000161.1:0-3700 GCA_044361165.1 Crocinitomicaceae bacterium | reverse complement strand
ATGGTCGATTCCTCTCGCGATGTTGTAAAAATACTTTCCTGATTTTCCGAAATGATCGATTAAAAATTCGAGGCTGAAATTTCTCAATTCTCTGCCGTTGGTGATTCCCAATTCGTGCATTTTCAAAGCTGTCACTTTGCCGACACCAAAAAAGCGTTCGATCGGAAGCGTATTGATGAAATTGATTCCTTCTTTCGGGCGAATGATGTAAAGTCCATCTGGTTTGTCTTGATCTGAAGCCATTTTCGCCAAAAACTTATTGTACGAAACGCCTGCCGAAGCAATTAAATTCAGCTCGTTTCTGATGTCATTTTTGATCGATTGCGCGATGAATGTGGCAGAATTTAGTTCAATTTTATTGAAAGTCACATCCAAAAAAGCTTCGTCGAGCGAAAGTGGCTCAATCTCGTCGGTGTACCTGGAGAAAATCTCGTGAATGGCGTTGGAAATTTCCTTGTAGCGCTCAAATCGAGGTCTCACAAAAATCAATTGCGGGCATTTCTTCGCCGCAATCTTAGAACTCATTGCTGATTTCACCCCAAATTTCCGTGCTTCATAACTCGCAGCTGCGATTACACCCCGTTCAGCATTTCCGCCTACGGCAACCGGTTTCCCGCGCAAATCAGGATTATCCAATTGCTCCACGGAAGCAAAAAAAGCGTCCATGTCAATGTGAATAATTTTGCGGAGTTCCATGAATCAAAAGTAAGGATTATTGATGTGATAAAGGTTGGAATTTTTAAATTTTGCGTGTTGGTTGTTTGTAGTGTTTTTGCGGTTGTAAGTGTTTCTAACGGATAAAATCACTTAGGTGGAAGTTGGATTTTTAGAAGAGTATTTTTTATTGATCTCTCAGAGAACAAAAGAAATTTAAAATTCCTTTTACAATAGTTTTAATATATCAACGCTTACAATTTTCGTCTACTAATCAATTTTAATTGTTTGTCAATAGTATCTAACAAACCATTTGAATAGGTATCGCCGTTCAATTTCCAAAACATCAAACCACCTAATTTTTTGTCAATGGCATATTGCGTTTTTAGCGCTACTGAAGCTTTGTCATCAAACGTCACAAAGATTTTTTGTTCTGAATTGTATAAATACGGCGCTTTTGCAATACTGTCCCAATAGTAATTGAAACCTTCTTTTTCAGTGTAATTTTCAATTAGCTGATTATAATTGACATTTGATTTAAATTTACCTGGCTGACCTAAACCATTGTTTAAACTGTCAACATTTTGCACAACAAATGAATAAAATGCGGCGCCTATTACTATCTTATTCAATGGCACCCCTAAACTATCCAAATAGTTAACGGATTTATCGATACTTTCTGATTGATAAGGAGAAGAGAATAATGCTGTGTGGTGGCCAGTATGACCGCTTTTATCGGAAGGTAAACCGTAAGTCATTAAATTAACAAAGTCAACTAAGGGCATTACATTTTTCCAATCAATCGATAAATCAATAAATTCTTTAAATGAATTTGCATCGAAACTAATTTCTGATTTTTTTGGCAGGCTTCTCTTTAGTTCTTGCAAAAGTGCTGTAAAATTTTGTTTATCGTTTGGAGATGCCTTGTGGTTTTTATAGCCACCGATTACAGGACTTTCCCAATCAATATCAATGCCGTCTGCATTATATTCTGCTAACATTTCTTTCACGGAAATTGCAAATTCTTTCCGACCTGCTTCGTTTGAAAAAACATCAGAACAAGTTTCACAACCACCCCAGCCACCAATCGAAACGAGTACTTTTAAATGCGGATATGTTTTCTTTAACTCAATACAACGTTTTAAAGTGTTTTTGCTATCCTCATTTTTGAAACCAATTCGATTACCTTGAAGATAAGTAAAACAGTAAATGAGGTGGGTTAATTTTTCATATTCAAACTTCTCAACCTCTTTTATATCCCCGCGATAAAAACCAACAACGCGAAAAGCATTTGTCTTACTTGAATGTTTTTGCACCCGTGTTTGAGAATTACAATTAAAAGTAATTGTCAACAGTAAAAATAGAATTGATGTAATTTTCATTCGTCTATTCGAGTTTCTTTATAATATAACTTTCAAGTAATGATCTCAATTTTTAATTCTGTCACAAAGCCAATAGGATCACTTCATTTTTTACTGGATTTCACCCCAAATTTCCGCGCAAATCAGGATTATCCAATTGCTCCACGGAAGCAAAAAAAGCGTCCATGTCAATGTGAATAATTTTGCGGAGTTCCATGAGTCAAAAGTAAGGATTATTGTTGTGATAAAGGTTGGAATTTTCAAAATTGCATGTTAGTCGCTTCCAGTGTTTTTGCGGTTGTAAGTGATTCTAACGGATAAAATCACTTAAGTGGAATTTGGATTTTTCCCAAGATTTATTGAATTAATTCTTATTCGCGATACACGAAAATTCAATAACTATCCTTCATTGTTTTTTAATTGTTTTTCGATATCTTTTTTAATTGAGATATCTGAAAATAAGACGGGCATCCTTATTTTATAATTGTCTGACAGCACGTTTAAATATATTTTATTGTCGCAATATATGATAATTACTTTCTTTCCACGAGCGAAAACCTCCATTTCAGTGGTAGCCTGAAGATAATTAGCATTGCTCCTTTGAACTTTCCATTGCCATGATTTGACCATTTGAGTTATTTTTTGGCGTGCTTCAATCTTATTCAGTTTTGTTTCAATAACTAAAAGCCTTTTTTCGACCAATTTTTTATACCACAAAAACAATGTGAATATTAATGTTATTGGCAAAATAGTATAGACAACAAATTTTTCATTTGGATTTTTTAAGTCTGCGATTCTGAATATCAAAACAAGGCAAACAATGAAATTAATTACTGTTATATTGAATATTATGAAGTCTAATATATTAAACCATTTTGCATTGAAAACAACAGACTTTTTTCTAATTGTTTCCTCAAAATTGAAATTGTCTGTATATGACATGTTTATTTTGAACTTACCATTAACTCACGCGCGCCAAGCTAGCGTATCTTAAAGATTAGTTTATCCTCAAACCGTCTGCAAAATCTGCCCCAATCGGATCAACTCATTTTTCACTTGATTCATTCCAATCAATCCACCGGACATTCCTGAGCTTTCTTGTCTTACAGCCAATTTTATTTCATCAGAATCACTAGAACCACCAGTGACAATCGTGAATTTGAAATACTTAACAAACGCACCAAAAAGGATACGCATTACTCGGTTTCCTTTTGTGTACACCGCATGACCAATTTGTCCCTCTTTCATCGTATAGCCAGAAGAAACAAGCAATTGATCTATTTTTTTATCTAATTCATCTTTTGAAATTCCCGAATAAACGTGAACAAAATTTGATTTAGTAGTGACATCGTTTTTAATAAAATAACCCATTTTGAATCGTTTTCATATTTGTCCGATAAAAATAGAATAAATAATACAATTAACAACAAATCAAAATATCTAGGCGATTTAAATACTGCGGGACATAAATTAATAGTTTGAAAGATAAGCTTGATTCCGTAATTTAATCTGCAAAAACCATTCATAATAATAATTCCTCGTTCTATCGAAAATGGTAAAACTATCCAGCACGAAACCAATGAAAAACTGACCGAAAGTGAGCATCTTGACAACGCCTAAACCAACTTCACCCAATACAAAGCGATCAACGCCAAAAATACCCAATGGAAATGCCGTCCAAAATA
>JBIKJE010000160.1:0-3866 GCA_044361165.1 Crocinitomicaceae bacterium | reverse complement strand
TTGGTATTTCCAAAAAGAAATATTTGTTCTAGGAAAGTCAGCATTCCCTAAAAAGATTTCAGAACAGAATAAATCCATTAACAACCCGATATCCACTTTACTGGCAATGTATTCATAATTCTGTGGGACAGAAAGATCATTGTTTTCTGCAAACAAAGTAATTTGTTCAAATTCATTAGCAACAGGAATGTATCCATCTGTCAGCAAATAGGTATGATCTACAACACCAACATGGTCATTGTCCAAGCCATATCTTTCCGCAAAAGCATCTGCCTCTAATCTTTCTCTTAAATCATGTATCCCCCAAAACTCGCCATTCAAATAAACCGCATATAAAAAAGGTTTTACGTGATCCATTTTCATGTCACCTACGAATTTATTTGCTAAGTAATCTCGTCCAATACAATCAAGTCGATGACCTCCACCGCGTAAAACAGCGACTTCAGTTCTATCACCATTAGGTAATTCAAGAGTAGTTTCATCATAATCAAAACGATTGTACAGCCTTAACGCTTTTTGCGCAGCGTGCCTGGATCCATTTCCATGAATTCTTGTCCCAAGAACTATTTCTTTTTCAAAAACCCCTGCAGTATCAAAAAATTGAACTATTGCTGGTCGTTCATATCTTCTTCCAAGAAACTCATAATTTCCCAAAGGTGAATCACCGTAAACGTAAATTCCCGTTTCATCATCAAAATAACCAATGCTATCAGTTATGATAGACATAATAGGAAGATTATAAGCTGGCAATGATGTGAAATAAGTGTATGCTTTTTCTTCTGACTCAATGCCATTAGTTGAAAAAGTTTTCATTCTTAAAACAAACGCCTTTGGAACGTTACCAAACGGCTCAACCCATCCACGATTATCGGCACGTGATTGACTGTAATCACCCATTGGATAATTCATGCCTGGATTTGTTGGGATCTCTGAAAATTTATTTGGTCTTAAATTGGGATTTGTCAGATTAATAGAAGCTGGAGCAGTTTGAGAATTATTCTCCACTTCCTTGCCATTTAAAGTATATTTAATTGGCAATGGATTTGATCCAAATGTTATCACAGTATTGACTGGATAGACACCAGAAACCAAATTAACACTTGGAGTGGATGGAAAAGTTGAAAGTCCATCGTTATTGTTTGCATTCATAGAAGGCAATGCATACACAAAGTTCCCTGTAGCATCTGGAAATCTAGAATAACTGAAGTTTAAATGTTGATTTTCAGACGAAACTTGACTTACAATTCCTCCGGCATTAGATAAAACCAAAGATTCTTCATTTCCAACTTTAAAACTAGTATGATTTTCAGGAACATAAAGTCCTTTTCCACTTAAATAGATGACTAATTTACCATTTGCAGCAAGATTGATACTTGGCAGTTGCCATTTGGTCAATTCATTTAGATCATCAGTTAAATAATAATCAGACGCATTTATTGTATTGGTAGAAGTATTGATTAATTCAACCATCGGATAACAATCTGACTCAAAGTCAAAATACAAACCAGTTTGCTTGAATAATACTTCATTAATTCTCAATTGAGAGAAAGTCACACCAGCAGTAAACAGAATCAACAGTAAAGTAAAAAGTAATTTCATGCATGTAAAATTAACCCATTTAATTCAAAATCAAAACTATATTCCCAATTTTTTTGCTTGAGAAGAAGATTTGGGTGGATTCCAAGGGTCATCATATGACTTTTTAAGGAAGATTTCCTGAATGTAAGCAATGGATCTTACGAACCTCAAAAAATAACCAAAATAAACAACCATCAACGGAATGTAAATTAAAAAGTAGCTCACGGGCGCATTTTTGTACCTTCTGAACAATGAAAAAACCAGAAATTTCAGGTAGTTTACAGTGGTGTACAATAAAATATTGGTATAAATAACAAATTTAAGCTCCGATGGAAAATTTACTACCATGTCAATCACGTATACATACCACTTAATGTTCAAAATCAAATTGTATGTAATGTTTTCTACGAAGGAGATAAAACTTGAAAAACTAAAATGTTGATTTGGCAAAAATACATCTTTGTGCTTTCTCAATCTGAAGCGAATCAAACTTTTATCCCAACGCAATCTTTGTTTAGCCAGTTTTTGAAAAGTGTTTGGTGCATTTGTCAAACACACTGCATCTGGAGCAAATTTAATTCTGTAACCAACTTTACGAATTTTCACAGTAATATCGCCATCCAGTCCAGGTCCGATATCCCAACCTTGAATTTGTTGCATGGCTTCCATTTTGAAAGCACCAAAAGCTCCTGAAATAACACGATAAATTCCTAAGTGACTTGTAACAATTCTTCCAATGGAAATCGTATCATAATATTCAATCGCTTGAAGAGTAGTCACTAATGAATCTTTGTAATTCTTTACCATTACATTTCCTCCAATTGCACCGATTCTATCATCTTCATAAAAAGGAACAATAATTTCGAAAATGGCATCTCTGTTGTAACTGCAATCAGCATCCATGTGCACCACAAACTTTCCTGACGAAAAACGCAAGGCTAAGTTGGCTGCTGAAGCTTTTCCACCTCTGAATTCATTTCTTATAAACTTATCAATGAATCCATTTTTTTCCATGTCCCTTCCAATAAATGGAGTATCATCGTCCGATCCATCATCTACCACAATGATTTCAATGTTTTGGTAAGTCTGCTCTCGCAAAGACATCACCAATTTGTAGATGTGTTTACCCTCATTCTTTCCTGGAATGATAACAGAAACAAGCGGTTGTTCCAAATTCATTCTATAGGTTGCCTCCTCTCTTAAACTTCTTGTGAAGCGTTTTTTCATAAACGCTGAATTTAAGGAAACAAAATCTACAAACACATATCGAACAAGTTCAAAAAATACGAAAAACCAGAATACCCTCGCAAAACGGGCAAACCCCATTGCTTGCAAATACTCAAAGAATTCGTTTACACTCATTACAAGCTATTAATCAATTCATTAATCTGAAGTTCGGAGGTAGTTTCCAAATTCAATTGCAGGGATTTACCATTTATATCAAGTGCTAAATCACTGAAATTATTATCAATTAGCTTCCTCAATAAATCTAAAATATCATTCAAGATACGATTTACAATTTTACTTGGAATATCATTCATTGTAATCAAAATGATTTCTGAAGAGTAAAAAGTGATCATATCTGAGGAGCGAATTGAAGAGCGAATTTCGTTCACAATATCACGTAAAAAAGCTTGCTGACCATTGCTTCCAACTTTGGCATAAAATTGACCCGCATTAACAATATTAACGGCAACAATATTAGAACTTCCTTCAGTTTGTCTGATACGCTCAACCTCATACTTAACTACTGTTTTGTAGGTATCAAACTTGACTGTACCAATGATTTCTTCAATATCTTTCGGTGTGGAAGAATATCCTCTAAGTGCAACATCCTCACCCTTTTTACTAAGTGTATATGTAAAGATCTCTTTCGCAACAAGTTGTTCCACTGGATTATCATGAGTACAACTCATACATTTAGCACGCACATTGAAATCTTGGAATCTGTGATTACAATTTTTACAAATATGCAGTACAGATGGTTTATCATAATCAATACCTATGTGTTTTAAAGTTTTAGAACACTTTGGGCAGTTTAATTTATCATCTAAATCATTGGTAAAATCTGTAATTGGACCAACATACGCACAAGGGAAGTGATGAACAATATCAAATGAATCTGTGTTTGTCGAATTACACTTGGTGCAAGTTTCTCTGTAGCTAAGGTGCGAAGATTTACAAGTGGCACACAAATAAACTCGATCTGAATATTCAGCAGAAAATAGTCCTTCAGCAACAGCAACTTGCAACAAATCAAATATTTGAAACTCATCGTGTGGCTCATA
>JBIKJE010000078.1:0-14659 GCA_044361165.1 Crocinitomicaceae bacterium | reverse complement strand
TCTCCAATTTTCACCAAATCTTTCACCTCTTCAGGAGTCAAACCTGTATCGATGAAATAGTCAGATAATTTGGCCACTTTGTTGCGCTCATCTTGCGTCATCACGTGGATTGGTTTGGAAGCCATTACGCCAATCACGTCTTTTTTCCCATGAATGATGACGCGTTGCGCAGTCAGCGTTTTAGGATCAAAACCGCCTAAGGTGTGAAAACGGATAAATCCTTTGTCGTCGATGTGTGTCACCATGAAACCAATTTCGTCCATGTGGGCACCGATCATTACTTTTTTGTCTGATTTTCCTTTTTTGATGGCGTAAACATTGCCCATGTTATCCACTTCAACTTGGTCAACCAAACCTTCTAATTCTTCCAAGACCAAGGCACGTACTTTTTGTTCAAATCCAGGTGCGCCCGGTGTTTTACATATTTTCGCGAGTAAATCGATGTTCAAACTCATACTTTTTCCATTTTGAAATCGCAAAGTAAGACAAAGTTTTGAATTAAAATTGCAAACAATGGTAAACGGTTAAATCCGAAAGTGAAATATAGATTTTTAAGGACAAATTAATTTGGATATTACCTTTTCGATTTGAAAAAAGTTTTCATCAGTTCGCTGCATTCATTTTCCATGATTCCATTTGAGATCAGTGTTTTTGGATGATAGATGCTTTCGCCTAATTTTCCAGCGCCACGTTTTTCATCTCTTGCTGCAAAAACCACGCGGTCAATTTGCGACCAATACAAAGCGCCTCCGCACATCACGCAAGGCTCAAGTGTGACAAACAAGGTGCAACCGTGTAAATATTTTCCTCCCAAAGAATTGGCAGCCGCTGTAATTGCTTGGATTTCTGCATGCGCCGTGACGTCAGTCAATTGTTCTGTCAAATTGTGGGCACGCGCAATGATGTGATTATTCGCAACAATCACCGCACCAACTGGAACTTCGCCCATTTCAAAAGCTTTCATCGCTTCTTGGTAAGCTTGTTTCATGAAATATTCGTCGTTATAGGGTGTAATCATTGGAGAAAATTTTGATTCAAAAGTAGATATTTTAAAGGAATCAAGTGTCATTCATAGAATTGCTAAATCAATATTTCATAAATCATTTTTCAAACCTTATCTTTGCAATCTCAAATTCAATAAAATGTATAGATCTCACACATGCGGCGAATTGCGCGCAAATCATATCGGAAACAAAGTTACCTTGGCTGGATGGGTTCAGCGTTCAAGAGATTTAGGTGGAATGACTTTCGTGGATTTACGTGACCGTTATGGTATTACACAATTGGTTTTCAACTTGGAAGACAATGAAGTTTTGTGTATGCAAGCCCGCAAATTAGGTCGTGAATTTGTGATTCAAATTGAAGGTGCTGTGATTGAGCGTTCTAGCAAGAACGCCAATATGCCAACAGGTGATATTGAAATCGTAGTGGAAAAATTAACGATTTTAAACGCAGCCAAAACGCCTCCTTTTACCATCGAAGACGATACAGACGGCGGAGAAGAATTGCGTGCGCAATACCGTTACTTGGATTTGAGAAGAAATCCGGTGCAACAAAAATTGCGTTTGAGAAACAAAGTAGCTTTAGAAACAAGAAAATATTTGGACGGACAAGATTTCTTGGATGTTGAAACGCCATACTTAATCAAATCAACGCCAGAAGGAGCGCGCGATTTCGTGGTTCCAAGTCGCATGAACGAGGGAGAATTTTACGCATTGCCGCAATCTCCGCAAACCTTCAAACAATTGTTGATGGTTTCTGGATTTGACCGTTATTATCAAATCGTGAAATGTTTCCGTGACGAAGATTTACGTGCAGACAGACAACCAGAATTCACACAAATCGACTGTGAAATGGCGTTTGTGGAGCAAGAAGATATTTTGCAAACTTTTGAAGGTTTGATCAAACATTTGTTTCAAGAAGTACGTGGAGTTGAATTTGAAGGAGCTTTCCCAAGAATGACTTACGCCGAAGCGATGGAAAAATATGGTTCAGACAAACCAGACATTCGCTTCAATTTAGAATTTGTGTATTTGACAGATTTGGTTCAAAACAAAGGTTTTTCGATTTTCGATGCTGCTGAATCAGTAATCGCGATCAATTGCCAAGATTGTTCCGAATACACACGCAAGCAATTGGATGCATTAACGGATTGGGTGAAACGTCCACAAATTGGCGCAACTGGTTTGATTTACTTGAAATGCAATCCTGACGGAACATTCAAATCTTCAGTAGATAAATTCTATTCACAAGAAGATTTGGCGCAATGGGCAGAACGCGCAGGCGCTGTAGCGGGAGATTTGTTATTGGTACTTTGTGGCGGATTGGAAAAAACGCGCAAACAAATGAATGAATTGCGTTTGCACATGGGAAATGAATTGGGATTGAGAAATCCGAATGTTTTCAAACCTTTGTGGGTATTGGATTTCCCTTTGTTAGAATGGGACGAAGAAAACGAGCGCTACCACGCGATGCACCATCCATTTACGTCTCCAAAACCAGAAGATTTTCATTTGATTCAGACTGAGCCAGGAAAAGTTCGCGCCAATGCCTACGATTTAGCCATGAATGGCGTGGAATTGGGCGGAGGTTCGATTCGTATTCACGACCGTGAGTTGCAATCGCGCATGTTTGATTTATTAGGATTCACCAAAGAAGAAGCGCAAGCACAATTTGGTTTCTTGATGAATGCTTTTGAATATGGCGCTCCACCACACGGAGGTTTGGCATTCGGTTTAGATCGTTTGGTTGCTACTATGGGTGGTTCAGATTCAATTCGTGATTACATCGCATTCCCAAAAAACAATTCAGGTCGCGATGTGATGATTGACGCACCTTCGCCATTGGATGAAAAACAATTGAAAGAATTGCATATCAAATTGAATGCTTAATCTTAATTTAGCATAATACTATTGAAAGGGTCGGATTATTTCTGACCCTTTTTTCATTCCAACAAAACGCCACGAAAATTTATTAATTCAAATATGTTAAAATCCATTTAGCACTGGGGATTTTAGACAATTGTGTTTTGGTCAAAATCAATTCAAACGCTTGCGATTCACCTTCAAAAAAGTACAATTTGATCCCTTTTGGATGAAAGGAAAACTGCTTAACGCCACCGAAAAGAATTTCGGGTTTATTGCAATCAATTTTGATATCCGGATTTTCTTGAATCGCGTCTAAAATTTGCTTTTGATAGATGGGACTCAATGGATTGAAAAGATCTGAAAACACGATTCTTTTGTTGGATCCGTCGTTTTTGAAAATCCAGTTTGCCAATTCTAAATCACCTGTGGAGGCATCGCTGCCAATTCCGTAATCCAATTGAACAGTGGGAGGTCGAGTGATGCTCAAGGTCATTGCTTTGGAAGAGAGAAATTCCGCTTTGAAATATTTTGAAGGATCATAACTCGAGCCACGGACACCGTTGATTACTGCACTTTTATTTCCTTGAATTTGGCTCCAATAAGTTGGATAGACAAAATCATATACCAAGTTTTTATGGGAATTCAACAGTTGTTTCTGTTCGTAAGCGCATTGAATATTGAAATAATAGTAGTTAGTCGGTTCCGTCCAATTGTTCATCAGTATCTCTTTTTTTGAAAGTGAAACTTTGTTTCCATCTTTGTCGAAGCAAAAAGATTGTCCGTTTTTTTCTAGACTGTAGTAAATTTTATCTCCGGTTACGTCAAAAAATAAAGGAATAAAACTGGTGTAGGAAGTGTCAATGATTGTAGGTTTATTCATATTGATTACCCCAACATGATTGGTCGGTGTGATGCCAACATAGGACGTTTTTGTAAATAGAAATAAATCACTAAAAACTGGAGGGATTTTCCATAGATAGTTTTCGTCTATCATTCCTTTCTTGCCATTTTGTTGGACAATCATTTCATTCCAATCGTAGGACATGGCGTCAAATTCAGCATCGATTCGTTGCACGCCAATTGTATCATAAATGCGCCATTTTCCTGCTTTGGTATGCACCCAAATGCGATTTTTTGAAGCCATTTGTTGGTTGATTGTAGTATGAAATTCCTTGAAAAGAAACCCTCTTTTGGGATGAATGATATTTACGCCTTCTTTCGTGTAAACAATCGGTAAACCACCGTTTAGCAAATCAATGGATTTCACTTTGTCAAAAGTATTGGTAGTTTTGTTATAGATAAATCCACCCATACTCCCACTGATGAGCAACAAATTACCAAAACTTTTAGGCAGATTGTATCCATACATTTCTTGTCGCCATATTTTTTCAGTATTGTCATAAATCAGCGGGTAATAATTTTCTTCATATTGAAAAAGAAAAATGCTATCCAATTGATTTTTGAAAGTTACTGATGTCGGATTGAAGTTTTCTTCCGCTGTTAAAAGGATTCTATTAACCGTTGGAATATTTGTATTTAAATCCTCCACGAGCAAAGCTTCATAGTTACTGGTAATTATGATGTTTGCATTGGTCGCTGGAATTAAAACTTCGCCTTTATCGTTCAAGATCCCCCAACGAAAATCGTTGTTTTGGCGCATTCCAAAAAAATAATAAACACGGTAAGCATCAGATGCGTAATAATTGTTTTTGGGAAGACGAATCAATTTGGTCAAAAAAGTGTCGGCTTCAGTGATTTTTTTTCCATTTAAATCAATCATCTCGTAGTTGTTATTTTCGGAACGGTGTCCAAAATAACGGGCTGGAGATGTCGTTTGTCCTTGAATATTGATGGGAACAATTCGTTCATAAACGGGCTCAGTAATCACTTTCCAACTGCCATTTACGATTCCTTTTTTTCCATTTTCGGTAAAAATAAACTGATGGTGGGAATGCAAGCAAGGCAAAGAAGTATTTGATTCATAGATGCTTCGCTCAAATTGAAATCGTGGCCAAACAATGGGTTTTCCTTCTGGATCAAAAAGACCGAATTTATTATTCTTCACCACCGTAAAGTTATCTCCACAAGGCATTCCCATATCGAAGGTACTGTCTGAAAGTACTTTTCCCGCACGATTTATGAAGCGAACATTTCCCGCAAGCGTATGACTATTCACTTGTTTATCGCCCACTAAAAATATTTCTTGTTCATTGTACTTGTAAAGTATAATGCCGTCTATATATGGAATTATTAATTTGCCTTGTGCATCAATAATGGTAGATTGGTTTTTCGGTTGTGCATTTTTGGGATAAGTTGTTTTTACCACCAAAAATCGCTCTCGAATAATTTGTTGGATGGAACTAAATTCTTGAGGAAGAATCCAGGTTTTGTTGGTATCCATGATTCCCATATACGTTTGACTCACATTGTCTTCCACTTTTCGGTTTACAAGTACAAATTGATTCTCTTTGAGTTGATAAACTTGATCATACTTTGTGTCAACGAAAGTTTTTCCATATCGATTTAAAATTCCCCATTTTTCACCTTCTTTACAGAAAAAAAATCCACTTCCATTCACTTGGATATCTTGGTACTGCGCTGGAACGACCCATTTTTTGTCTGCGTTTTTTAATCCATAAGCACACGCAATTGGGTCACGAACAACTTGAAGTTGCGCAAAACACAATGAATTCAATATCAGAAAAAAAATAAGGGATGCTTTTTTCATACTCAAATGTAAGTATCATTCTAAGATAACAATGTTAACTTTTTCTTATTAAAAGAAATCGTGCAAATTGCAAGTCTGACTTTCAATTTGCATGGTTTTTCGAACAACATATGCATTTGCCTTAAAAACAGCATCTTTCGCAATCATCAAAACAGAAAAAAGTTCAAGTTAGTTTAAGTATTAACTAAATAGTTGAAGTTTTAGATTAAGATTATCTTTATTTTAAAAAAGATAGATGCCCAAGCCAAAATATTTACTTTCTGAGTATAATAAAAAGGAAATTTTCAAGAAGATTTGTATTCAAGTTGGTTTTCCAATATTTACCAAATTAGATTGTAAAAAGGTTAGTGAATTGATTACAGATTCAGGTTTTTCTGGAATTTCTGAAAGTACAATTTACCGCTTATTTCTTTGGAAAGGGAATACAAATAGGCCATATTTGCATACTTTAAATACGTTGGCGGAATTTTGCGGGTATTCAAGTTGGAATGATTTTGAACTCCAGCAGCAAGAAATAGATTCTTTTGTGCTCGGATATGGAAAATTTCAAAATTCTAGAGTAGAAGTCAAAAGTTTGATTTCTATATGCATTCATGAAAACGAATTGAAGCCATTGTATGCATATACAGAACAATTTGAAACGATAGATGATTTTGAAATAAAATCCAAATTTGCAAAAGAAATTTTTAATTCGACACTTACGAATTCAAATAATGAGCAGTTTTTTAAAACATTTCATCATTTTCCAATCATCAGGGAATTTTACTTTGAATTACTCGCTGATCCTTCGTTTTCTATTCCAAATTATGAATCCGGAATAGAACTTTATTTAAAAAATATCAAGCCAGAAAATTCCTTAAAAGATTTACAGGATTTTATTTTTGGAAATTGCTTGTTATTTCGCCATTATTTTTTGTCTAAAAAATTAGCTAAAGCAAAAAAATTAGGGAAAATATTATTTGAAAATTTAGCGTTGACTGACCAACAAATTAGTGAAATACATGTTTTTCCTGTTGCTCGGTATCTCTCATGTAAATTGATGTATTTAGACATGAAAAACAATCTTGTCGAAACTTTTGATTTCATAGAAGAATTGCATGATTTTTTAGGAAAAAGAATGACTAAAATTTCACTTCATGAACAGCGAATTTTATTTTACAATATCGGTGAAGCATATATATTTAATGGATTGATTACCCAGCAAGACCATAATCAATTGAAGAAATTATTTGCCCATTTATTTGATCAACTTCCGAGTCAATTAATCAATCAGAAACTAGAAAAAATTGTTCCTTATTTCAATAAAAATGGTTCATTCTTGATTCATTACTTGAATCAATTGGAATAAGTTGAACCAACTTAAACTGAATCTCAAAGAATCTGCAGAGTACATTTGAATACTAAAAAATGTATTATGGCAGAAATAACAGTAAACGGAAGAATTAAAGTAAAATCATTCCAAAAATCATTTTTGAAAGAATATCCATATTTGGTTCCAACTATGAGAACGGAAGAGGGAAAAGGAATTGATAATGAAATGACTATTGCAGGAGTTCGCTCAAAAGTGAATGGTTCTTACTCTCCTTCTGGTGAGTCAGAATTGTCTGTAAATGGAAATCTTACAATCAAAGGATTTGAAGATCGTTTTGAAAAAGCGTTTGGTGTGAAATGTGAAATTTGTTACCAAAAAAGTGGAAGAACTTTCAAAACAAATGAAAATTACGACTCTATGACATTGGCTTCTGCAAACAAAAAGTTGCAAGAAGACGGCGCAGAAGAGGTTGAAATCTAAATGGTTATTAAAGCGGGAGAATTCCTTCCGCTTTTGCTTTAATTAAATTCTCACTATGAAACTACTTCCAAAATTGACGCCTGCTGAACAAAAAGAACTTAAAAAAGGAGTGATTGAAGTGTATGGAAAACACATGAATAGAACTGCCTTAGGGGTTGTAGATGCTGTTTTACAATTATATCCATCAGTAACATTTGAGGAACTGAAAGAAATTTTACCAGATAAAATAAATCCTGCAGCACCTAAAAATTATAAATCGTTATTCAAACCTTATACCGAAAGACTTTACGGTGTAATTCAATCAGGTTTGATACGCAAAGAATTTGAAGATGCAGGTTTGGATATTAACGCATCTCACTTTACTGAAAAAGGTGAAACTTTTAGAACAATCGATGGAATCGAAGTGTTGGTGTCAAAATCTTGGGAGTCGAAAGATACCGATACCAATGAACATGATTTACAAAATTTGATTGATCATGTGGCTCAATATGGAATTCGCGTGGTTTCATTCGAAGCCAAAGATGAGGATTTCAAGAAAGGGGGCTATTTCTTAAAAATCAACAGTCCTGCATTATTCAAGAAAATTAGCTCAAAACAAAAATCGGTCTCCAAAATAGTGTGGTTGCTACTCTCCTTAGGAATAGCAATTTCAGTTGCTGCAGTATTATTTTTCATCTTTAAAAAGTGAAGATAATTTGCTTCATTTTTCCAAATAATTAATATGCAAAAAACTTCAAATATCATTGATAAACCGCGCAAAGAGGGCGCTGAAGATTTATTAGGCGTTGACAAATATACTGACGCATTAATCCAATTCATTGAAACGTGTCAAATGCCAACAACCCTAGCCATTCAAGGAGAATGGGGAAGTGGAAAAACGTCTCTGTTGAATCAAATTCGCCATCGATTGTGTGAATCAGATTTAAACACACTTGAGGTCAATTCGGCAAGACCATTTTATGGAATATGGGTTAATACGTGGCAGTATTCGTTGATGAAAAGCAAAGACGAAGCACTCATTGCAATTATTGGAGGTTTGACCCATGAAATTCTTTCCATCCTTAAATCAAAACACGAATCGAAAGCAAAAGCAACCATCAATAAAGTGAAAGGCTTATTTTCTAAATTGGGGAAAGTGGGTGCAAAAGCGGCGGTTAGTACCATTGGATTGGAAACAGATTTGGTCGATTCATTTTTAGAACGGGAAGAAGGTGAAGTGAATCTGCTTCAATTTAAAAGCGCTTTGCAAGACGCCATCAATGAATGTTTGGAGGAAGACCGCAAACATGGAAATAATAACAAAGGTTTCATTTTCTTCATCGATGATTTAGATCGAATTGATCCACCAGTGGCTGTTGAGATTTTAGAACTCATTAAAAATATCTTCGAAGTTGACAATTGTCTATTTGTATTAGCAATTGATTATGAGGTTGTCGTAAAAGGATTGATTCCGAAATTTGGACCTTTAACAGAAAAAAATGAACGTGAATTTCGTTCTTTCTTTGATAAAATTATTCAACTTCCTTTCTCAATGCCTGTTGCCAATTATGATGTGACTAAGTTTTTAATTCATTCGTTGGAAGACATTGGTTATATCGATAATCGCATTTTAGAAAATGACTTACTAAAGGAAAAATTAGCCGATTTAACTTTACTATCTGTCGGAACAAACCCGCGTTCTCTTAAAAGGTTGATTAATACACTTTCCCTTTTAAATATTATTGGGAAAATGGATGAAAAAGAAGAAAAGGAAATCCACGAATTACTCATTAATTTCGCATTGGTTTGTATTCAAATTGCGTATCCAAAAATATACGAATTACTGACCCAAGAGCCTTCATTTAGAGATTGGACAGAACAAACTGCTAAAAAGTTAAGACTTCCTGAATTAAATGAATCCCAACTGATTGTGCTAAACAGCACCCATGAATTTGACGAAGAATGGGAAAAAGTTTTATTCAGAAAATGTCAGCAGGATCCCTACATGTCAAGCAGGGCTTTTCAAATTTCACAATTATTGAATTACATCATTGAATTGGTGCCAGAGAAGATTAATTTTTCAGAAGAAATCTCACGAATAATTGGTTTTAGTGCTGTTACGAGCATCAATTTAGATCGAATTCCAAAAACAATTTCAAAAGGAGAAAAAGTTCGTTTTGAGGGTTTTGCTGCACTAGGTGAAATTCTAAAAGTCAATAAATTCAGTGATACCTATATTGACACTTTAAAGGTTATTCACGATAAAATTGAAACCAGATTTAAAGATTTAATTCAAATCAATTACACACCTAATTTTATCACCTTTACTTGTAAACACCCGAAAGGTAGAAGCAAAACCTTTTTATTTATCCGTTTTAAGAAAAATTTGGTACAATTTGAATTTTCAGGTCAAACGGCACAAATCACCGAGCCAACAAATTTCACGGACGAATTAATGAAAAAGTTAGTGGATGCATTTAATAACTTATCTGAAAAACAATTGAACTAATGTTTGGATTTAAAGAAAAATTAGGCGTTTCTTTTTCAATGAAAAGATTGCTGGGAATTACAGGATTGAAAAGTAGTTTTGCCCAAAAAACTGGCATTCCAACAACGAAAGGTGGATTGGAAAGAAAAATAGGAGGTCAAATTCTAAAAGCCATTTTTGGCAAGAAAAAATAATTGATTGTAGGAATTTGAAAGAATCTATTTGAAATGTACGCCATTCATTCGAAACAAAAACAAATCATTCAATTGCTTGAAGATGAATTTATTTGTCCTGAAAATGGCTTGAATACAATTTATGATCAAATTGCGCAGTATGCTGAAAATCAAAAACCCAATTCAATACAAAATAGCACAGCTGAAAAGCTAAAATCTCCATTCTTTCAAATTTACCAAGCTTTTAGTGCTTCAATCACTACGATGGCAATTGATTTACCTGTTTTTTTGTCTTCAAATTCAAAAAATAAAAAAAACATCATGGTTTGCGCGATGGATTCACTTCCTCCCCTGCCCACAAATCCTTTTTGGAATAGCAGGCAAATTGATTTTAAAAAAGACATTGGTTTTTGGGCGCCGTTTAGTGTAATTGATGATTGGAAAAATCCAACTGGTTCCATGCGCACAAATATTCCGTTTTTTGAGACATTATTGAATGAATACAATATTTACATAACGGATATTTATAAATTGTTTTTCCGCGTCGAAAAAGAAAATGGCTGGGTTAACAGCAACAGCATCGGATCATATACAAATTTGTGTGACCAAAAAGGAGTGCATATTCATGGCAAAATTTTAGCGCAAGAAATTGAAATTATACAGCCAGAAGCGATTATTACCCTTGGAAATGCCTCAAGAAATTCCCTGCTGCAAATCAATGCTTCCATGGGGTATGATGCACAAAATCCTTTAGGTTGGAAAGACGATTTACAATCCTATCTCTGGGCAGATAAAATCAAAGTTCTTGCATCAACACACATTTCAGGGGCAGCCAATGGCGCTAAATCTGCGATTCTCAAAAACTCCCAATACGCACATATTCAAGGAAAATACCAGAATGAGCGACTCGCCAAAATTATCCTTCAAAAATTAAATGATGAATAAATTGATTTATGGAATTTGGATTGTCTTTTTCCATTCTTTTGTAACTCAAAGTCAGGTCTTAAACATCGATCGAGTGACAGAAAGCGATTCTATTTTCAAAAAATTTAGAGCCTATACTACTTTGAGTTTTTCAAACGAAAAACAAAAGAAAGCGTTAATAGATTTTACCAATAAAACAGAGCTAAACTACTTCTTACCCAAAAAATATTTGGTGGTTTTTTTGAGTCAGGTTGACATGGCTTTCAATGGCAAAACGATCAACGAAAACAACGGATTTTTTCAGGCGAGATTTAGAGACAATGACTCGCGAAAAGTCAGCCCAGATGTTTTTACGCAATACCAATGGAATGGAATTCAAGGAATGGAATACCGTTTTTTAAATGGAATCAATGCCCGTTTTAAATTTTTAGAGAAGAAAAAATCTGATTTATATACAGGAATTGGTGTTTTTTACGAAGCGGAAAAATGGAATCCCAACCTGCCGTCATTTGCCTTTAAAAACATTGCACTCAACACCGTTTATCGAAATATGTTTCGACTCAATTGCTCTGCAAAATTTGCCATTAAATTGAGTAAAGCGATAGATTTTTCTGGTTCAACTTTCCTGCAATTTCCGCTTAATGCGCATTTCGGTTCGCCTCGGTGGTTTTTTGACTCCAATCTAAACTTCAACGTCAGCAAATACTGGTCTTTCATTCTTCACTACGACCATAATTTTGACGCATTTCGACCATTGCCGATCGATCAGTATTATTATGCGATGACATTGGGAATACAGTTGAAAGTTTGATTCTATTCAAGTAGTTCAAACACCCAGGTTTGTCCTGTTATCTTAGCAAAGGAATATACATTGTCTTGCATCAAATTTTTGATTTTCGAATCTGCATACAAGATCGAAGTAGATGATTCTATAATCACTCTTGCATTGTTTTCATTTTCAAACTCTTTGCTCTGGAGCTTTAACGGTGGATGATATTCTAGTTGGTCAAAAAAATATTTATGCACCACAAACTGCAATATTAATTCAGCGATGGTAGCAACTTCAGAATTTTTGTAGCATTTTAATATCGCTCCAGAGAATTCTTTTGAATCTAATGCTTTTCTTAAAATACCATTGAAAGCCAACGCTTTAATTGGCCGAGCAATGATCCATGCAAAGGAATGATTGTCTATTTTTTGCTCATAATTCAATAAAAAATTCACGAAGTTTGAGTAGCTCTTTTTCAGCTTATTAGACTTGCCATCAATAAGTATAGATGTTTCTATGTAACGCGAAATTTCGTGGAAGTGCAACTGTTCAAATTGCAAATTTGCTTTAAGTTGTTCAAAATCTAGAAGTAATTGTGCGTCTACTTTCTTTTTGGAATAGACTTGTTTGGATATCAAATAACAAATGCCAAAAAGTTTATTATTGATGGTGGAAACATTCTGAAAATAATATGCTTTCAATGCATTTGAAAAATATTCTTCGTGGTCATCTTCATCTACAAAACTTTCATAGAATAATCTTCTTCCATTTTCAACAGAAATCAATGTTTCAAGCAATTCTTTTTTACAATTTGATTTTCGAACCATTCTACCTAGGAAACTGGTTAGTTTTCCTATTGATGGGTGATTCATGTCAACAGAACCAATAATTTCTTTTATGGTCTTAAAATCTTTGGATTCAATTGCCATTTCGAGCGCAACTAAAGAATATTGACCCAATTCAAAAAGATTATTTGGCGCACTTAATCCACGTTCGATGAATACTTTTTCTTGCTGAATAAACGCTTTAAAATTACTGTAATCTAAATAATTAGCGAAAATATCTAAGGTTGCAGGATACGTTTTTCTAAATGGCAAAACACCAAAAAATCTAGCGATAGTATGCGTAGAAATTGTACACCCTTTCTGTAACATTAAGGCGGCTAAATTTTCGCACTCTTTGAAATTAGAAACATTCAGACCTGACGTTGCCTTAATTTTTTTACACAATAATTGGTAAAAAATACTTTGATAAAATTCTCCGTCGTGTTTCGTAAGCATTTTCAAATAAACGAATTTTTAATTTAATAGAAACACTACTTAATTAGTTGCAGTAAGTTGCAGTTGATAGTTTAAATAATCACATGCATCTTTACACAAGAAATCGATCAAAATGATAAAATATAATATAAAATATGACCTTAATGATGGTCAAGGATGGATATCTTTTGAATCTGCTGGTGAAGGATTTGTCTCTGCACAATACAATCGAGGAACTTTGCAAGGGCATTGGGATGGCGAAAAATTAAAAGGCCAATTTATAGATACTGTCTCGAACGGTAAAGGGTTAATTGAATTTAGCTTTAATGAAACTGGATTTGATGCGAAATGGAAAGCGGGTATTGAAGAAGGACCTATGAAAGGGAAATGGGTGGGGAAACTAAATTCAACTATTGAAAATATGGATACCATGGATCAAATAAAGATTACAATTAATGGGCGAATAAATACTTGGGTATTTAATTCGCTTAAGGATGAATACTTTGAAGAGTTTAATGCGGCATTTGAAGAATTTGCAAGTGAGCCGTTTGAATCATTTGGGGAATTTTTAAATGAATTAATCTTGACTACTTTTTCAAATCCTTCTAATGATGATGCAGTCGGGATATTTAGAGCAAGATTTGATGAGGAGAAAATAAAAGTTAATTGTCCATTGCTAGAAGGTCTGCTTAATGATATAGAAGCAAATAAATTATCACATTATGATTTATATTCTATAATATCAACTTATCCAATTGAAGATGTCTTTTTCATTTCAGAAGATTCAGAAATTAATATTTCGAAAAATACCAATGCTATAATCGACCAAACAATTCAGGAATTTTTAGAATCAACCACTTTTTTTGAAATGGAAGAATTCGAAGACGATAATCAAGAATTTATTGTTGCAAAAAACAAGTTAATTGCTATTTTCAATCAAAATGAATCAAATAATTGCTTTATGTTGTCTGAGATTGAACAGGAAGATTTTATCGAGACAGCTAGAATAGGTATAGATAAAACGCAGATTGTTGGCGGAGTAAAATATTGTACACCAAATCTTTTGGATCACTATTTAAATTATGACAGCGAAAAAGCTTTTTCCATTAGACACAGCAATTATATGCAGATTTCTTATGAGTTTGAAGCAAATTCGTTCGATTTAAGTCATCTTACATTTCTAAAATTAAAATTTATTGATTTAGTTGATGACTGTTGGACACACAATGATTCATATGCATTTAGCGAAATATTTTACAATAATCTTCGAATTACTGGTACACAAGACATACAAAGCGATAAAGGTATTCGATTATATTTTGATGGCGAAGATTCGGAGATGGAAGCAAATTTCAAATTTATCGTTGGTGATGATTAAAAATAGAACGACAATAGCATTTTAACAATATCTAGAAAGATTATGATACAATACACTATAAAATACGACCTTAATGATGGTCAAGGATGGATATCTTTTGAATCTGCTGGTGAAGGATTTGTCTCTGCACAATATAATCGTGGAACTATACAAGGGCATTGGGATGGCGAAAAACTAAAAGGCCAATTTATAGATACTGTCTCGAACGGTAAAGGGTTAATTGAATTTAGCTTTAATGAAACTGGATTTGATGCGAAATGGAAAGCGGGTATTGAAGAAGGACCTATGAAAGGGAAATGGGT
>JBIKJE010000166.1:0-3398 GCA_044361165.1 Crocinitomicaceae bacterium | reverse complement strand
AAATCTTCGAATTCTCCATAAAAATGATTGTATTCCATGAATTTACTTACTCCTTCAAAGGCTTGAAAGAGTGAATCATTTTCACCGTCAAATTCCAAGGGAGTGACTTGGGAGATTCTACAGATTCTTTGGTCAAATGCTGGTGTACATTTCACCCATTTACCTTCGATATATAGTGAAACAAATCCATGAAAAACAATTTCAGGTCTCTTTAAATAGTTTGTTAATCTATCTACGCCAATGTGGTTTGTTACGATGGCAAACCCTAGTTTTGAAGGAATATTTATTTTCCTTGCAAGTGCTGCTAAAAGAATTGATTTTTCAACACACCAAGCCCTGTTCTTTGTGAAAATAAAACTTGCTTTTAGACTTTCAGATTTTAAATCTAAGTGATACGGATCATAAATAAATCCATCTCGAATCCGATTATATAACCATACTGCAATTTCCTTTGAGTTAAAATGTTCAGGAACATTCTCAAAAAATCCATCAAAGATGGTCGCATTAAAATCTAAAAAACTTGTTGGTGCTAAAAACTCTTCAAATCCCTTCATCAACAAAAATGTAAATGACTACGCGTATAATTCTGCTTGTAACTGAGCAATTTTGTCGTCTTTCAAATACTCATCATATGGCATCATTTTGTCGATAAAGCCAGTTGGGGTAATTTCAATGATTCTGTTTGCAACAGTTTGCACCAATTCGTGGTCATGAGAAGTAAAAATGATTGTTCCATTGAAGTCATTCATTCCATTATTCAAGGCAGTAATAGATTCCAAATCTAGGTGATTGGTAGGCTCGTCCATCATCAATAAATTCGCCTTGGCAAACATCATTTTAGACAACATACAACGTACTTTTTCACCTCCTGATAGCACTTTCGCACTTTTGAAAGCCTCTTCACCAGAAAACAACATTCGACCTAAGAAACCTCGAATATTTACTTCTTCTTTTTCTTCATCAGTTTGTGCATATTGACGCAACCAATCCATCAAAGATAGATCGTCTACAAAGAAAGAGGTGTTGTCATTTGGCAAATATGCTGTGGTGATTGTTGTACCGTATAAAAATTCTCCCGTATCAGGATTGCTGTTTTTGTTCAAAATTTCAAAAAACGCTGTAATTGCAACCGAATTTTTCGAAACAATTGCCACTTTATCACCTTTATTTAAAGTGAAATTCAAATCTTTGAATAGCATTTCACCATCTACAGTTTTAGATAAATTAGTGACCGTTAATATCTGATTCCCTGCATCTCTTTCTGAATGGAAATTGATACCAGGATATCTTCTTGAAGAAGGTTGAATTTCATCCAAATCCAATTTATCCAACATTTTTCTACGAGAAGTAGCCTGCTTTGATTTGGAGGCATTCGCAGAAAAACGGGCAATAAAATCTTGTAATTCTTTCTTTTTCTCTTCCGCTTTTTTGTTTTTATCAGAACGTTGACGCGTAGCCAATTGAGATGATTGATACCAAAAAGTATAATTCCCCGTAAATAAATTGATTTTACTGAAATCAATATCACAAACGTGCGTACAAACTGTATCTAAAAAGTGACGGTCGTGAGAAACTACAATTACCGTATTTTTAAAATCCAACAAGAAATCTTCTAACCAAGAAATCGTTTTTAGATCCAAGTCGTTCGTTGGCTCATCTAAAATCAAAACATCTGGATTTCCAAAAAGTGCCTGTGCAAGCAAAACTCTCACTTTCACATCACTTGCCAAATCTTTCATTAACATGTAATGCTTTGCTTCTTCAATTCCCAAGTTACTCAACAAACTCGCAGCATCCGTTTCGGCATTCCAGCCTTCTAAATCAGCAAATTCGCCTTCAAGCTCAGAAGCTCTCATTCCATCTTCATCCGAAAAATCAGGTTTAGCATACAAAGCGTCTTTTTCGTTCATGATTTCAAACAAACGTTTGTGTCCCATGATGACCGTCTGTAATACTGGAAATTCGTCAAATTCAAAGTGATTTTGACTCAATACTGCCATTCTTTTTCCTGGTTCCAATTCTACTCTTCCACGAGTTGGATCTTGATCACCAGTTAAAATTTTCAGAAAAGTTGATTTACCAGCACCGTTCGCACCAATAACACCATAACAGTTTCCATTGACGAATTTCAAATTCACATCGTCAAAAAGTGTACGCTTACCAAATTGAAGCGAAAGATTATTTACTGAAATCATTTTTCTTAGAAATTTTGTGCAAAGGTAGCGATTTTGTGCGAAAGTTTTAAACAAAAAAATCCGACCTAACTCAGTCGGATTTAATTTATATTTTATTGAAATCTATTTTGCAACCACCAATAGCTGTGTAGAACCTTCTTTGTTTATCACCAAATATGTTCCACTTTGCAATCCGCCAATTGACAATTGATTTGTATTTGAAGCCTTCAAAATCAAAGAACCTTGCATATTGTATACACTGTAATCATTTGAAATGGAAGTGTACACCAAAGAACCATCATTAGGATTGGGATAAACAGTAAATGTTTTCTTGATTTTTTCCAATTCTAAAACTTCAGACAAATCATTGTTATTTAATGGTGTTGGGCTATCAAAAACTACTCTGGTAGTACTTCCGTTTGGAGAACTTCCAATTGAAAAATCAACATCCAAATCTGGTAAATCAATTTCATCAATAATTGTTGTGCTGTCAGGCGCATATAAGTACAAAGTTTCTCCAGCACTCAATTTAAAATTGGTGTGATTTGCACCACGATTTCTTTCCTCTGAAGCAAAAAACAATTGGTAACCGTTTGCAGGAATTACACTTTCATTCTTTGGTTTCAAACGATATTTAGTCGGATTTGCAATATCGTCAGTCAAGAAGTATTCTTCTAACGTAATTGGGTAATTATTTTTATTGTAAATTTCAATCCAATCTTCAAATTGCCCGAATTCATCAGCCCAATTGTATTCATTTCTTATCAAAACCTCATTAATCATTGGTTCAATAAAGTTTGGATCAGCAACAAAATTGGCAGAAATGACTAAATCAGCGCTTGTAGAAACTGTTGCAGCATAAGTAGTTGATGGTACATTAGACCAACTTTCAAATTTAAAACCTCTTTTAGAAATGGCAGTTACTGGAAAAGGAATTGCTGCAAAATACTGACCTTTCCATGGAAACGGTGCTAAATCGTTTACCCCTGAGACTGCTTTTGATATGTATAAATCATTGATTTTTATCAAACCACGATTTATATTATTTACATTTAGAGTTATCCTAACACTATCTGCAATACTAAATTTCGCATTGAAATGATTTCTAACCCCGCGCTGTCTATCAATAAAATAATTTGAAAAGCCTGCATCTAAATTGTTCCATTTTGTCAAAGTTGGCGTTTCTAACATTCTTTCTGCAAGTGTTGAGCTCATAGAAGGATA
>JBIKJE010000159.1:0-3881 GCA_044361165.1 Crocinitomicaceae bacterium | reverse complement strand
AAATACTCAACCAAATAATCAGGTAAAAGCAACTTTAACAAATCAATATTTTCCAAAAAAAATCATTTAGGAATCAAAGGTCATAAAAAAATCTTAGATTTAGCTCCACAGGTATTTGTTATGATCCTTAATTTTGATGCCGTAGCTTATTTACTTTGAATCGATAAAAATTTGATTCAACAGTTCAATAGTCATTTAAAATAGAAGGAACGAGAAACAGAGTGAAAATGATGTTTGGAGTTCTGTTTTTTTTTTGCTCTAAATTTTTGTTGCAAAGTTACTTTTATGAATCCCACTCCAAAGTCCCATTCAGCCATCAAATCAATTTTGCATCCGCGAAACAAACACCGCGAACGCTATGATTTTGCGGCTTTGATTGCAAGTTGTGCGAGTTTGAAGCCTTTTGTGCAGGAGAATCAGTTTGGTGATGAATCGATTGATTTTTCGAATCCTTTGGCGGTGAAAACCTTGAATCAAGCGTTGCTCAAACATTTCTATGGAATTGAATATTGGGATATTCCTGCAGATTTCTTGACGCCACCGATTCCTGGAAGGGCAGATTATGTGCATTATTTAGCAGATTTAGTTGCTCAAGAACTGCCAGCTAAGAAAAATAAGATTCGTTGCTTAGACATTGGCGTTGGGGCGAATTGTATTTATCCAATTATTGGAGTACGAGAATATAATTGGCAATTTGTAGGCGCGGAAATTGAGCCAAAAGCGTTGGAAGCGGCGCAAAAGATTATTGATTCAAATGAAGTTTTACAAGGAAATATTGAATTGCGACTTCAAACCAATGTCAAGTCAATTTTCAAAGGAATCATTGCGCCCCAAGATCGTTTTGATGTCACGATTTGTAATCCTCCATTTCATGCCTCGAAAGAAGCGGCGGAAACTGGAACAAAACGAAAAATTAAGAATTTGACCCATCAAAAAAATAGCAAACCTATTTTAAATTTTGGCGGGCAAAGTAACGAACTTTGGTGCGAAGGCGGAGAAGCAAGTTTCATTCACCAAATGATTCAGGAAAGTGTTTTATTTTCAAACAATTGCGCTTGGTTTTCGACCTTGGTTTCTAAAAAGGAAAATTTGCGAGGCATTGTAAAGTCTTTACAAAAATTGCCAATTACAAAGCATCAGATCGTTGAAATGCAACAAGGCAACAAAACTAGTCGTTTCATTGCCTGGAGTTTTTTGTCTGAAAAAGAATTGGAAAATTGGGGTAAATAAATTTCTGAAATTACATACTTCCTTTCATATAATCGCTGAATCGATCGCGGTAGCTGACACCACTCTCCAATGAAGATTTACTCAATTTTTTGCTTTCTACCAATCCCCAAAGTACAAACTCTTTCAGAAAATGTCTGTCTTCGTTTTGAATTCTTGGTTGGTATTTTTGAATTAATTTTTCCAACGGTTCAATCGCATCCAATTGCGCAAAATAAGTTTCATCATCTGCTTCTTGACTCAAATGAACTTCATCCGCTTCAAAAAACCAATCAACGATATCTTGGTATGGCCCTTTCACATCTTCTTTCTCCAATTTCTCCACTTTAGGGAAATAGCTTTCGAAAAGTGTCTTGATTGAAGCATTGATTAATTGTTCAGCTACAAAAAGAGCGCCTTCTTGTTCGCCTTCATAAACCAATTCCATTTTGCCAGTCAATGCAGGAATAATTCCAGTGAAATCACTCAATCTGACTGTAGTTTTTGGATTTCCTGCGCGCAAACTTCTCAATTCTGCGGTACTGATTAAATTTTCAAAAGCCGAAATGCTCATTCTTGCACTCACACCACTTTTCGCATCGATAAATTCACTTTCGCGGGCTTCAAAACCAATTTGTTCGATGATATCCATAGCCAAAGACGGAACGTAAATGTTCTCTTTTTGATTCCCAACTAATTTGGCTTCTTGCGCAGTGATTTTTCGTGCAATGTGAATGCTTTCAGGATAATGCGTCAAAATTTGAGAACCAATTCTGTCTTTCAAAGGTGTTACAATGCTACCACGATTGGTATAATCTTCAGGATTTGCAGTAAAAAAAAACTGAATATCCAAAGGAAAGCGCAATTGAAAACCGCGAATCTGAATGTCGCCCTCTTGCAAAATATTGAACAACGCAACTTGAATTCTTGCTTGCAAATCTGGTAATTCATTGATTACAAAAATACATCGATTCGCACGAGGAATCATTCCAAAGTGAATCACACGTTCGTCCGCGTATGACAATTTCATGTTCGCTGCACGAATTGGGTCAACATCACCAATTAAATCTGAGATTGTAACATCGGGCGTAGCCAATTTTTCGGCAAATCTTTCTCTTCGATTCAACCAAAAAATGGGAGTATCGTCGCCCATTTCAGCGATTAAATCTTTCGCATAGCGAGAAAGTGGACTCAATGGATCATCGTTTACTTCAGAACCTTGAACAACAGGAATCCATTCATCTAATAAATTCACCATTTGTCGTGCAATTCTCGTTTTTGCTTGTCCTCTCAAACCCAACAAATTGATGTTGTGCTTAGATAAAATCGCGCGTTCTAATTCAGGAATTACTGAGTTTTCGTAACCGTGTATTCCTTCAAAAGTTGGTTTTTTAGCCTGAATCAGTGCGACTAAATTGTCTCTTAATTCTTCTTTGATTGACTTGGTTTGATAACCTGATTTTTTTAATTCTCCGAGTGTTTGAATATTTGTCATTTTGCGAATATTGTTGTTGTTTAACCTCTAATTCTTTTGATTCTGTTGGTTTGATAATCTTCAAAAATCATTTGACCCAACCCTTGTAATCCTGTATAAAAAGCTTTGCCTTGATTGGCTTCTGTAAATCGTTGTACAAATTGTCGTAAATATGGATCTTGTGCAATCATGAATGTCGTTATTGGAATATGCAATTTACGCGCTTGTTGTGCGGTTGTGTAGCATTTATCCACGATGTATGAATCCAAGCCATTGCTATTCATGTAATAATCGCCATTTGGCTCTTTGACGCAACTTGGTTTTCCGTCGGTAATCATGAAAATTTGCTTGTTGGTATTTCGTTTGCGACGCAAAATATCCATGGCTAATTGCAAACCAGCAACGGTATTTGTGTGATACGGACCCACTTGTAAATATGGCAAATCTTTGGCTTCGATAACCCAAGCATCGTTTCCAAAAACCAGGATGTCAATCGAATCTTTTGGATATCTCGTTTTGATCAATTCCGAAAGTGCCATCGCTACTTTTTTGGCAGGCGTAATTCTATCTTCTCCATACAAAATCATGCTATGACTGATGTCAATCATCAAAACTGTGCTCATTTGCGCTTTGAAATAACTTTCTTCAACAATCAAGTCTCTTTCAGTCAATTGAAATTCACCAATTCCGTTGTTGATTTGGGCATTTCGCAAACTTTCTGTCATAGATATACGCTCCAAAGAATCTCCAAATATGTAATTGCGAAATTCTCCGGTTTGCTCATCGCCTTTTCCGCTGTATTTGGTTGCGTGATTTCCAGCGCCACTTTTTTTGATGTTTCCGAAAATGTGATCGAGTGCTTGTTTGCGAATCGCTCTTTCTGTTTTGGCGGTAATTTCTGTACCACCTTCGCCGTCTTTTCCCTCCTTGTCTTTGATGTAGCGCTTTTTTCGCAAATCTTCAATGAAATCGTCGATGGTATATTCAGCAGTCGTTAGATTATATTCTTTATCTAAGACGCGTAACCAATCAATGGCTTCATCAAAATCTCCAGAAGTATGGGTAATTAATTCGGTGAAAATCTCAAAAAGACGATCAAATGGTGATTGTTCTGGTGCTTGATAGGGCTTAAAAATGAAACCTCTTCCTTTGTTTTCCATGCTAATTGTTGTTTTAGATTAACAATTAAAGTGAAGAGATG
>JBIKJE010000014.1:0-52829 GCA_044361165.1 Crocinitomicaceae bacterium | reverse complement strand
TGAATCAAATGCAAATTCAATTGGAAAATAAATTGTTATTAATTACGCCACCTTTCACTCAATTGAATACGCCGTATCCAGCGACAGCTTATCTTAAAGGGTTTTTAAATACTAAAAATATTGCTTGTACTCAGGCTGATTTGGGCATCGAAGTAATTTTAATGCTTTTTTCTAGTAAAGGATTAACAAAATTATTTGAAACGATTAATGTCTACAATTTTGATTTAAGTGAAAACGCATTGAGAATTATTTCACTTAAGGCAGAGTATATACACAAAATTGATGCTGTAATCCTTTTTCTTCAAGGAAAAAACCCAAATTTAGCACATGCCATCTGTCAAGACGATTTTTTACCCGAAGCACAGCGATTTGCGCAACTCGACGAACTCGAATGGGCATTCGGAATCATGGGAAATCAAGATAAGGCAAAGCATTTGGCAACTTTGTTTTTAGAAGATTTGTCGGATTTGATTATTGAAACTGTTGACCCGCACTTTGGATTTAGTCGATATGCAGAAAGATTAGGAAGGTCTGCGAGTAGTTTTGATGAAATGTATCAAGCTTTACAACTTGAATTGACCTACATAGATGAGATTACATTGGAAATATTGAATCAAAAAATGATTTCTACCCAGCCAGATTTTGTTGCTTTTTCAGTTCCATTTCCTGGTAATTTATATGCTGCGTTTCGCTGTGCACAATTCATTAAAAAACATTTTCCATTAGTTAAAACTGCGATGGGTGGAGGATTTCCAAATACAGAATTAAGGTCATTGTCTGATGTTCGTGTTTTTGAATTTTTTGATTTTATTACTTTAGATGACGGTGAAGCTCCAATTCAAAATTTACTTGAATTTATAGGTGGTAAAAGATTGATTACTAAATTAAAAAGAACATTTGTTTGTATAGATAATAAAGTCGAATACATCAACAATTCAGAAACTCTGGATTTCAAGCAAAAAGATTTAGGAACACCAGATTACAGTGATTTACCATTAGATAAATACATTTCAGTCATTGAAATAGTTAATCCGATGCACCGCATGTGGAGCGACGGAAGATGGAATAAATTAACCATGGCGCACGGCTGCTATTGGGGAAAATGCACGTTTTGTGACATTTCCTTGGATTACATAAAAATCTATGAACCTGCAACAGCCAAATTATTGGTTGATCGCATGGAGGAAATGATGTTGCAAACAGGAGAAAATGGTTTTCATTTTGTGGATGAAGCTGCGCCACCTGCTTTAATGCGTGAGTTGGCTTTAGAGATAATCCGCAGAAAAATAGTGGTTGTTTGGTGGACAAATATTCGTTTCGAAAAAAGTTTTTCAGCAGATTTATGTAAACTATTGAAAACTTCAGGTTGTATTGCGGTTTCAGGCGGATTGGAAGTTGCTTCCGACCGTTTGTTGAAATTGATTGATAAGGGTGTTTCTGTCTCACAGGTGGCACAAGTAACCAGAAATTTTACTGAATCTGGAATAATGGTGCACGCATATTTGATGTATGGATTTCCAACACAGACGATCCAAGAAACAATAGACTCATTGGAAATGGTCCGTCAGTTGTTTGAAAATGGTGTTTTACAATCAGGATTTTGGCATCAATTTGCCATGACTGCTCATAGCCCGATTGGTTTGGAGCCTGAAAAATTTGACGTTATACGAGAAAATTCTGAAATTGGAACTTTTGCCAATAATGATTTGATTCACATAGACAAAACTGGTATTGACCATGAAATCTTTAGTTTTGGATTAAAGAAATCGCTCTATAACTACATGCATGGTATTGGATTTGAAATCCCACTAAATCAGTGGTTTGATGAAAAATATATGGGTGTTCGATTGCCGAAAACCAAAGTTTCCAAAGATTTTATCTGGAATTCATTGAACGAAGACAAATTAAGTTTTACTAAACCCAATGCAAAAATTGTTTGGACAGGAACGATGCCAACGCTGGAATTTTTTACAAAAAGAAAGAAAGGTAATGAATGGGAAATGGCAAATTTAAATTTTAATACTAAAAAGTCAACTTTCAATATTCAATTAGAAAAAAATCAGGGGGTTTGGTTGCAAAAAACACTTGACAAACTATCGATTGATTCATCCAAAACATGGAGTTTTGCTGAATTAAAAAGTGATTTTGAATCTACGACGCAACACGATGATTTTGAGATTTTTTGGAATACAAAATCAATACTTATTTTGCGTGAAAACGGATTGTTAAGTCTTTAAAATTTAGTAAGCTCAATCAGAAAGAAACTCAAACCAACTGTTAGGTTGATTGAATCTTTTTCTAGTTGGATTAAATCATATTTTTTAAATTCAAATCCTTCTATTTCAATTGATTCATTTAGAATCAGAATAAACAGAAAACTTCCTTGTTTAGTTAATTTGAAATCTTCCTTGATTATTTGATGACTGAACTGAATCTTAAAATCGTCACTATAAATCACATTAAAGTCTCGAACTTTACCAATACTAGAAGTTTTCCAAGAGCCGTGAAATTCATCAATTTCAAATTGTTGAAGCACTTTTGAATATTTTCCTTCGTGAATAATTTCAAGTTTTCCTTCCAAAATAGCCAGCAATCGATTGTGAGCTGGAAGTGAAGTAAAATCTGAATTTTCAACATCGATGGTTGCAGAACTAATTCGAAAATCAAAATTCCGTTCAGAAAACAAGGAATTTTCAGGATAAATAAACAATTCCGTGGTTTTACCTCCAGACCAAGTGGAAGTTACTGCATCTTGAAAATGATGAATTTTAAACATTATTTTTTATTTACAAATGAAAGTAAAATTTGTGATTCGGCATGCAATTTTAACGCTTCATTCATGTCAATAAATCCTTTTAAAGTTTTCTGATCGAGCATTTTTGTTAACAATGGAATTAGAATTCCTGTAAATTTTTCACTTTGAACAAAGGTTGTTGTTCCATTTTGATTGTCAATCAATTGGAATCGATGTTCACCATCAAAAAGTCCTTTAAACCATAATTTTCCTAGCCATTTGAATTCACTTTTAGATTTATTTACTAAAACAAGCGGTTTGAAAATCAAAGCTTTAGCGCCAGGAGGTTGAATTTTTGCTTCAATTTGTTGACCAACTTTTGGATTTCCTGTAATTGATAAGATAAAAGGATTCCAATTTGGATAATTATTAAAATTCATTAGGATTTCCCAAATTACACTAGGAGAGGAGTTTATTACAATGGAAGTTGAAATTTCTTTTGCCATAACTTTAAGTTTGATACAAATATCTATCAAACATTTAATTCATTTCTTGACATAAATCAAGAAATAAGCAGTCATTTTATTTATCGAACTGCTTATTTCTAATTCTGCTCAAGGTCTCTGCCGACATTCCTAGCATGGAAGCAATATATTGCTGAGGAATTTCATTTAAAAGGGCTTTGTTTTGATTGAAAAACATTTGAAATCTTTCTTCTGCAGACATAGATAAGTGGCTAAACACGCGATCTTCCAGCATGGCGAAACATTTGGCAATAAATGCTTTTTCAATTGCATTCCAATTTTCAATTTCTTGATTAAGTGAATTATAGTTTTCTTTTGAAATTGTAAAAAGTGTTGATTTTGAAAGTGCTTGAATTTCCCATCTAGAAGGAGTTTCGAACATAAAACTGGAAATTTCAGTAACAAAATAGCCTGGAGTTGATATCCACTGTGTTATTTCCTTACCATCCAAGGAATTGTAAATTCTGAAAATACCGTCACTAATAAAACTCAATTTTTTACATTGATTTCCAGCGCGCAGAAAGAATTCTCCTTTTTCAATCGTTTCTGTCTTGAAATAACTTGAAATTTTTTCCAAATCATTTGTTTTTAAGTCAAAATAAGTTTGCAGGCTTTGATTGAATTTTTGCATCTGAAAATGAATTAGATAATCATAATTTGATGGGTTAAGAAATGAGTTTCAAGAGCATCTAATCCATTCATAATTCCTCGAAAATATTTGCTTTTTTTGAATTTTGGTATAAAATTATTGTCAATTATTTCCTTGGTTTGTTCATTTGATAATATAGTTTCTATTGCCAATCCATTACAAATCCTGATTTTCCTGAATTGTTTTGAAACTCCAATTAAAACTCCATTATTAAGATTTTCAGCGCCAACACCCCAAAAATTGGCTAAATGGAGAACGTATACATCAAAATTTTGAGTATTACAATGAGTTGAATCTAGGGAAACAAGAGCAATTTCATTTCCTGTAGAACTTTTTATTTCTCGAATTCTATTTGTAATTCTTTTTATTTGTTTGGGTGTAAAAATGTGTTCAAAATCTGTTACGGCCCCTTTGCTGCTTGGAATGTATATATCTCTAAAAACGATTTGATTTTCAGTTACAAAAGTAAGTTTTTTAGCCGGAAAAATATTTCCCAAAATGATATTAAAGCTAAAAAGCAACATAAATATTGATATAAAAAGTAATCTTAATTTCATGAACAGAACTTTTAAATAGTCATCAATAAATTGGATAGGGAAAGTTACTCAGATTTCATTTAAACAAAATTAATCCGTTTCAATATTTTTGAATTTGTTTTAAAACTTTCCTTCCTGCAGCGGCAAATGCTGGTGTTTCTTTTTGCATTCCTGCTTCAATGAGGCTTTTTAATTCAGATTTTAATTCTGGATAATCTTTTAAAAATGGAACGATTTGGTACATCGAATATACTTTTAAGGCCACTTTTGATTCAGAATTCGTTAAAAATGAAAAATAAGCATCTAACAATTCACCTTCCTTATATTCAATTTTTGGAAGTTTGGTTAGGACATTGCATAAATTTCTTTGGGTAGAAGGTTCTTGACAGTCCAAGAAAGTATCGATAATTTTGGAATGAAATTGCAAAATTAATTCTATATGATTTTCTGCAACATGCGAAAGCAACCAAGAGCTGTATTGAGGGTAGGGGTATTTCAGAGTTAAACAGTAGCGCAATAAATCCTCAACAAATGTTTTGTTTTGAGCAATCAAATTGGCTGAATATTTATAATTGCGATTTGACTTAAAGTCCAATAGAATTTCTTCGATCATTTGCATAAAATAAAGGTAAAAAAAAACGTCCAATCTCAAAAGAAAGGACGTTTAAAATATTGAATTTCAAATTTTACAATGCATCAGCACGTTTTTTGTACTCTGCTGATTTTTCTGGATTTTTCAAACTTCTATAAATTTGAGCCAAAATAATCAATACTTGTTTGTCATTTGGATTTTTAGCGATGTAAGCTTCCAAAGGAACGATTGCTTTTTTGTAAAGTTCGTCCGCTTTCGCTAACATTTTTTCGTAATTCGGATCACCTTGTTTCAATTGACTCGCTTCTTGTTTCATGCTAATTGCACTTCCAGAAAGTAAAGCTCCCAATTGGTATTGAGCATCTGTGTAATTTGGATCAATTTGCAACGCTTTATTCAAAGCTGTTTCAGCTTTTTCATCTTGTTTCAATTCGATGTAAATCGTACCGATAGTCAAATACAATTGTTTGTTATTTGGATCCGCAGCAATTGCATCAGCTAAGCTTTTTTCAGCGGCAGCATTATCTCCCGCTTCGATATCAGAATTTACCAATTCAAGTAAAATATCTTTGTCGTTTGGATATTTAACACGTCCAGCCACTAAGATTTCTTTCGCTTCCGCTTTTTTGCCGTCTTTTCTTAAAGCATTTGCGGCTAAAGCATAAATCAAAGGAGCTTTGTACTGAATTTCTGCTGATTTTTTGTATCGAGCTGCAGCAGTTGACATATCTCCAGCTTTTTCTGCACATAAACCTGCATTAAAGATTGAAGACGAATCAATTTCCCCAACTGCATCTGAAAGTTTGACTTGTAAATCATAAATTTCAACAGCTTCTTTGAATTTCCCAGCTTTGTACATTTGATCACAACCCATTGAAAAAAGTCCTTTTTTCATATTGATTGATGATAAAACTTCCTCTTTGTATTTTTTACTTGGAAAAGCTTTTTTATAACTTTCTATTCCTTGCTCCAAAAGCATGTCACCATTTTCTTTCAAATAAATAGAATCTTCTGCGCTAGCAATTAAAAGTCCTGTGTAGATTTCCCCTTTGTAAAAAAGTGTTTTTGGACTTTCTTTTGTTTCTGGATGTGCAGCAGCCAAATCGATATATTCTTTGGCTTTAATTAGTGCTTTTTTCCCAGCTTCTAAGTTATTTTCACCGGTCATCATCATTCTAGCCAAGATATCAGCGTACTTGTTGTATTCTAATGCAGCAGAAGTTTCGTTCATTTTTTGAGAAAATGAATTGAAAGTCAACAAGATACTTCCTGCAAAAAATGAAATTTTGATTAATTTATTTTTCATCGTTCTAAGTTTATTTTTTATAAGATGCTTTAAAAGCAATTATTCCACATCGCTGTTTTCAATATCCGTGCCAGTTTCAGAATCATCAGCAGAATCATCGCCTAAAATCTCTGGATTTTCGCCAGTTATTTCCAATCCTTCTACATCTTCGATTTCCTCTTCATCTTCAGATCTTGGAACTCTCGCAACTGCAGCAATTGCCGCTGTACCTTTCAAGTTAATCAAACGAACACCTTGAGCTGCTCTTCCCATCACGCGGATAACATCCATGTGCATGCGAATTGTAATACCAGCCTTAGTTATAATCATCAAATCATCTTCGTCGTTTACACTCTTAATTGCCAACAATGGACCAGTTTTTTCAGTGATATTCAAAGTTTTCACACCTTTTCCACCTCTGTTTGTTACTCTGTAAACTGGTTCTCCATCTTCTGGATCATTTAAGAATGAACGTTTACCATAACCTTTTTCTGATACAACTAAAACAGTTTCAGCAGCTTTATCGATTACACAAACCATTCCGACAACTTCATCACCTTCGATTGTCATATTTACACCGCGAACTCCAGACGCATTTCTTCCCATCGGACGAACTTTCTCTTCATTGAAGCGAATAGCTCTACCAGATTTGGTTGCCATAACGATTTCGTTGGTTCCGTCAGTCAATTTAGCTTCCAATAATTCATCGTTTTCACGAATCGTAATCGCATTGATACCATTGATTCTTGGACGGGAATATGCTTCCAATGAAGTTTTCTTGATGATTCCTTCTTTGGTACACATGATAATGAAATTGTTTTGAACATATTCTTTATCTGTCAAATCTTGAACTTTCACATAAGCTTTCACTTTGTCATCTTGTTCAATATTCAATAAATTTTGAATCGCTCTTCCTTTGGATAATTTGTTTCCTTCCGGAATTTCATAAACACGCATCCAGAAACATCTACCTTTTTCGGTAAATATCAATAGATAATTGTGATTGGTTGCATCGAATAAATGCTCCAAGAAATCTTTGTCACGAGTGGTAGAACCTTTAGAGCCCATTCCACCGCGATTTTGAACTTTGTATTCAGTTAAACTTGTACGTTTGATATATCCAGCGTGAGAAATAGTAATAATTACTTCTTCGTCAGGAATCAAATCTTCCATACGCATTTCGCTTGCAGAATATTCGATTGTTGAACGACGAGCATCGCCATATTTATCTTTCACATATTGCAATTCATCTTTGATAATTTGCATTCTGCGATCTTCATTTGCTAAAATGTCTTTCAAATCAGCAATTAAAGCCATCAAATCGGCGTATTCAGCTCTAAGTTTATCTTGTTCAAGACCTGTTAACTGTCTCAAACGCATTTCAACAATTGCTCTTGATTGAATATCGCTTAAGCCAAAACGAGCAATTAAATTTTCTCTCGCTTCCTCAGGGCTTTTTGATGCACGAATGATTTTAATTACTTCATCAATGTTATCTGAAGCAATGATTAATCCTTCTAAAATGTGCGCTCTTTCTTCCGCTTTTCTTAAATCAAATTTCGTTCTGCGAATAATTACTTCGTGACGGAAATTGATGAAGTGCATGATCATGTCACGCAAAGTCAACATTTCTGGTCTTCCATCTACTAATGCAATATTGTTTACTGAAAATGAAGTCTGTAGAGAGGTGAATTTAAACAGTTTGTTTAGTACCACATTTGAAATTGCATCGCGTTTCAATTCATAGACGATGCGCATTCCGTTTCTATCAGACTCATCTCTAATATCAGAAATACCTTCAATTTTCTTGTCATTAACTAAATCAGCCGTTTTCTTAATCAACTCTGACTTATTAATTTGGTATGGAATTTCAGTTACGATAATTTGCTCACGACCATTAGATTCTTCAATCTCAGTTTTAGCGCGCATTACGATTCTTCCACGACCAGTCAACAAAGCATCACGAACACCTTCGTATCCGTAAATAATTCCACCTGTAGGGAAATCTGGCGCTTTGATATAATTTAGTAACTCTTCAGCTTCAATATCTTTATTGTCCACATAAGCGATACAACCATCAATTACTTCTGACAAGTTGTGAGGCGCCATGTTTGTTGCCATACCTACAGCGATCCCAGATGCACCATTTATTAAAAGGTTAGGGATTTTTGTTGGCATTACGGTAGGCTCTTGCAAACTGTCATCAAAGTTTGGAGCGAAATCAACCGTTTCTTTCTCCAAATCATCCAACATTTCTTCAGCAATTTTACGCAAACGTGCTTCCGTATAACGCATTGCTGCGGGGCTATCGCCATCTACTGAACCAAAGTTTCCTTGTCCATCCACCAAAGGATAGCGTAAAGACCAAGGTTGAGCCATTCTGACCATTGTGTCATAAACTGAGGAATCTCCGTGTGGGTGATACTTACCCATTACTTCACCTACGATTCTCGCTGACTTTTTATGAGGTCTATTTGAGTAAACCCCTAAATCTTGCATACCATATAATACACGTCTGTGAACAGGTTTAAAACCGTCACGTACATCAGGAAGTGCTCTTGAAACAATTACGGACATCGAATAATCGATGTACGCAGATTTCATTTCATCTTCAATGTTAATTTGTATTATCTTTTCTCCATCTGCCATGTTGTCACATATTTATTTATGCACATTTATAGTGCGTTAAAGCAAGCACCGAAATTAGTTATTTATAGGCTAGCTTCAACAAGTGTAAAAGCGATTTTATAAACAAAAATCTGTGGAAAATCACTGTTTTTGCGGAGTTATTAACAATTGTATTTTTTGATTAAACATTTTTGAGCTCAACTTTTTCTCCAAGTTGTTTCGAATATGGTTGGTGTCAAATCGAATTTGATAATTATTTATCTTTGCGTTGCTTGTGCTAAAATGCTTTATTCATATGTTTTTATTGGACTTAATCAACGATTTTATAAAATCACATTCATCGTATACTAGCATTTAAATAAGCTTCTTAGCGTTTAAAAATTGACGTAGAATATTAATTGCAATAATTGAATCTAATCTATCCGAGTTTTTGACAAAATGGCATTTGATATTTTTTGCATGTAATTTGAGAATGGGAGGGAAGTGTTTTCCATGTTTTCATTGTGCTTAAAGAATGTTTGAAATAGTACATTTGTTTATAAACAAAAACGTGTGGAAAATTGGCTTTTTATTTGAGTTTTCAACAATTTAAACCGTTTATATTTGTTAATCATTAAAAAAGTGTTTATTTAGTCACTTAATAAAGTAAAATAATGGAAGCAAAATTTTCACCAAGAGTCAAAGACGTAATCACCTTCAGCAAGGAAGAGGCTTTGCGTTTGGGAAATGATTTCATTGGCGTTGAGCACCTTTTACTAGGAATAATCAGGGAAGGAGAAGGTAAAGCCATCCAAATTTTAAAAGAATTTAAATTGGATTTAAAAAGTATCAGACTTGAACTCGAAGCTGGACTTACGAAATCTGTCAAATCTTTTTCGCAGCCAATGGCCAACATTCCATTGGTTAAGCAAACTGAAAAGGTTTTGAAATTTATGTACCTCGAAGCTAGAAATCTAAAAAGTGCAACAATTGGAACTCAACATCTTCTTTTATCTATATTGAGAGATGAAAACAATGTTGCTTGCAGTACATTAAACAAATATGGGGTAATTTACGATAACGCTAAAGATGAATTAGAAAACATGCTAGAAGAAGAAAACAAAACACCAAGAGCTGAGTTTCCAGGTTCATCTGATGATGAGGGGGAAAACTTTGGTTCTGCGCAAAGAAAACCTGCAGATCCTAAATCAAAAACGCCTGTATTGGATAATTTTGGTCGTGATTTGACTAAAATGGCTGAATCAGGTAAGCTTGATCCAATTGTGGGTCGTGAAAAAGAAATCGAACGCGTAAGCCAGATTTTATCTCGCCGAAAAAAGAATAATCCAATCTTAATTGGTGAACCAGGGGTTGGTAAAAGTGCTGTTGCTGAAGGTTTGGCCTTGAGAATCGTACAACGCAAAGTTTCAAGAATTTTATTCAACAAACGCATTATTTCGCTTGATTTAGCTTCTTTGGTTGCTGGAACTAAGTACCGTGGGCAATTTGAAGAAAGAATGAAAGCAGTAATGGCGGAAATTGAAAAAAATCCAGACATTATTTTGTTTATCGATGAAATTCACACCATTATCGGTGCTGGAGGTGCAAGTGGTTCATTAGATGCTTCTAACATGTTCAAGCCTGCATTGGCAAGGGGAGAAATGCAAGCAATTGGTGCTACGACCTTGGACGAATATAGACAATACATCGAGAAAGATGGCGCTTTAGAAAGACGTTTCCAAAAAGTTTTGATCGAACCAACTACTGTTGATGAAACCGTTCAAATCTTGAATAATATCAAGGAACGTTACGAAGAGCATCACATGGTAACTTACACACAGGAAGCGATTGATGCTTGTGTGAAATTGACTGATAGATACATTAGTGACAGACATTTACCAGATAAAGCAATTGATGCTTTGGATGAAGTTGGTTCACGTGTGCACATCACCAATATTAATGTACCTAAAGAAATAGTTTCATTAGAGTCTGAATTGGAAGCTTTGAAAGAGAAGAAAACGGAAGTTATCAAATCTCAACAATATGAAGAAGCTGCAAGATTGCGTGACGATGAACGCAAGTTACAAGAGCAGTTAGAATTAGAAAAAAAGAAGTGGGAAGATGAAAGCAAAGCTCATCGTGTAGTTGTTTCTGAAGATGATGTTGCTGAAGTAGTTTCCATGATGTGTGGAATTCCTGTTACTAGAATTGCGCAAAAAGAAAGCGGAAAACTAGTTAAAATGGGCGAGGAGCTTCGTGGTAAAGTGATTGGTCAAGATGAAGCCGTTGAGAAAGTTGTGAAAGCAATTCAACGAAATCGTGCTGGATTGAAAGATCCAAACAAACCAATCGGATCATTTTTCTTCCTAGGGCCAACAGGTGTTGGTAAAACACAATTAGCCAAAGTTTTAGCGAAATATTTGTTCGACACAGAAGATTCATTAATCAGAATCGATATGTCTGAATACATGGAGAAATTCTCCATTTCTAGATTGGTTGGAGCGCCTCCAGGATACGTGGGTTATGAAGAAGGTGGACAATTGACTGAAAAAGTGAGAAGAAAGCCATATTCAATCATTTTGTTAGACGAAATTGAGAAAGCGCATCCAGATGTATTTAATCTTTTACTTCAAGTGTTGGATGATGGTCAATTGACTGACGGTCTGGGACGTAAGGTAGATTTTAAAAATACGATTTTGATCATGACTTCTAATATTGGCGCAAGACAATTGGCTGATTTCGGTACGGGCGTTGGATTTGGAACTAAATCTCAATCTGAGCAAAAGGAAGAAAATAGTAAAGTTGTGATTCAAAATGCTTTGCGTAAAGCTTTTGCACCAGAATTTTTGAACCGCATGGATGATATGATTATGTTTAAATCTTTGGATAGAACTAGTATTCATTCAATTATTGATTTGGAATTGAATAATTTGTTCAAAAGAATTAATGATTTAGGTTATAGTATTTCTGTTACTGAAAAAGCGAAAGATTTTATCGTTGACAAAGGTTATGACGAAAAATTTGGTGCTAGACCATTGAAACGGGCAATTCAAAAATACATTGAAGATCCATTAGCGGAAGAAATCATCAAATCGAATTTGCAAGAAGGCGATACAATTTCTTTGGATATTGAGGATGGAGCTACTGAATTGAAAACTTCAATTGAAAAAGGAGCTAAATCCAAGAAGAAGAAAGAGTAGTTTATTATTATTTTGATAATGGAAAGAAAGGAGTCTCAGGATTCCTTTCTTTTTATTCTATAATTATATTTAACATAATATTAATTATAAGACAAATATTATTCTTGAATTTTGATAATGAAATGATTAAAATTTAATTGTCTTGATTTTAAAGTTTCTCAAACCTCCATCTTACTCCTAGGTAAACCAATTTCTTTGTCCACGGGATAAGGTGCTCGGTGTGTGGAACTCACGTCGGTTTTCCATTCTTTTTGAATTTTATTTGCCATGTCTTTGTTGTCTGCATAACGCGGATCTGGAACGAATGGCAATTTGGCCATTTTTTGTATCACCAAAGAAGGAAATCCGAAATCGACATCTACTTTTCCAAAAAGTAAATAGCAACCGCCGCCTTGAAATGGAAAATTCGCCAATGAATCAGGCCAATGTGTGGTGTCAAAATATGCGCCACTGGCGTCAATCCAAGTTCCGAAATGCATCAAACCGCTTTTGATGGGCACATGTTTGATACTGATCAAATAGCCGACCAATTTGATAAATTGATTTTCAAACTTTAAGAAATCTTTGGTTAAATAATTTCCCCTGAATTTTGTTTCCAATAAATCAAATGGTGAACAAGACACCGGAAAACCCAACAATTCAATTTCATCGAAAGCATCTTCAAATGGCGAGCGTTCTAAGGTTGGTAATTCATATTCTACAATCGGCTCCTGAATGAGTAATAAATCTCTGTTTTCAGGTTTGAAATTCATCAAAATCATTTTGGCAGTGAGAATTAACTCGTTTTTTGTCAAGCCAGTGAATCGAAATGCGCCAATAAAAATGAGAATTTGCAGGTTTTCAATTCCGATGGAAATTCTATTGATGAAATCTTCTAGACTGTGATAATTTCCATTTTGCGCTCTTTCTTTGGCGATTTGTTTGCCGATTTTTTCTTCTAAATTTTGCAAATTCCGAAACCCTAAAAAAACTTCTTTTCCTTTTACTGTCGTGAAATATTCGCTGCTATTGACACATGGACAAGAAATAATTGCGCCTGCCATTTTCGCTTCGTGAATGTACACTTCTGTCCGGTAAAATCCGCCTTCGTTGATGATGACAGCAACCATGAATTCAATTGGATAATAGGTTTTTAGATACAAACTTTGATAACTTTCTACCGCATAAGAAGCTGAATGTGCTTTGCAAAATGAATAGCCCGCAAAAGATTCAATTTGTCGGTAAACTTCTTGCGCAAGTTGGTCTGAATAGCCCATTTTTCGGCAATTTTCGAAATAAATGTGCTTCACGCCGTCCAATTCTTTGATTGATCTGGTTTTTCCACTCATTGCTCTTCGGAGAATATCGGCTTGTGCCAAATCGATTCCTGCAAAGTGATGCGCAATTTTGATTACATCTTCTTGATATACCATCACGCCATACGTATCGCACAATTGCTCTTCAAAAACTGGATGAAAATATTCGAATTTATCAGGATTATTGTGCCTAAAAATGTATTCGCGCAACATGCCACTTTGCGCAACGCCAGGACGAATAACGGATGACGCAGCAACCAATGTTTGGTAATTTTCACAGTTCAATCGCCTCAATAAACCACGCATGGCGGGACTTTCGATGTAAAAACAGCCAATGGTTTTGCCTTGGCGGAGCATTTCGTTGCATTTCGCTTCATCTTTACTTATTGCAATATTTCGAATATCAATCTTAAGTCCTTGATTTTGTTCAATTAATCTTACACTGTCGTTGATGTGTCCAATTCCTCTTTGACTCAAAATGTCAAATTTTTCGAAGCCAATATCTTCTGCCACGTGCATATTGAATTGAGCTGTTGGAAATCCTTTTGGCAACATTTCGAGCACGGTATAATTGCTGATTGGTTCTTCCGAAATCAAAATCCCACAAGAATGCATGCTGCGCGCGTTGGGAAATTTTTCCAGCATTTTTCCGTATTCGTGCACTTGAATGGAAATTGAATTTAATTCAGGATTTGACTTTCTATTTTTAGATAAATAATCCAATTCTTCTTTGGGCAAACCAAAAACTTTCCCTAATTCTCTGATAATTGAACGGTATTTAAATTCAACAGTTGTTCCGCAAAAAGCAACGTGCTCATAGCCAAATCGTTCAAAAATATAGGTTAAAATAGCATCTCTGTCTGTCCAAGACCAATCAATGTCAAAATCTGGCGGACTGGATCGACTTGGATTCAAAAATCGTTCAAAATACAAATTCAATTCGATGGGACAAATGTTGGTAATTCCTAGGCAATAACTCACAATACTGTTGGCGCCACTCCCCCTTCCAATGTGCATAAATCCTTTGCTGTTGCTGTATTGAATAATGTCCCAAGTGATTAAAAAATAGGCGGAAAATCCTAAATCATCAATTACCTTAATTTCTTTTTCTACCCGTTTTTTGGCTTCTAAATTTTGGTCGCCATACCTCCTACTCATGCCTTCCAACGCCAATTTATTGAGTAAAGCTTTGTCTTGTTGTTTATTTCTAGTGTAGTAAAATTTATTTTTATTGGTCGTGAAATCAAATTCAAAATTACAACTGGCAATCATCCTTTTACAATTCTTAATTAATTGAGGATGATTCTTGTATAAATCCGCCAATTCATTCAAAGGAAGCATGAATTCTTCTTGTCCGCAGTAATCTTGTTTATCAAGTTTTGTCAAGATCGTATTGAGTTCAACCGCCCGCATAATTTGATGCAGTTTGAATTCCTTTTTAGTTCTAAAAGTAATTGGATGCCACAGCAACATTTTTTCGACATTGGCTTGATTTTCTTTTTTGATTAGTTGATTCAATTCAGTGTGTTTAACACCAATAAATTCATGCTTTTTTAGGATTTTTGGAGGATTTTCAAAAGGATAAACGACCATCACTTCTTTAAAATCTGGACCAAATTCAGTAATTGGTTTTTTTGTGATATTGTGCTCAGAAAGAAAGCGACACATTTCTGAAAAGCCATTAAATGTTCTCGCCAAACCGACGTAAAGCAATTTATTGTTTACTCGAAATTCAATGCCCACAATCGGTTTGATATCATTTTTCAAACAAGCTTTCACGAAATCAAAAACGCCCGCACTGGCATTGATATCTGTCAATCCCAATACTTTTATGCCTTTTTCTTTTGCCATTTGCACAAGTTCCTCCACGGGAATGGTGCCATACCGCAAACTGTGAAATGAATGACAGTTTAAATACATCTTAAATCGCTTGTTTTTTATTAAAAACACCGACACTTCTTTGAATTGCATTTTCTCCAAATCGATTTTTGATTTTATCGATGGCATCATAAAGCGAAATCAATTCACTTGTATCTTCAAACAAATCAATTTGATGTGTTCCATGAACCAAACTGCTGAAGCGAACACCGATTAATCTCAATCTCATTCTTCTGGTGTAAACCGAATCAAATAATGTGAGTACTTTTTGGATGAGCACATGATCGCACGAAGTGTATGGAATTTTGCATTGCTTTGTCTCTGTATCGAAATTGCTATAACGAATTTTCACAGTCACCACAGAGGTCAACCACCTTTCTTTGCGTAGTTGAAAGCCTAATTTTTCGACCATTTTCACCAATTCACCTTTCATGCGGATCAAGTCGATGCTGTCTTGCACAAAAGTATGTTCGGTGGACAAAGATTTTCTTTCCGTGTAAGGTTCTACAGGCGTAAAATCAATTCCATTCGCTTTTTTCCAAAGTTCTTTTCCATTTTTCCCTAGCAATTTTTGCAATAAATCCATGGGCATTTCTGAAAGTGTTTCAATTTTTCGGATGCCAATTCGAGAAAGCGTCTGAAAAGTAACATCACCAAGCATGGGGATTTTTTTGATTGACAAAGGATTTAAGAAAGGTTTGACATGGTTGTTTTTGACCTCCATCCTACCCAAAGGTTTTCCTTCTCCTGTAGCAATTTTAGAAACGGTTTTATTGACTGATAAACCAAAACTCATGGGCAATCCAGTTTCTTTGTGGATTTTTTGAATCAATTCGCTCGACCATTTGTAGCAGCCAAAAAACTTATCCATTCCAGAAACATCTAAATAAAATTCATCCACACTCGCTTTTTCCATCACAGGCGCAACTTCTTGAATAATTTCAGTGACTAATTTGGATTGTTTGGAATACAATTCCATGTCGCCCTTGACCACTTTTGCTTGTGGACAAAGTCTTAACGCCATTTTCATCGGCATGGCAGAGCGAACGCCAAATTTTCTTGCTTCATAGGAACAAGAAGAGACCACTCCCCTATCAGAACTCCCACCAATAATCAAAGGTAAACCATTTAATTCTGAATTGATTAAACGCTCACAACTCACAAAAAAAGTATCCAAATCCATGTGCACAATTGTTCTATTCATTACGAGAAATTTAAAATTGAAATATTTCTGCAATAGTATTCCATTTTGGGACAATTTATATTATTTTTGTTGTCCTAAATTAGAACAATGTCAATATTCTCAGAAAACATCAGGTATTTAAGAGCGCAAAAGCAATTGTCGCAACAAAAATTAGCGGATCAACTTGAAATCACGCGTTCGAGACTTTCCAAATACGAAGATGGATTATCGGAGCCACCTTTGGATTTATTGAGAAAAATCTCAGGTTATTACCACATCAGCATTGATTTATTGATTAGTACCGATGTGCGCAAAATCGCTTATGAAAATCTTTTGACTTTGCCCGACAATCGGATTGTATTGCCCATCACGATTGATAAAAATGGAAATGACAATATTGAAATTATTCCGCTCAAAGCAAAAGCGGGTTATTTACAAGGTTATGGAGATCCTGAGTTTATTGAGAATTTAGAATCTATGACTTTGCCATTCATTTCAAAAGGCAAATGCCGGGCTTTTCCGATTGAAGGCGATTCCATGTTGCCACTCAAAAATGGTTCATTTGTGGTAGGAAAATACATTGAAAGCTTGGATTTGATCAAAGATGGAAAAACGTACATTGTTTTAAGTCTTTCGGAGGGAATTGTTTACAAGAGAATTTATCGAAAAAACAAAAAATCAACTTCCTTCCTACTTCATTCAGACAATCAGTTTTACAAGCCTTTTGAATTGAGGGCGTCAGAAATATTGGAAGTTTGGGAATTTGTATGTTCGCTCACAACAGTCGAATACCAACCTAATGAGTTAAAACAAGAGAATATTCAAGAAATGTTTCTTACCTTACGTTCTGAAATTGGTGAAATTAGAGAAAAATTAGACAAGAAATAATGTGTTACCACACGGAACATAAAGCACCTGCGAAGGAACTTAAAAAGCAATACAAAGCAACGTTTCCTGAAGAAGAGAAATTTACGCCCAAAGAATTTGTGAATGGTTTTGAGCATCCGCGTTGTCCAATTATTACGCGTCAAAATCCTACGGAGATTCAGTTATACAATTGGGGATTATTGCCAAATTGGGCCAAAGATTTAAAAATTCAGAACAATACGCTCAATGCCAAAATAGAGAGCATTCATGAAAAGCCCTCCTTCAAAAATTATTTCGAGCAACGGTGTATCATTCCTGTAACTGGACTTTATGAATGGGAACACAAAGGAAAAATCAGGGAAAAAAATTTGATCAAAGTCGAGAATAAACCCATTTTTTCACTGGCGGGACTTTGGAACATTTGTCCAAATCCATTGACAGGCTTACCAATGAACACTTTTACAGCAGTCACTTCTAATGGTTTTGTAGCGATTCTCGACAACGAAGAAGCTTGGTTAAACGAAGGGAAATTGCTTATCAATACAAAGACCATTTGGACCAGCTTGGTTGCTCCGCAGTTAGGGTTGTTTTGAGAAGAAAAGTGATTTTTAATCATTTTCAAATCCTAACTCCAATCACACAAACATCATCGACTTGCTCGAGAGAACCTCTCCACTCTGTGAAGAAGTGTCGGATTTCGATTTCTTTTTACCTGAAAATTGCGTATTATTTACATTTGTAAAGCCTTCAAAAGCGGTTTGATTTTTATTCCAGAAGAACAAGCCATAACTAGATTCGACATAAACTTAATTTTGAAAAACATCTGCATAAACATGGCTATTTTGATTTAGCTTTTTAGGAAAATTGATTTGTTTGAATTGAAAATCTTTCAAACGCAAAAAAAACAAACCCATTTCTTTTGATTCCAAATTATAAGTCTTTTCCATCTAAAGAAAAGTTAATGACATCAGATTCAATTTCAATGTTTATTTGAAAAAGTTCATCTCCCAAGCGTTATTTTTCCAGATTAATACGCCAATTTTAGATTCTAGCTCAACGAAAACTTTATTTTTTTAAAAGTCCACAAGGTTTACGACTTGTCCAGCAAAATTAATTTGCAAATTTCAACAAACAAAAAAAGCCTCGATTTTATCGAGGCTTTTGGTGATCCGGCTGGGATTCGAACCCAGGACCCATACATTAAAAGTGTATTGCTCTACCAGCTGAGCTACCGAATCTTGATGTCTTTTTGTCGATATCGTTTTATCGTTAGACGGGTGCAAAGATATGTACTTATTTTGAATCTGCAAGCGCTTTTGCTTACTTTTTTTTAAAATTATTAGAATATTAATTAAAAATGAACTTCTGTAAAATTATTGTTACTGATTTCCTTTGGTTTAGGACTATTGTTTTTAATTTCTTTTTTTTGAACTAGCAGGCCCTATGCTGCTATCCAATTTAAATGTTGTGTTTCTTTTTACTTCAAAGAAATAGAAGGAAATTCCTGAAAGTAGAACAAATTATTCAGAAATGAATAAATTATTGGCTGCGTATTTACAAGAAACAATTAGCATGTCTTTCGGTTTTATCCTTTACATGCTAATTGTCTTGAATATTCGATAATTTATTTAACGTCTTCCCTTTTCTAAGGATCTACTCAATCTTTGTTACAAAGTTTAGTTCGATGTCAGTATCTCCTAAATCACAGTTTCCATTTTTAATACCTGGTTGGTGCTTTAATGAAATCGTTACGTTTCCTGATGAGTTAGTTAAAGTTGTCCAAGTTGATAACAATCCAATTTCAAAAACTCCATCTGAATCCGTTCTTTGCACAGAAACGTTGGCACCACTAATATTAAAACACACCAAGTGATCTCCTGCTTCTTCTAGGATTTCATTGGTGATTGTATCCGTTGGATTAACAGACTCATTCAAAAATTGAATTGATGCATTATAAGTAGAATTCGGTTTCAAACGAATCGTGTCAAATACCGTTGGCTGATTTCCTCCCGTGCCATCTATGTCTCTGAAGACAGCTTCGTAAGTTGGATTAACGCCATTAGGATCTGTAAAAGTAATTTTAAAGGTGGTGATTAATTCTTCTTCATTTGTTGGTAGTGGCGGTGTTTCAGGATCTTCTTTTTTACATGCTGATAATACTACTGAAGCGCCTACGGCAAATGCTACTAAAAATTTAAATTTTTTCATGATCTTTTGATTAAATGTTAAATGGTATTTTTAATTTAAAGCCGATGTTTCGTCCTACTTCATCGGAAAAGTATCTGAATCGATTTAGGTAGTCTCGATAAACTTGGTTGGTTAAATTACTCACTTCTAAACTAAAATCAATTTTCTGATTTTTTATTAAAAATGAATAGGTTACTTGACCGTTCACCAATAAATAACCAGCTGGTGGAGACACATAGTCACTATTTACTTCCACCCTATTTTGCATCCGAACCATGGGTGTTGAGAATTGAATATTCAAAATTCTGTTTTTTCTAAACTGTTGACTAAATGTTATACCTGGTTCTAACTTATCAGCTGGAATACCAACTAAAAAGCTTTTTTGTGTTTGATTATAAGCTCTTACTATTGAGCCTTTTGCATGTACAGTAAACTTCTTAAACAATTTATAGTAAACAGACAGATCAACTCCTGAAAATCTTGCATCAATTTGTTCATACATGAATACTGGAAAAGCCCCCTTGATTGTCAAAACAGGTGGCAATGTTGGACGTAAATACACAAAACCGTTGATTTGATTATGGTAAGCATCTGCTTGAATTGTCCACTTTTTTGTTTTGAAATTGATTCCAGCTTGAAAATTGTAAGCAACTTCTTGTTTGATATTTTTATCGCCGATTTCAATCGCAGCAGCTCCATGATGTAACCCATTGCTGTATAATTCATTGATTGAAGGAGGTCTCCATGCAGTCCCAAAATTGAGCTTCAATATCAAGTGATGACCAATATTTCTTGAAACACCTGCTGATCCACTAAATTGCTGAAATTGATGTTTGTAATTCTTTAAAATTTTTGATTCATAGATAAAAACCGATAAATCAGTTCTGTCGAACCTAAGGCCCGCTTCTATCTCGTAATTCTTTAATTTTAAAACTTCAAGCAAATAAATTCCTGCTGTATTCTTTTTGAAATTTGGAACAAAAAACCTTCCTTGATAGCTATTTCCTTGATTTTGGTATGAAATTCCAGCTTCTCCTTTCATGTTCTTGAAAAGTTGATGTTCCCATTTTAAATCGGCAGAGTGAGTAACCAAAGACAATTGAAAAGCAGGTAATCCCAAAGCAGCAATTGAATCGTTATAAGGAGTATGTCTGTCAAATTCTTTCCTTACATTTTGTTGTCTACCATATTGAAAATACAACCTGTTTTTGGTATTGAAATTGAAATTTGATACTAGCTTAACAAGTTCATGATTAATTTCTTGGCGTGGTTTATCTATAGTATAAGTAAAAGAACCTAGCTCCAATGGCTGACTTGCATTAAAAGCATTATTTAAGTCCGTTAAATTGCCAATATGTGACCCTGAAAAAATCCCTAAATCAGTATTAAACTTTGAGTAAAAAACCTCTGTTCCCCATTTTTTTGAATCATATTTTGCATTTAAAGAGTAATTTACCTCTCTAATACTCGTGTTTTTCAAATAGTATGTCGGTGTTTGTAAAGTTCCTCCTTGTTTAAAGGTACCTTGGGCACGCCAAGAAAAATTGGATATCTTCTTAAATCCGCCCTCTAGAATAGTTGAAAAACTTCCTTGACGACCATTGCTAAACAAAGTGGATTGAAATTGTCCTCTCAAACCTGGTTTGTAGGCCAATTTTGCAGGTTCAAGCATAATGACACCAGCGATTGCATCGGAGCCATAACGAACCGCATTTGCGCCCTTAATCAAGGATACCTCAGAATACAAAAAAGGGTCGATTTCTGGTGCATGTTCACTTCCCCATTGTTGTCCCTCTTGTCTGATTCCATTATTCAAAATCAAAACCCGATTACTATGCATTCCATGAATAATCGGTTTAGAAATATTTGAACCTGTATTTAAGGTACTTACACCAGGCAATTGCTTCACTAAATCCCCTAATGTTTTACCTGTAGCAAATGATTTTTCTAATTCCGATGGTTTTTCAACTGTTAAAGTGGACATTTTAAAAACAGTAAATTCAACCTGAACTTCTTCTAGTTCATCAAAGTGGAATTCAATATAAACCTTTTCAACCACGTTTGAATTAAAGGTTCTTTTAAATTTAACAGGTTCACAACCAATGTGGTGTAAACACACAATAGTATATTCTCCGGCACAAAGACCAGAAAATTTAAATTGTCCAATGGAATCGGTAGTAATGCTAAGATTTGCCTCTTTGATTTGAATTTTAGCAAATGGAACTGCAGTACTGTCATGCTGATCAATTACTTGTCCTGCAAAAATCAAATTACATCCACTTTCTTGTGCAAAGGGAATAAACGAAATCAACAGAAAAGCAATCAAAAGATACTTTTTCATTAATGAATGATTTATTAAAAATTATGAAGATAACCTTAGAATAAATCTGTTGGAGGACCACGAGTTGAAGGAAGCTTTTTTAAAGTAGATGCAAGTTTAGATTTGGAAATACTTGCTTTTAGATATTTGATTTTGGAATACCAAATTACATGATGCTCATTTAGTATGGAAGGGTAAAATTGAAAATCACAAATGTTACAATGTTCTTTTGCAACACTATATTCTGATTTAGTTGAATTTTTCTTTGAATGTATTTGCTCACAATCATGCCATATATTTCTTGGTACTAGCAGTAACGTGAAACTAGTTAATAGAAGAAATATCCACCATTTTGATTTTTGCATGTTGTAAATGTAATCAATTTTATTAAATGCAACAAAATAACATTAAGAAAATATAGCTAAAAAAAAATTCCCGATAACTTTTGTTACCGGGAATTGTATTTTTTAAAGGATTGGAATTATTTTCCTTCTCCTTCTTCCATTGTTTTTTTCAATGCAGATAAAGCATCTAAATCACCCAAAGTAGATTTCTCAGAGTTTGAGTTGATTGCTTTTACAGCTTGAGAAGTTGCACTACCAGCTCCGGCGTTACCACCTTTCTTAGCACCAGCTTTTCCTGTTGCTGTAGAAGCTGCAGTTGGACGATCTTCACCTTCTTCAAAAGTACGAGTATGAGAAACAACGATTTTCTTAGAATCTTTATTGAATTCAATTACTTTGAAATCTAAAGTTTCTTCAACTTTCGCGTTTGATCCGTCTTCTTTCTTCAAATGTTTAGAAGGACAAATACCTTCAACACCGTAAGGAAGAGAAACGATTCCAGCTTTGTCTTTCGTTTCGATGATAGTACCTTGGTGTACAGAACCTTCTCCGAAGATAGTTTCAAATACTTCCCATGGATTCTCTTCCAATTGTTTGTGTCCTAATGAAATACGACGATTTTCACGATCGATTTCCAATACAACAACCTCCATTTCGTCTCCTACTTTGCAGAATTCTGATGGATGTTTGATTTTTTTCTGCCAAGAAAGATCAGAAATGTGAATCAATCCGTCAACACCTTCTTCCAATTCAACGAAAACTCCGAAGTTAGTGAAGTTACGAACTTTCGCATTGTGACGAGTTGCAACAGCATATTTAGCTTCAATAGCTTCCCATGGATCTGGCATTAATTGTTTGATACCAAGAGACATTTTTCTTTCTTCTCTATCCAAAGTTAAGATAACCGCTTCAACAGTATCACCAACGTTCATGAAATCTTGAGCAGAACGCAAATGTTGTGACCAGCTCATTTCTGAAACGTGAATCAAACCTTCAACACCCGCAGCGATTTCAACGAAAGCACCATAATCAGCCATTACAACAACTTTTCCAGAAACTTTGTCACCAACATTTAAGTCTGTGTTCAAAGCATCCCATGGATGAGCTTGCAATTGTTTTAAACCAAGAGCGATACGTTTTTTGTCGTCATCAAAATCAAGAATTACTACATTCAATTTTTGATCCAACTCAACGATTTCCTCTGGATGATTTACACGACCCCAAGAAAGATCTGTAATGTGAATCAAACCGTCAACACCACCTAAATCGATGAATACACCATAAGATGTGATGTTTTTAACAGTCCCTTCCAATACTTGACCTTTTTCAAGACCTGAAATAATTTGTTTTTTCTGTTCTTCCAACTCAGCTTCAATAAGCGCTTTGTGAGAAACAACCACGTTACGGAATTCTTGGTTGATTTTAACCACTTTGAATTCCATGTTTTTACCAACGTAAATATCGTAATCACGAATTGGTTTAACATCGATTTGAGAACCTGGTAAGAAAGCTTCAATTCCGAAAACATCCACAATTAAACCTCCTTTAGTTCTGCATTTCACATAACCAGTGATTACTTCACCTGTACGCAATACATCGTTCACACGAATCCATGCTTTGTGCATACGTGCAGTACGGTGAGAAATAACCAATTGTCCAGTTTTGTCTTCTTGACACTCAACGTAAACGTCAACTTTGTCTCCAACTTTCAAATCTGGATTGTAACGGAATTCACTTACTGGAACAACTCCTTCAGATTTGTATCCAACGTTAATAACCGCTTCTCTTTTTGTCAATACAACAACAGTTCCTTCAATAACTTCTTTCTCGTTAATAGAAGACAAAGTTGCTTCGTATTTGTCAGCAAGTTCTGCTCTTTGAATTTTGTTGTACCCGTCCATTGCGAGTGCATCCCAATCAAAATCGGCAGTTCCCTGCCCTGTAATTTTTGTTTCAGCCATTTGGCGTTTTTAAATTGTATTTCGAAGAATTCCAGTACTTTCGAAAGAAGTTAAAAATAAAACTGTCCAAACTGGAATTGACAGTTCTCTTAATTTAGGGTGCAAAGGTAGTGAATTATTTATTTCAAACTAAATATTGATTAAAATATTCTTGTTTAAACATTTGAGATGGATTTTTCGAGTGAAATCTTGTCATTTCCTTTGCCTTTTCAAATCGTAATGCAAGTAACTTTTTTTATTTGAAACAAAATTTTAATTGTAATTTAAGTTTTTATTAATTTTGCGAGGAAAATCGAAAATAAATGATCCCTCAAAATACCAAAACAATTGCTGTTGACTTTGACGGTACAATTGTAGAAGATAGATACCCTGGAATTGGAAAACCACTTATGTTTGCCTTTGAAACGCTTGAATTACTCCAAAAAGATGGTCATCGTTTGATTTTATGGACTTACAGACATGGACAAGAGCTGGACGAAGCTGTTGAATTTTGCGAAAAAAAGGGGATTGTTTTTTATGCTGTAAATAAAAGTTTTCCAGAAGAAGATTTTACACCTAATACAAGACGCAAATTAAATGCTGACATTTTTATCGATGATAGAAATATTGGAGGATTCCTAGGATGGGGTAAAATTTATCAATTGCTGTCAACTGCAAACACCCCTGAATTAAAGCCAAAGAAAAAAGGACTTTTTCGATTTTAAATTTAAAGTTACCAAATTTTAATTATTTAATAATTTCTAAATCAACTAGTAATTAATTAATTAGTTTACATTTGACATTCGTATTTTTATTTTTTCTAATGTCAAAAAAGGTACAAACAGTATTGATGAGCGTTTTTTATTTTACAGCGGGCATCTTTCATTTTATAAAACCGCAATTCTATTTGGGAATTATTCCTGATTTTATCGCTGAAAAAGAATTTGCAGTTGCACTTAGTGGTCTACTTGAAATTATCGCATCCATTTTTTTACTTTTTAAGGAAACAAGAAAAATAACATCTAAATTGATTATCATCATGTTATTGGTTTTCTTATTTGTAATACACTTTCCAATGGCCTTTGAGTTTTACCAAAATAATGATTCTTTATTTTGGTTTGCAGTATTGCGAATTCCACTGCAATTTCTTTTTATTTTTTGGGCATATAAAATTTCCAAAATAAAAGAAGAATCTAAGTTTTATTGATTTTTTAGCGTTTCAAAAGCATATTTTAAAGTTATTTCTCTAAATTTATGCTAAACTTTATTTGATGCTAGAAAATGTTAAATTGAATTGCCAATTATATGACTATGATTCAGACTCATACATTCTAACCAAAAATACGGTTGACTTTTACGCAGAATATTTTGCTGAGCAACAAAAAAACAATGACAAAACGCATTGGCTCAATTTTCACTCGGTTAAAGAAAAAGATCAAATCGAAAAATTATGTAAAAAATTAGATATTGAATCTCTTACCTTTGAGGACATTTACAAAGAATTCAAACGCCCAAAACTAGAAGAATATAATAATTATTTGTTTTTCAAGATAAAATCTGCACTCCCCCAAGTTAATTCTGCCCTTTTTCAGCAAGAAAGCATTTCTTTCATTGTTGGTGCAAAATATTTGATTTCTTTTCAAGAAAAGAGTTCTGACCACTTTACTGACGTAAGAGATAGAATTGAAAAGAAAAGAGGTAAGATTAGATTAAAGGGAACGGATTTTCTCCTTTTCAGACTCCTAGAAGCAATAATTGACAATTATTTCGAAGCATTGGATGATATTGTTGATTCTATTGAAAAACTTGAGTCAAAAGTAATTCATCATCCCCATAGTGACACTTTAAAAAAAATCGAAGTACAGAAAAGGAAGTTGGTTGAATTAAGAAAAATTGTCTTTCCTATGCGTGAAATTACCTCTCAACTAGAGAAAATGCATAGTCCATTTCTGAAAAAGGAAAATCACTATTTCTTTGTTGAATTAAAAGACAATTGCTTAACTATTTTGGATGAAATTGATGCTAACAAGCAAATTCTTGATGGCATGGCTAATTTATATTATGCTGTTCAAGGGCAAAGAATGAATGAAGTTATGCGCTTGCTCACAATTGTTAGCTCTATTTTTATTCCACTCACATTTTTAGTTGGCGTTTACGGAATGAATTTTAAATTTATGCCCGAACTTGAAATGAAGTACGGTTATTATATTACTTGGGCAATCATGATACTAATTGCCTTGATTTTGCTGATTTATTTTAGAAAAGTAGGTTGGCTAAAAAAACCAAATTTGAAAAAAAACTATAAATTAAGACTATGAAAATTAATATACTATTAGGATTTTTACTTGCTGTAAATATATCTTTTTCACAAACATTTTTAGGAAATGTAGGACCAATTGCAGATAATTCAGAATCAAGTTATACACTAAATGTAAATGGATTAACCAATCTTTTAGATACCAATAACTTTGGTTTAGAAACTATTTGCCTGAATTTAACGCACACTTATCTTGCAGACTTAGAAGTTAGATTAATCTCTCCATCTGGAGTTTCCATTTTACTTTTTGCAGGTATTGGTGGAGGTGATGATAATCTTGAAAACACTTGTTTAAATGTTGAGGCAAGTCAAGCAATCACTGAAGGTTTCGCGCCTTTCACTGGCACTTTTCGTCCGAGTGGTCAAATGGGTTTGTTCAATAATCAACAAACAGGAAACGGCGTTTGGACTTTAAAAATTAATGATACAGCAGGTCAAGATTTTGGCGATTTAGTAAGTTGGAGTTTGACTTTTGGTAATAATCCAGCAAGTTATTTTGTTTTCACAAGTTCTAATTTGCCCATAGTTCTAATCAATACCAATGGACAAAATATTCAAGATGACCCGAAAATTTCTGCCGATATGGGAATCATTTTTAATGGTGAAGGCATAAGAAATTATACAACTGATCCAAAAAATAACTACAATGGAAAAATCGGGATAGAATACAGAGGTTCTTCCTCACAAATGTTTCCTAAAAAACCATTTGGTATCGAATTGTGGGACCTGAATAACAATTCAATTGATTCCTCGATTCTTAATATGCCGAAAGACAATGATTGGATTTTAGGAGTTGCATACAGTGATAAATCTTTGATGCGAAATAGTTTAACATTCAGGACATGGGAAAAGATGGGTTATTATGCACCGCGCGGTGAGAATGTGGAATTAGTTCTAAATGGAGAGTATTGGGGAGTTTACTATTTGTGTGAGAAAATCAAAAGAGGAAATGACCGCTTAGATATTGCCAAATTAGAACCGATAGAAATTACTGGTGATGATGTAACTGGTGGATATATTTTAAAAATTGATAAAGGCACTGGTTCTGCTGCAAGTGAATGGCAAAGCAACTTCCCTCCTGCCAATAATCCTGATGGAGTTGCTCCAACAATTATGATTGACTATCCAACCACAGACGCAATCGTTCCGCAACAATTTAACTACATTAAAAATTATGTTGACAGTTTTGAAACTGCCCTTGCAACAATTGATTTTTTGGATACAATAAATGGATATAGACATTTTGCTGACGAAGCTTCATTTATTGATTATTTACTTATTTCTGAAATGAATAAAAACGTAGATGGTTATAGAATAAGTACTTTCTTTTCAAAAGACAAGACTTCCAAAGGAGGAAAATTAAAAATGGGACCTGTCTGGGATTATGATTTAGCATACGGAAATGCCAATTATTGCGAAGCTTGGGATCATACTGGCTTCTCTTTTGATTTCAATACGGTTTGTGGCGATGATACTTGGCAAATCCCTTTTTGGTGGAATAGAATGATGGAGGATACTTTATTTCAAAATAATCTGCGTTGTCGTTGGGAAAACTTGAAACCTATCGTTTTTGACACTCTAATTATCAATCAATATCTTGATTCAATGGCTACACGATTGAATGAAAGTCAAATTAGAAACTACAACCAATGGCCTATAATTGGGACTTATGTTTGGCCAAACTATTTTATTGGAAATTCTTACCAAGCAGAAGTTGACACTTTAAAATGGTGGATCAAACAAAGATTTGAATGGTTAGATGCCAATATTCCTGGGAATTTAATTGGCTGCGGCTTTACAAATGTCAATGAATTAGATTCGCAATTTAACTTTGAGATTTATCCAAATCCATTTCAAAATCAGTTTACTGTTCGATTTAATGAAAAAGTTCAAGGAACGGCCGAAATAAAAATAATGAATCTTATCGGAGAGGAAGTATTTTATGTGGTATCAAATACTTTTGAAGGGAAAATAAAAATTGAACTTTCAGAAAGTTTACCTGCAGGAGTATATTTTGTAGAAGTCAAAGCTGATGGTAGAAATTCAAATTTGAAAAAGTTATTAAAAGAATAGTAATCCACTTTTAAATGCAAAAAGAATAAGGATTCTTGGCGTTCTTGTTATTTATTCAAAGAATCAATTTTGAGACAAAAGTGAAATTGGTGTTTTCTTTGGTAAGCAAAGGTTTACATTCTTGTATGAAGTGAAAAAATGCTAACTCAATAAAAATTACTAAATTTGAAAAGTCAATGGAACTGTTTTCTATGAAGTCATTCACATCTAATATATTACGCTTTTTTATATTTTTTTTTGTTAGGAAAAAATACACTTATTTACTTGGAATGGTTTTATTGAGATTTTCTCGAAAATTAAGAAAAAAATATTTTAGCCCAAGTAATACAATTAATCTACTGCAAGTCAACAATTGCATGGGTAATATCAAAATGGAGTTAGATACGAATAGCTACATGGGAGGTAGTCTTTTTTGGTCTGGTTTTCATCATCTTAATGAATGTTTATATTTAAATTCGTTCTTGACAAACAATATGGTGTTTGTAGATGTTGGTGCAAATCAAGGTGAATTTTCATTGTTTGCTGCTTCAAAAATTAAAGAAGGAAAAGTATGGTCATTTGAACCAGTGTCAAGTAACATTAAAATGCTCAAAAAGAATATTGCACTAAACAATTTTAGTCAAATTGAACTTTTTGAGTTTGGGCTTTTAGATGAAGAAACTGATTTACCAGTTTATACTTCAAATGACGAAATATTAAATAGTGGAAGACATGAAGGGCTTTCAACATTGTATCCGGATGAATATCGTTCAGTGCAAGAAGAAATAATTCAATTAAAAGTTTTTGATAGTTTATTCTTTGATAAACTCGAAAGATTAGATTTTATCAAAATTGACATTGAAGGTGCTGAATTGCCCGCATTGAAAGGGATGTTAAAAACAATTACAAAATTTAAACCACAGATTTTAATTGAAATTAGTTCAGAAACAATTAAGAATACGAACTATGAGTTTGAAGAATTATTAGAATTTTTCGAAAAACTAAATTATCAAGCCTATTCACTTTTTCGAGGGAATTTAGTGAAAGAAAATGATTTAAAACTTACTAGTTGGGGCAACTACATTTTTATCTAGTCTGAATGAAAAAAATCGCAATAGTTATTGGTACAAGGCCTGAAGCTATAAAGCTAATTCCTTTAATTTTAGAAATTAAAAAAAAATCTAATTTGACTGTTGAAGTCTGTTCTACAGGTCAACACAAAGAAATGCTAGATCAAGTATTTAATTTGTTTCAAATCACTCCTGATGTTGAGCTAAAAATAATGACTCAAAATCAGACTTTAGCAGATTTAACTTCTGAATTAACAAAAAGATTAAACAACTATTTAATTGATTCAAAGCCAGACTTTTTGATTTGTCAAGGAGATACAACTACTGCATTTGTTTCGGCACTTGTTTCTTTCTATAATAAAATTCCAATTGGACATGTAGAAGCTGGATTACGCACTAACAACAAATTTTCACCTTTTCCTGAAGAAATAAATCGACAACTAATTTCGAAGCTGGCAGATTTTCATTTTGCTCCAACAGTTGATTCGAAAGAATCGCTAATAATTGAAAATATTTCTCCAGACAAGGTAATTGTAACTGGAAATACAGTGATTGATTCTTTGTTTATTGTGAAAAATAAGATTGAAAACAATGAGCTTGAAATTAACTCAGATTTGGTCAAACTCTGCGAGCAAAAACAATTCATTTTAGTAACTGGGCATAGAAGAGAGAATTTTGGAGAAGGATTTGAAAATATCTGCAAATCAATCAAAATTTTAGCCGAAAGATTTAATAATATTAATTTTATATATCCTGTTCATCTTAATCCAAATGTAAAAGATATAGTTGAAGCAAAGCTTGGTGGTATCGATAATATTTTTCTTATTCCTCCACTCGATTACATCAATTTTATATTTGCACTTTCCAAATGCTACCTTGTTTTAACTGATTCTGGAGGTGTTCAAGAAGAAGCTCCAAGTTTTAATAAACCTGTTCTTGTGATGAGAGAAAATTCAGAACGAATGGAAGGTGTTAATTGTGGAGTGGTTAAATTAGTAGGAACTAATTTTGAATTGATTGTACAAAATGTTTCTCTTTTATTAAATGATAAAGAAGCTTATGAGTCAATGACCAATTCTGTTAATCCATACGGTGACGGATTTGCATCTCAAAGAATAGTGGAAATCATCAGTAATTATTTTGTAAAAGAATGAAATTACTTGTTTTAATTGATGATTATCCCAGTGATAAAAACCTTTACTCAAATGTATTCGCACATGTTAGGGTAAAGGAATACATCAAGCTTGGATATACGGTTGAAGTGGTAATTACATCCAACTATAAATCTGTTGAAGATTATATTTATGAGAATGTTAAAGTTTTTGGTTCTGCCAAAATAAAGGATATTAAAAAGAAAATCACAGAATTCAAACCTGATGCAATTTTAGTGCATTTTGCTCTGGGCAGGATAATAAAACATATTCTAACCAAAGATTCAAAAACACCTACTATTATTTGGGTTCATGGTTACGAGGCCTTGGGTTGGTATAGAAGACTCTTTAATTTTGATCCACTAGTACTAAAAACGTATTACAAACTTTTAAGTCTGATTTTCAGAAATACAATTCAACTTTATTTTTTTCGTCAATTAATAAAATTTGCTAACCATAACAAAAATATTGATCTTGTTTTCGTTTCTGAATGGATGAAGGGAATCGCAGCCAAGGATTGTTTAATCAAAATAAATAATTCTGTAATAATCGGAAACCCAATTGATGATTCGCTTTTTTACTACCAAGAAAAAAATGAAAACATGAGATTTAACATACTCATGATTCGGCCCTTTAATTCAAAGAAATATGGTACAGATCTTGTCACTGAAGCTCTTATTATTCTTAGAAAAAATCCAATTTTTGAAAATCTAAACTTCACTATAGTTGGGAAAGACGCAGAGAAAAGCAAACTGTTTAGCCATTTCAGAGCTGCTAAAAATGTTATAATAAAAGGCACTTTTTTAGATCAAAAATCAATTAAAGCGCTACATGATCAACATGGTGTTTTTTTAGCAATTTCAAGACAAGATGCTCAAGGTGTTTCAATGTGCGAAGCTATGAGTAGTGGATTAGCAATTATTAGTTCAAATAATACCGCAATACCTGAATTTATTCCAGATTATCAAGGTGGATTATTGTCTAACAATACGCCTTCCGATATTGCAAATAAAATTCTAGAAATTATTGAAAACAAAGCGCTTTTTCTGAAGCTTTCAAAACAAGGATCAGAGTTTATTAGGAAAAAGGTAGGATTTGAATCAATAATAAATCAAGAACTAAACGTTATTAATAAGTCAATTAAAAGAAATGATGCAAATATTATATAGAATTTTATATTCTCCTTTTATCAATTTAATAGTGAGAAATTTAAACAAAGGACTTCATGAAATTTTCCCTACTATTTTTAAATTGCCACCATCAGGAATTATTAGATTAAGTTCAAAAGAGGTTTCAGTAAAAATAGCAACAAATCAATCCAATTTCTTGACAAAAGAAGTGTTCTGGGAAGGTTTTGAGAATTTTGAATACACCAAAATTTTCATCAGTCTATCTAAAAAGGTAAATTCATTTTATGACATCGGTGCAAATATCGGATACTTTTCAATTTTGGCTGGAAAAGCAAACAGTAACATAGAAATTCATGCATTTGAACCATCGAAAGGACCTTTGTATTTCCTCAGAAAAAATTGTGATTTGAATAATCTTAACAATGTAACAATATCATCTTTGGCACTTTCTGATAGAATTGGAAAAATTACTTTTTATGAAATTCAAAACGTTAAATATACTTATCTAAAACATAATTTAGCTGGAGAAAGTAATACTGGAAGTAAGACATCAGGAAGAAACTATATGCCAATTGAAGTCGATACAATTCGACTAGATGATTATTACTTGAATTCTGGTTCAAAAAACAAAATTGATCTAATCAAAATTGATACTGAAGGCACGGAAGATGTAATTTTGGAGAATGCACATGAAATCTTAACAAATCATCGACCTATCATCATTTGCGAAACACTATTTGGTATGATTGAAGACAAATTAGATGCTTTGATGACAAAATATGATTATGAATTTTACAACCATACAGAAAAAGGATTAGAAAAAGTGTCAACTATTGTTAGATCAAAAGACAATGGTGTAATTAATTGCTTTTTTGTTCATCCATCAAAAGCTCATTTAATCGAAGAATATATTTCAAAAAATTGATTTTAATTTATTTCAATGCCGCATGTAATTTTCGCTTTGTAATCTTTTAAATATGAATGAATTTTTGATTCATTTTAAGATTGAGCAATTGAAAATTAAAAGTAATAAGACATTTTCAATTGGAATCCTATGCCAAGAATCAGTTTGATTATTTTTAAATTGATTCGCTGTTTATTACCTGCTATTTTCCCTAAAATTTTAACTTTGCAATTCAAAATATTTAGAAAATGCGTGTATATCTCGACAATGCTGCAACAACTCCAATTGCTCCTGAAGTAGTTGAATGTATGATTCCTTATCTACAAAATGAATTTGGAAATCCTTCATCTACACATTTTTATGGTCGTCAAGCTAAAGCTGTAATTGAGAATTCACGTAGATCAATTGCTAAACATTTAAACTGTAATCCTGCTGAAATCATCTTTACTTCTGGTGGAACTGAAGCCGACAATATGGCGCTGCACACTTGTATTGAGGCACTGGGAGTCAAAAGAATCATCACTTCATCAATAGAACACCACGCAATCGGACATACTGCTGAATATTTGGCAAAACATGAAAATGTCGAGCTTGTTCATGTTAAAATTGATTCAAAAGGAAACGTTGACTTAAATGATCTGGAAAATTTATTGCAAAAGGATATTAAAACATTGGTATCGTTGATGCATGCTAACAATGAGATTTCTACTCTGTTGCCTTTGGATCAAGTCTCTGCGCTTTGCAAAAAATACAATGCATATTTTCACTCCGATACAGTTCAAACAATGGGACATTATCAATTTGACTTGCAAAAGACTCCGATTGATTTCCTTACATGTGCTGCTCACAAATTTCATGGGCCGAAGGGAATTGGCTTTCTATTCGTAAATAAAATGCTTAAAGTGGAAGCTTTGATTCATGGTGGCGCCCAAGAAAGAGGTTTAAGAGGTGGAACTGAAAATTTATACGGTATTGCTGGATTAGCCAAAGCAATGGATTTAGCTTATGAAGACGTTATTGGTCATCAACATCATGTCCAAGCGCTAAAAAGTCACATGATTGAATCGTTGCAACAAAAATTTGATGATATCTATTTTCACGGTGAAACAAATCCTGAAAGAAGCCTTTACACAGTCTTGAATTGCAGTTTTCCTAAAACTGACAAAGCAGGAATGCTACTTTTTACTTTGGATTTGAAAGGCATCGCTTGTAGCGGCGGAAGTGCTTGTTCTTCTGGTGCTGTCAAAGGTTCTCATGTGTTAGAGGGAATCAAGGCTGATGGAACAAGACCAAACGTGAGATTTTCTTTTTCAAGATATACTACCAAAGTAGAAATCGATTATGCTGTAGAACAGTTAGTTACCGTTTTCAGTAAAACGCTTGTTTAATTTTGGATCGAAAACTTCACATTCTTTTTCTAAGCTCTTGGTATCCTACTGAAAGCAAACCTTTCTTAGGGAATTTTGTGAAAAGACATATTGAACTTGTTTCCAAAAATCATTTCGTTACTGTATTGGATTTACAATCAGATAATCTTGTTTCTAGTACTCAAATAACGCAGACATCGATTGAAAATCTAACTGAAATAATCGTTAAATACCCAAAAGGTTCAAATCCGATTAAGAAATGGCTCAATGCGAAAAAAGCATTTAAAGTTGGTGTTGAATCAATTAAAAATGTGGACATTATCCATGGAAATGTAATCTTATCAAAGGGCTTGCAATTTGTTTGGGCGAAAAAATATTTTCAAAAACCTTTGGTCGTCACTGAACATGCTTCTTATTTCAGTAAAGAAAAGGTAAAATCATGGAATTGGCGGGAAAAATTAATCTTAAAGTCTGTGATTAAAAACACAACCGTTTTCACTGCGGTTTCTGCATTTCTAAGAAATGAAATCCAGCTTTCTTTCTCAGATTTGAAAATTGAGATTTTACCAAATGTAATAGATGACTCCATTTTCACTTTAAAAGAAAAATCGCAAAATTCAACAATTAAATTCATCCACGTTTCAACTTTGGATGAGCGCTATAAAAATGTTTCTGGAATTATTGAAGCTTGCGCAATTCTAAAAAAGCAAGGCAAAACCAATTTCGAATTGGAAATCATTTCAGATGAAAATTTTGAAGCGCTACAAAAGAAAGTCGTCAAGCTATCACTAGAGAATATTATTGCATTTTCAGGACCATTGCAACCTGCAGCAATAGCAGAGAAAATGCAATTTTCGGATGCTTTGATACTTTTTTCGAACTATGAAACTTTTTCGTGCGTGATTGCTGAATCCTGGGCAACAGGAACGCCAGTAATTTCAACGAATGTAGGTATTGCAAATCATTTGGAAGATAATTTAGGTATTCAAGTTTCTAAAAATGATACAGCTTCACTAGTGAGTGCCATGACAAAGTTCTTAGATCAAAAAGTGTCATTTAATTCTATAGAATTAAAAAACGCTTCTTTGGAATATTCTTCAAGTCAAGTACTGAAATCGATCGAGGAAATCTATTCTTTGGCACAAATTTGAATTGAAAGTTCATAACTATCCTTTTGGTTGAAAAAATAATGCAAAAAACATAGTTTGCATGTCATGTTTATTGTAACTTTGCGCCCCGTAGTTACAAAATTTTATACATGTCCAATTCTACGAAATACATATTTGTAACCGGGGGAGTAACTTCTTCGCTGGGGAAAGGTATCATTTCCGCATCTTTAGCAAAATTATTACAAGCTCGTGGCTATTCTGCCACCATTCAAAAGCTTGATCCTTACATCAATATTGATCCAGGAACTTTAAATCCATACGAACACGGCGAATGTTTTGTAACGGATGATGGAGCAGAAACTGACTTAGATTTAGGTCACTATGAGCGTTTCTTAAACGTTCCTACCTCTCAAGCAAACAATGTTACAACAGGTAGAATTTACCAATCAGTAATCGAAAAAGAACGCAGAGGTGAATTTTTGGGGAAAACGGTTCAAGTAATTCCTCACATCACCGATGAAATCAAAGATCGTATTCAGATTTTAGGTAAAAAAGGAACTTATGACATTGTCATTACTGAAATTGGTGGAACAGTTGGCGACATTGAATCTCTTCCGTATGTAGAAGCGGTTCGTCAAATGCTTTGGGAATTTGAAAACGATTGTTTGGTAATTCACTTAACATTGATTCCATATTTGGCCGCGGCTGGAGAATTGAAAACAAAACCAACACAACATTCAGTAAAACAATTACTCGAATTGGGTGTTCAACCGGATATTCTTTGTTGTAGAACTGAACATGAATTGGATTTAAACTTGCGTAAAAAAATCGCCAAATTCTGCAACGTAAGTATCAACGCAGTAATTGAATCGCGTGATGCTGATACAATTTACGACGTTCCAATGTTGATGCAAGCGGAAGAATTAGACAAAGTTGTACTTGAAAAATTAAATCTACCAACGAAAACAGTTCCGAATTTAGATTCTTGGAAGTCGTTTTTAACTACTTTAAAAAATCCTATATCTGAAGTAAATATAGGTTTGGTTGGTAAATATGTTGAATTGAAAGATTCGTACAAATCAATCAGTGAATCATTTATACACGCCGGAGTTTCTAACGAATGTCGGGTAAATGTAAAATGGATTCATTCTGAAAAATTGACCAAATCTAATATCGAAAATGAATTAGGCGATTTAGATGGAATTTTGGTTGCTCCAGGTTTTGGTTCAAGAGGAATATCTGGAAAAATTGATGCAGTTAGATATGCCCGCGAAAATAACATTCCATTTTTTGGAATTTGTCTCGGAATGCAATGTGCTGTTATTGAATTTGCTCGAAACGTATTAGGTTTGGAAGATGCACATACTACTGAAATCGCAGAAGATTCAAAACATCCTGTAATTAGTATGATGGAAGAACAAAAAAACATCGCTAATTTAGGTGGAACGATGCGACTTGGAGCATACAAATGTGAATTAAAGCCTAATTCAAAAACGGCAAATGCGTACAATACTGAATTGATTTCTGAACGTCACAGACACAGATTTGAATTCAATAACGAATATCTAGAACAATTTGAAAAAAATGGAATGATTGCTACAGGTAAAAATCCTGAAACAGGACTAGTAGAAGTTGTCGAAATCCCAAATCATCCTTGGTTTGTGGGTGCTCAATTCCATCCTGAATACAAAAGTACTGTAGCGAATCCGCATCCGCTATTTGTAGCTTTTATCAATGCGGCAAAAGAAAATAAACAAAATTAGAAATGGATAGAAATACGATTCTAGGTCTTGGACTTATTGGTGCTATTTTGGTGACTTTCACCCTAATCAATAAACCTAAAGAACCTACCAAAGAGGAACTTGCGAAACAAAAGAAGGAAATCAAAGCGGCAATCAAAGACGCAAAAGATAAAGATACTTCCAAAGTTGTTGCTAAAATTGACGAAAAAACTGCCAAGATTTTAGTTCCTAAATTGGACAAAAACAAAGTTCAAATCAAAGATGCTAAGGGTGCTTTGGTTTTTACAAATACTATTACTAAAAAAGATACTTCTATTGCTGAAGTTGTCAAAGAAGTTACTCCAACAACTGGAGTTGTAAAAGGTGAAATAATTCGCTTGGAAACAGACAAATTAGCTTTTGATTTCTCAACTAAAGGTGGGATTTTAGCAGCTGTTTATTTGAAAGAATATCAATCATATACTGATTTTGCTTCTAAAAGTAAAAAATGGATTCCATTGAAACTATTTGGTGAAAATGATGCTGTAAATGAATTGAGTTTTCCATTAGGAGGAAAACAATTTTCTACTGGAAATCAACTATTCAGTGTAGTAGATTCATCCAAAAACGGAATTACATTTGAATTGAAAACGGAAGAAAATCAATCAATTCAGTTTGTTTATTCATTGAAGCCAAAAGCTTATGACATGGATTTTGAAGTAAAACTGAAAGGTTTCGCAGGAAAAGTAAATCCAAAAAATGTCATGTTAAATTGGAATGCTGATTTGAAAAAATCAGAAAGACTTTTGAACGCGCAAAGATTGGTTTCAACAGTTTGCTTTAAATATAAAAACGAAGACCATGATTGGTTAAGCGAAGCAACAGATGACGAAGAAAAAATGGAACAGACGGTTGAATGGATTGCTTTCAAACAAAGTTATTTTAGTTCCATTATGAAACCAGTTGCTGGTTTTGATAAAGCTGGTTCAAGTTTGAAAATCAAAAAGTTCAGTGAAACAGAAGACAGAAATCATTCACATATCAAAAGATACGAGGCCTCTATGAATTTGGCATTTGCAAATACTGGTGATGCGAGTGCAAAAATAAACTGGTTTTTCGGACCAAATGATTATGAAGTTCTGAAATCTTACAACTCAAATTATGAAGACATCATCAATTATGGTTGGGGATTGTTCAGATGGATTAATATTTATGCAATTCAACCTTTATTCAACTTATTGGCTGGTTCAGGTTTAGGATTTGGTATCGTTATTTTGTTGGTTACATTGATTATCAAGTTGTTCTTGATGCCAATTCAATGGAAAATGTATGTCTCTTCAGCTAAAATGAGAATTTTAAAACCTGAGATTGATGAATTAAACGCCAAATTCCCAAATAAAGAAGATGCAATGAAAAAGCAAATGGAAATGATGTCCTTGTATCGAACAAGTGGCGCTTCTCCCCTAGCTGGCTGCGTTCCAATGTTAATTCAAATGCCAATTTTATTAGCGGTTTTCCGTTTCTTCCCAGCAGCTTTTGAATTGAGACAAAAACCATTTTTATGGGCTGAGGATTTATCATCTTACGATTCAGTTTATGATTTTGGAACTTATTTACCACTTTATGGTGATCACATTTCTCTCTTCACTTTGCTGATGGCTGTTACCACATTAGTTTATACTTATGTAAACAGCGGTAATATGCAACAACCAACGCAACCTGGAATGCCGAACATGAAAGTGATTATGTATATTTTCCCATTCATGATGATTTTCTTCTTTAACAATTATTCTTCGGGATTGAGTTATTATTACTTCATTTCAACTTTAATTTCAATATTAATAATGTTGGCAATCAAGCAATTCTTTGTGGATGAAGATAAATTAAAAGAGAAAATGGCAGCACGAAAAGCAGCTGCAACAAGCGGCAATTCTGGTGTGAAAAAGAAATCTAAATTTCAAGAAAGATTAGAACAAATGCAAAAAGCTCAGCTTGAAGCTAAAAAGAAAAAATAATTTTCCATCTATTTTTTAAAAAGGTTTACTGGAAACGGTAAACCTTTTTGCTATCTTTAAAAATCGAAAAGAATTTTTTTCAAAATTAATCTACTTTCAAATTAATTATTTATGTTCAAATATCTGATTTTATTAGGCTTAGTAATTCTCGCTGCTTGCTCTCAGAATAAAAACAAAGTTGAGCCTGAAAAGAAAAACACGATTACTTTAAAGAAGAACATATTTAATCCGTTGTATGTCACTGCGCTCTTTGATTCACCCAATAATTTTGGTCCAATTTGGAATTCAGATGTTATACTTGCGCTGAAATTAAAAAAAGTAAGTCTATATGTTAAAGGTGGCAGATACAAAAACAACCTGTCTGAAAAACTGACTTACTCTTTCAACTCAGCCGGCAAAGCAATAGATTTCAATCATTTTCTTTATAATAATTCAACATCTCCTTTCTCAAATTCTGGATTTACTTATGATACAAAAGGATTCTTGGAAAAAATTGATGTTTTTAAATACATGGAATTTGGCAATGTACCTCCAATTTTAATTCGAAGAGATTCTGTCAAAACTGTGGTAATTACATCCAAAAACAACAATAATTTTGATTCATTGATATTTTATCCAACGATCGAAAATCCAAAATTAATCGTTGAAATTGTAAATCATAAAGTTAATTCGGCCGAATTTTTACTTGAAAAAGGCACCAGTGCTGAACAAATTCAAACACTCGCAAAAACCTTAGATTCAACATTGAATATTTTTGCATTTTCAGAAAAATCTCTAACTTATTTAGAACATGACTTACCCATTGAAAGCTATCGATTAGGAACGAATTGGAATAAACAGGAAAAAATAAAAACATGGGAATACAATGAAAATCAATATTTAATCAACTTCTCAGAACGATTGCACGGTACATTAATTAAGAATATTGTAATAAATTACGATGAAGAAAATTTACCTACTGAAATAGTCATTGACCGCAAAAGATTTATATTCTATTCCTCCACAAAATAATGCTATCTAAACAAGAACTAAAGGATAAAAATATCCAATTTTGGACAGATTTTAAGTCATACATGTCTAAACATCGGTCGTCTAATGGGAGAAAAATCAATTGGATAAACTACCCTACTGATGTGAAATTTATATTTCTTAGATTAGAAGTTGATAAATTTGGCGCCAGAGTTTGTTTTGACATTCAAGCAAAAGATCAATCAGTAAGAGAAATTGTTTGGGAACAAATGGAAGAGCTCAAAAAAGTGATGGAAAGTAGCATGGGAGTTGATGGAATTTGGATTTCTAATTACAGCACTCCAGAAATCACTTCATTTAGTAGAATAAAATGGGAATTAGACGCTGTGAACTATTTCAAGGAATCAGATCAATTGGTAATTTTCGAATTCTTAGAGGAAAAATTAGTCGCCTTCGATCAATTCTATCAAGATTTCAAGGACATCATCATCTTGTTAGTCAAATAAGTAATTTTCCATTTAACATTATTTTACCGCTCGTTTTCTAAAATCTGCCAATATTCTTTTAACTTTGTAACTATGTCAAAATATATTTTAACCTTAGTTTCACTTGGATTGTCTTTCGTTTCAATAAGTCAGGTGGTAATTTTAAACGAAGATTTTCAATCTGGCTTTCCTGCAACTTGGTCTATGGTAGACGTTGACCAACAAGTTCCGAATACGGCTGTTGGAGAATATGTAAATCCTTGGATTATCAAGGCAGATCCAGAAAACAATGCTGATTCTGTTGTAAGTTCTACTTCGTTTTACGAACCTGTAGGTCAAGCAAATAAATGGTTAATCACACCTGCAATCACCTTGGGAGATTACGGAAATTACCTTTCTTGGCAAGCAAAATCACATGACCCATCTTATCCTGAAAATTATAAAGTTTTAATTTCGACTTCAAATCAAGTTGCTGATTTTATAGATACTGTAAGATTAATTGTGCTAGAAAATCCAGAATGGACGACACGCGAAATAGAATTAAGTGATCTAGGATTTAATGGACAAACGGTTTATTTGGCATTCGTTAATAATACTAACGACGGTTATAAATTGTATTTGGATGATATTAATGTGAGAAAAAATGATCCAGTTGGATTACAGGAATTGACTGACGTTCAAATTCAAGTATATCCAAATCCGACAACTGGAAATATCAAAATAAACTGCGACAAAGAAATCAATCAAGTTTCCGTCTTTTCTTTAGAAGGAAAACTAATGAATGAATTTAATTATAACAATGGAGATCAAATAGATATATCCAATTTAAATTCAGGTATTTATTTGTTGAGAATAGAAATCGCTGGAAGTATCAAAACAATAAGAATAATTAAAAAGTAATTTGATCTAGGGTTCGGGGATTGGGATTAATTCTAGTGAATATTCGTAATTAGAAATTGGTTTTAAAATAATTTTATTTTCTGAAAGCATTTTTAATTCGAAAACCCAGCGTGTTTTAGCAAAGTCAAAATGCACTTTGTCAAAATTTTCAGAAACAGCAAAGGATCCTTTTTGTCCAATTTCGTCACCCAATGTATTCATTTTCTGCATGTAAAAATTTCCAGACTTATGGAAAATCAAAATTTCTTTGTATTTATAACTAATGGGTGAAAAATCTTTTCCGTTCTTATACTTATGGACTACCAACCAAACCTTTGAAGTATTGCTGTGAAAAACAAAAGATTGATCTATTGCTATCATCTGATTGTCTGATACACAGGCATTCAGTATCAAAATCAAAACTAGTAATTTTCCAAGTTTAATCATATGATTTTACAAGGCCATTTTATTGTCTCGAATTACTTTAGCGATTTCCACGTTCATTGAATCTTGCAGTTCTTTTTTGATATTGCTGCCCTCAATTTTTTCAACACAAACATATTGGTATCGATTTTCTTTCCATTTATACAAACATTGTAATCGATTTTCATATTCATCAAAGAATTGCAAAACCAAATCATCATGTCCCGAAGGAGATTTTCGCATTCCTATTAAATGGGCTACAAAGGTATTTACTAACACCAATTTCCCTTGTTCACGCTGGTACACCAAAGCTCTTCTCAATGGCCAATCATGAACACCCGATCTGATTACGAGAATAAAAGCATTTTCAATTTTTTCATTTTCAATGAATGGTAAAACATGGAAATATTTTGGATTACATGCTGGTTGAACTGCATTATTCAAGTCCTTTTGATTGGGGTCGCAAATCTTTAATTCATAAAGTAAGTCCAACATTTTTGGATCTGAAAATTTTACTTCATCAAATAAAATTTCAATGTTTTTCTCTTCTTTGATTTCTTGATTATCAACAATTTCTAATGGAACATCTTTTGGCTCATCCTTACAAGAAGAAAAGATAAGCAGTACAAAGAAAAAAGGCAAAATTTTATTCATTTCTAAAAATTTTATTGAAAACGTAAAAAGATAAATAGGTTACTATACATGAATTGGAAAAACCGAGCTACTCATTTCAAATGAACGTTTAAATTCTTGGTTGTCAATTCCTGTTTCAACAGCATTCTCCTGAAACCATTGTAACATCAATTCAGTAGGCATATTCCCTGTAAGATCATCAGCAGCCATTGGACAGCCACCAAATCCTTTGATTGCACCATCAAATCTTCTGCAACCACTATTGTAAGCTGCTTCGATCAAATTTTTAGCGTCGTTTGGAATTGTGTGAAGGTGCGCACCAAATTCTACATTCTTCAAAGCTGGAATTAATTCTCTAAACAAGGAGGAAACCAATAAAGGATTCGCACATCCAATCGTGTCTGAAAGCGCTAAAATCTTTATTCCAAGTTCATTATATAATCTTTCTGACCATTTAATTACAATGTCGGAATTCCAAACATCTCCATATGGATTTCCAAATCCCATAGATAAGTAAACAACTAAATCTTTATTGTTTTTAAATGCTAAATTTTGGATCGTCTCCAAGCGTGACCATGATTCTTCAATCGATGCATTGGTATTGCGCTTTTGGAAAGTTTCAGAAATCGAAAATGGATATCCTAAAAAGTCAATTTCTTCATATTGGACAGCTTCTTCCGCTCCTCGCTCGTTTGCAATGATTGTCAATAGATTTGTATCAGTATTGTTTAAATCAAGTTTTTCTAAAACTTCAACAGTATCTCTTAATTGAGGAATGGCTTTAGGGGAAACGAAGCTTCCAAAATCAATCGTGTCAAATCCACATTTAAGTAATTGATTGATATAACTTGCCTTCTTTTCAGTTGGTATAAAATCATGTAATCCTTGCATCGCATCACGAGGACATTCGATTATTTTTAACTTATCCATGCTTGTAAAATTAAGAGAATTAAAGCTAAAATCAATAAGATTTCAAAAAAATAGTCCAAGGATTATCATTTCATTCTAGCTAAAATTGCTTTATTGATTCGTTTAATAAGTCCCGGTCCTTCGTAAATAAATCCTGTATAAAGTTGAATCAAATCAGCTCCGGCATCCAGTTTTTCCAAAGCATCTTGCTCACTATGAATCCCACCAATACCAATGATAGGAAATGCTTTATTTGACTTTTCTGATAAATAACGAATCACTTCGGTAGAACGATTCTTGACTGGTTTGCCAGATAATCCACCAGCGCCAATTGATTCAATAATTTTAGAATCCGTTTTAAGATTATCTCTTGAAATAGTAGTATTTGTAGCTATGACACCTTGAATTTTTGATTTCTCAACAATTTCAATGATATCATCCAACTGCCCATCAGTTAAATCCGGTGCGATTTTCAATAAAATTGGTTTGGGTGATTTATTTTGATTGTTTTCATTAACTAGTTCTGATAACAAAGCCATCAAGGGCTCTTTCTCCTGTAAATCTCTCAAATTTGGGGTATTTGGTGAGGAAACATTCACCACAAAATAATCTACAAATGGGAAAAGAATTTGAAATGACTTACGATAATCTTGCAATGCATCATCATTGGCTGTAACTTTATTTTTGCCAATGTTTCCACCTATTATAATATTTGAGGTTTTGTGTTTTAATCTTTCTGCAGCAATTTCTGCTCCTTCATTATTAAAACCCATTCTATTGATTATGCCTTCATCCTCTTTTACTCTAAAAAGTCTAGGCTTTTCATTTCCAGGTTGACCAACTGGTGTAATGGTGCCAATTTCAATGAATCCAAAACCACAATATGCTAAATCATTAAACATTTTGGCATCCTTGTCAAAACCTGCGCCTAGACCTACTGGATTTTTAAATGTCAATCCAAAAACTTCTTTCTCTAAACGTCTGTCATCTAAAACATACATTTTTTTCCAAAGCCATTTCATTCCAGGTATTGATAATAAAAAATGAATTGCTTTAGCGGTAAAGTGATGCACTTTTTCAGGATCGAATAAAAATAGAAAAAATCTAATGATAGAATACATAATATTGAACTTTAGACAAAGGTAAAAACAGAAAGCGAGGAACAAATGCCCCTCGCTTTAATTTTATCAATATGTTTCTAACAATTAGAATTTTGCTCTTCCACCTTTGTATCTTGGAACATACATTTTTCTCATTGGTTTGTACGTAAGATTTTTGTAGAAAGTAATGTTTAAGTAAAAATAAGCATCTTTTTCAGGCTCTCCTCGCTTAGACCCTGGATTAAACCATTCAGGATGAGTTACAGAAGGATTACTTAACGCTGCTGAAGTAGCAGATACCTCTGCTTCAAGAATTGCAGGGTCGTAATAAAAACCAGAAACATCATCAATATAATCTGAAAATGTTTTTACATAAGTTGCTTCAATTCCAATTCTCCACATACCTGAAAGTGCTCTTCTATAACCAATACCAATTGGGATTGTAGCGGTAAAAGGTAAATATACTTTTGCACCACCTTCTAAACCTTGACCTTCAGTTTTCAAAGGTCTCAAATTTTCCCATCCACCATTATAAGGTGCTTGTGGGTTGAAGTATGCTAATCCAATTCCTGCAAAAAGATATACTTGGTCATGGTGCTCACCGAAACCTTTCATGCCTTTCATGTTGTATCTTTTACCGTATTTTTCGTTTACAAAGATTAACCATTCAAGTCTTTGATTCAAATTGACAACTGGAGAACGAAAAGCCAAATTACGTGCATTTCTGTCTGGATCTCCTGTTTCAGCATCACTGCCTCTTAGTAGACCAACATTTAGCAAAGTTGTAGTTGCAAAGTGCGGTGCGAAACGCATTCTGTATCCAACCCCAACATTTAAACTTGTTGAAGGAAAATCAATGTCTACCAAACTATAATCAGTTCCAATTTGATCTCTACCCCCTAAATCACCCAAAAATTGAGTGGCCCCAGCCTGAAGTATAAACTCTTTTCTGTTCATTTTCCAATTCTTTGCTGAATTGAAATTTGATGACTGACTCCAAGATACTAAAGTACTCAACACCAAACAAAAAACTAAAAAATATCTCATAATTAAAATAAAAAAGACAAAATACGTCTATTTAACGTCACGAATTTAAACAAAAAAAGATTAAAAATCTAAAAATGTTAGAATAAGTTATCAAAACGCACTTGTGGATGAGAATTGTAACACCTAATTCGCTTGAATCATCTTGAAATCATAAATTTTTCCATCGTCTAAAGAAATTAACTGGATTGATTCCTTGTCTTTTTTTTCAAAATAGAAAACAATGGGTTCACCAGGTTCGTTTTCACGGGCCAAAGCTAAAGTTTTGTATTGACCATTTTGCAAAATTCCCTTATACACATTTTGACTGTCTTTTCTTTGCTGAAACCAATTCAAAACTTCTGTTTGACTGATAGTTAAAACAACAAAATAAAAAAAGCCATCTTCATCGACGTATAAATATCCATTGCTGATTTCTTGTCCTTGTCCTCGAAATAGAAAAGATTCATTTTTGGCAATTTTTACCGTTTCAATCTTTTCTTGAGCAGACAAATTATATGTAGAAATTGCAAGTAATATATTGATAATTAAAAATTTCATTCTATTGGTATTAAGTTCATTGGAACTAATTCAAAAACATGTTTATTTATATCTTCAGTTACAATGTTTGTAATAAAAATCATCTCACCAATTGCGTATTTGTAAATATCTTCAATTACATCTTTTGGAATCACATTCCCTTTAATATCAACAGATAAATTCTTTTCTCCGTGAGGATAACTGATAACAAATGAAAGTATTTTATAATTCTTAGCTGTTTGAATACCCGCTAAATCACCTAGTTGAGAAATTAGAATTTCTCCATCGTAGATGTGATCAATATGAGGAAATAAATTTTCAACTTTAGAAGAATCTAAACCAATTTTAACATGCTCAATCCCTTCAGCCTGAGCAACTACCAATAAATTATGTAACAATAAAAAACTAAACAGAAACAGTTTCATTCATTAACTTATTTAGTAAATCTTTTACCGATTCACCGCTTTCGAATTTTTTGAATATTATTTTGGAAATTATAGTTTTTGACTTTCCACTTTTTAACTCACAAATTCCAAAGTCGCCTCCTCTTTCAACTCCAAAGATAACCAAATCATCATTTGCATGAAATCCAAAATTGGAAATTGGATGAAATGCTCTATCCCCGTAATTAAATCTCAAATCTTTGTCGAGGTTAAAAACAAAAATTTGACTAAAATCGGCTGATGTGGATGAATTCTCCCAAACAAAAAATGGTTCATTTTTCATCGCAGCTGGATATTTACTTGGCTTATCACAATTATAAACGCCCCATTGATTCACTTGAAAACTTGCCGTTCCATTATCACTCGGACTGCTTACCAATTTTTCATTTAATGCAGCCAAATCTCCCATTAAAGCTTTTTGATAAGCTTCTTTTTGTTTTTGTAGGACTGATTTATTTCTCTCAATTTCAGCTATAGTTTCATTAAAACTCGCAATCGCCACATCGAATTCGTTTTTGGCCTCTGTCAATTCTTTTCCCTGCAAAACTGGTCTAACGGGCAATCTCAATTTTTCAGAAGTTGCTGTGAAAATCATTTCATATGATTCTTTATTTTTCTCCAATTTGACATCTGACCATGTTTTTTTGGTGAAATTTTTATCATAACCGGAAGTGGGAAGTATTTCAAAAACTAAATTTTCAAATTTCGCTAATTCAGGATAAGTTTTTTTATTAAAATCCAAGTCGAATTTTTGATGCGATTCATTGGGGATTTTAAAACTTTCAGCACTTGGCTTTTGAACTTCCGATTTCGTTTGGTTCAAAGCGATTATTTGATTTTCAATGTGAGCAATCTGTTTTTTAATCTCAGTCGGCTTATGTAAACTCAATTCTGTTTCTTCTTTTTGATGATTTAATTCATACTTCACCGGATATTTAGTCCAATCTTTCGTAGTTTCATTCAAACTCCAAAAATCAAATCCAGCAGGATTTTTGGTCAACTTCATATCAATTTTGATTGGTTCTTCTGAATTAATCTCAACCACTTGATCGTTTTGTTTACCTCTAATCTCAATCATTCCAGCAGAAATGAATGCGTCCTCTTCTTTATAATCCATAGGAATTCCAGCTAGAAAAGCAGAGACTTTATCAGGAAATTCTCGTACTTCAATTTCTACAATTTCATTCCTGTTTTCAGGCAACAAACTTTCTTTCGAAATTTCAATTTTTGTCCCACTAGGAAGAATGATTTCTTCATTTTTATTTGGATTTACTTCAAAAGTTTGAAATGGAACATCTTCACCTTCAATTGGTGGATGAATACATTCAGTGTCTTTGGGTAAATCTGTGATTGCTAAAGTATTTGTTTTATCATGCGTTTCATTTTGACTGTTTAAATAATTCACACTAAAAAAAAGTGCGATTCCGATGGAGGCTAATCCTGTTGGTCCCCAAAACCATGGACTTTTCCAAACGGGAGGTTTTGATAACAAATGTTTTGATAGTACTTGATCAAAATTTTGTCTTGCGCTGATTTGCTCTGAATTTAGGTTGGGGCGATCCAGATTCATTTTTCTATTGGTCATCTGCACGAATTAAATAAAGGTTGAAAATTACAAAACTGTTCTAAATATGGTTTCAAAAAGTCTTGCTTTTTATTGATTGTAGCCAAATTCCTTTCCTCCAGATGGAAGAAAGGAATCTTGAAATGATGCTTATTATTTCTCATGAAAATATTTTTTTAATTTTTCTAACGCTCTAAAACACTTCACTTTCGCATTGTTTTCAGTGATGTCTAAAATTTCGCCAATTTCTTTGAAAGAACGTCTTTCGAAAAAACGCATTTCTATTAATTGAAGTGGCTCTTCTTTCAATTTACCCAATGCACGAAAAAGAATCTTTTTATTGATTTCAGATTGATCTTCGTCCATTTCATCCATCATTTCAAACAAAGTAACACTTTCAACATTTACTGTTCTTTGTGATTGTTTGTCACGAAAAGATTGATACAATTCACTTTTCGCAATTCGATACAACCAAGAACCGAAAGGTACTCCTCTATTCTCATATTTATGAATGTTTTTCAATGCTTTCATAAATACTTGTGACGTAACATCAAATGCCATTTCGGTATCATCCATACGTTGGTGAATGTACCGAAAAATGGGCTCATGGTATTTCTTGTACAGCGGGCCAAACAACTCGGGGTTGCTTTTAGCTTGCTGTATCCACACTTGCTCCTCCTCAAGACGCTCGTGTGTGTGGTGATACAATGGGTTAACTGTCATGATTTCTGGTTTTATTTTTGGTTTTATGCATGTAAAGCTTGCAGACTTTACAATCAAATAATGCAAACTTTATAATTCGTTACACTATTTTATCATAAAACGAACCAAAAATTCTAGTTATTATAAAAAATGGAAAATAAATGTTTGGAAAGTGTGGTAAAAGCTGAGGATTGATGTGATAAAAAAAATCGTTTTTGGTTTTTGGCATGATTTTCAAAAGCGATTATTATTGCTTTGCTTTTGGCCTTGACTAAAACAAAAATGCACGCCAAAAACGATTGCGTGCATTACATTCCGCCACGGATTTCATCCGTGGCTACCAATATTTGGTACCTACGGCACCATTTGAATAATTCAATTTCAATAGTATATATTTTTTTTTGCATGATATTCAAATTCGAATATTGTTGCTTCGTTTTTTATTTCGGCTAAAACAAAAATGCACGCCAAAAATAATTGCACGTATTAATTCACGCCACGGATGCAATCCGTGGCTACCCATATTTGGTGCCTACGGCACCATCTAATATTTGAATTTCTGTGTGTTTATTTTTGTAGTTTTTAGCATGAATTGCTCATAAAAAAAGCCGAAAATGAGATTTTCGGCTTTTGCATTTTAATGAATTATTTTTATTGTTGTGACAACCATTCTTGGAATTTCTTGGCGTTTGCGGCGTGTTCTGCATAGCCAACTGTGAAATCGTGTTTACCAGAATAATCTGCTTTGGCGCACATGAAAATGTAGTCGTTATTGTCTCTATTTAAAACTGCATCAACTACTTGTGTTGGTGGAATACAAATTGGACCAGGAGGTAAACCATCGTTGTAATAAGTATTGTACGGACATTGAATTTCTCTGTGTTCGTATGTTAATCGCTGAACGCCTTCCAATTGATCTCCCCAACAAAATTTGAAAGTTGGATCTGATTGCAAACGAATTCCTTGTTTGATTCTGTTTAAATACAAACCCGCAATGATTGGCCATTCTTCAGGATTTTTCGCTTGCTCTGAGTAAACAATACTTGCCAAAGTTACCGCTTCTGAAGGCGAATCTAAACCGATTTTCGCCAATTTTGACTTTCTTTCTGCAGTCCAGAAATCTTTGAATTCATCCGCCATGCGAACCAAAAACTGCTCCGCGTCTGTGTCCCAAAACATTTTGTAGGTATTTGGCAAAAACAAAGCTGGCAATTGTTCTGAAGTAAAATCGTATTTTTCCAACGTTGAATCATTGGTTAACATATCCGCCAAATCAGCGCTGTCAATCATCAAGCATTTAGCGACTTTTCCTGACATTTGATATACGTCACGACAATTGTTGAACGTTACTTCTACTTCGACTTCAGCATTTCCATTTCCTGCTGAATTTTTGGTGAATCCATTTAAAAGCGTTCTGTAACTCGTTCCTGACTCGATCTCGTATTTTCCAGAAGCCAATCTTTCTGCATCCAATTTTTTATACTCACCCACTTTCAAAAACGCATCCTTGTTAGCAATGATTTTTTCACTTTCCAATTGATCTGCCAAGCCTTTCAATCCTTTTGAAGCATCGAAATAAAATGCAACTGTTTTTGAATTTTCTGTTGTTTTCATTCCAGCCATGTAAACTGAAATTTTTGGCCAAAAAGCCACGATTCCAATTGCTCCAACGATGAGCAAACCAATTCCTACTTTTTTAAACATAGTTGATATATTCTTTCGTTTATCCTTTTTCCTTGGTCTAAAAACCATTCTTTTCTAGTTCCGACCAATTCGAAACCCACACTCTCAAATAAATGAATACTTGAGATATTATCTTCTAAAACATTGGCTGTCAGGTTATGGAAATCAAACATGAATTTACAATATTCGATCAAAATTTCTAAACTTTCTCTGGCAAAACCTTTGTTTCTTTCTTTTTCTTCTGCTATCAAAATCCCAATTCCTGCTCTTCCGTGCTTGAAATTTGCTTCAAATAGATCCAAAGTTCCAACTGCTTCATTGGTATCATTCAAGCAAATCATCAGTCGCATTTCGCCACTTTGACGGAAGTTGTGAATGCTATTGATATAATCCAAAATCCCGTGCATTGAATAAGGTGCTTCTGTCCCGCTCACACGCCAATTTTCAGGATTATTTTCCCAAATTAACACTTTCGCCGCGTCATCAGGCTCAATGGCTCTTAAGTGAATTTTACTACCTCTTAACATACTTTAATTGGTATAATCTATTTTGAATATCTTGTCTAGAATATGTTGGAATTCCTTTGTAATCAGCTGGTAAATTGATCCCAAAAATGGTTTCCATTACGCCTGCTTCATTTAGCAAGTTTAATAATTCTATGAGAATTAAATCTTGTGTCTCTGAAAAATAAATTTCAGTAATAGGTGTCAAACAAGTCAAACCATCTGAATTGGCGGTTTGATACTTTTCGAAAATTTTATCTAAGTGTCTGTTTTTGATGCTATTTTCAGAAGTTTTGATAACCAATGTTGGAATCTTTTTTGTTTTCAACAACTTGCAAATCTTTTCCACTGAAATATTTTCATCTTTTCCTGAAACTTTCAAACTGAAGTAAAATCCATCTTTTGAAATTCCAATGTGCGGTGGAATTTTATCTGCATGAAAAACCCACAAAAAAATTCCTTGTTTGAAATCTTCACCATCAGCATTTTTCCAAGAATCAATCATTCCGTTATACATGTATCATTCCTTTGAAAACAAACTCTGCTGGTCCTGACAACCAAATATTTGTGAACGAAAAATTATCTTCAGCAACAAATGAAACTTTTAATTTTCCACCTTTGACAGTAATCTCATATTCGTTGAAACCAATTTGTTTTTCCCTGAAAGCACAAGCAATTGCAGCAGCAGTTACACCTGTACCGCAAGAAAAAGTTTCGTCTTCCACTCCGCGTTCATAAGTTTCAACATTGAATGCATTTCCAATTTGTTGAACCAAATTCACATTAATCCCATGTTCTTGATAATGTGCTGAATATCGAATTAACTTTCCGAATTCAACCACATCGTGAATTTCGTCTTTGTCAATAAATCTGATGTAATGCGGTGAACCTGTATTTAATTCAAAATCTCCGTCAATTTCTTTTATTTCAATCACATTTTGCATTTCGATAGAAATGGTTTTCTCGTTCATTTTAGCTTGATGCTCTCCATCGATGGCTAAAAAAGTAACACTTTCACAATCAATCCCCAAAAAAGCAGCAAATGCTACTGAACATCGTGCTCCGTTTCCACAAAAACTTTTGGAACCATCAGAATTGCTGTAATCAACTTCAAAAGCATAATTCTCATGTTTGTTGATACAAATCAAGCCATCGGCGCCAATACCAAAACGGCGGTCGCAAATCAATTGAATTTGAGCGATTGACAGTTGATTGTATTTTCCATCGCGGTTGTCGAGCATCACGAAGTCATTCCCGGTTCCTTGATATTTATGAAAATTGATTTCCATGAAATAGAATTTGAATCACAAAGGTAAGAGAATTAAAGCTTAATTTTAAGGTTTTGAATAGCGATTTTCTAACAATCAAAGAAACATTCGAAATGCAGACAAACAAAGAAAAAATGTTGGCTGGCGAGTTGTATCAGTCGTTTGATCAAATTCTTTCCAAAGAGCGACAAGAAGTACAAAAACTACTTTATCGACTCAATCATTTGGAGCCAGATAATTTCAAAGAGAAATCAGAAATCTTTAATCTAATTTTTAGCGATTTAGGTAAAAATATTTTCATTGAATTGCCTTTTAAATGCGATTATGGCTACAATATCAGCATCGGAAAAAACTTTTTCGCCAACTTCAATTGTACTTTTCTCGACAGCGCTCCCATTATAATTGGAGATCACGTTCTTTTTGGACCAAATGTGAGTTTGTTCACTTCTGGACATCCAATTGATGTTGAAAAAAGAAAGAAATTATTCCAATTTGCCAAACCTATAACGATTGAAAACAATGTCTGGATTGGCGGCAATACAGTTGTAAATCCTGGAGTTACAATTGGAGAAAATACGGTTATTGGCGCTGGAAGTGTGGTTACAAAGTCAATTCCAGCAAATGTGGTTGCTGCAGGAAATCCGTGCAAAGTAATTCGAAATTTAGACTAACTATTCAACGAAATCCAAATCTTTGTCGTGTGTTTCTGGAATGGTAATCGTTGAATA
>JBIKJE010000158.1:0-3890 GCA_044361165.1 Crocinitomicaceae bacterium | reverse complement strand
CCGCCACAAATCATAATATATTCTTTTAGAAACAATTTCATTTCTACGATTTACAATTGAACGCTGATAACCCAGTTCTCGGTCATATTTGGTAACACAAAAAAGTTCATCTGACAATACCAGGTACATTTCCAAGTCCGACTTTAGCAACACTTCTCCATTTGAGTTCAGCACGTGCCAAATTTTGTTGTCATCCCGATATTCAAAGAAACCATCTCTTTCATTAATATTTGGCGTGGGCGAAAAAGGTGCAAAATACCTTGTTAAATTCCAATCAATAAATCCCCACAAACCTTTATTTAGAAATTCATAGTTCATATATCGATACTTGGAGTTTCTGATTACATCATATTCTGTTGGAAGAATATAAGTTCCATCGCGGTGAATTAAACCAAATTTGCCATTCTTTTTAAGAAGAATATGATCTTTATAAGAGTTGATGTAATCAATTGAATCATAATCTTGAAGTAACAATTGAAAATCATAACTATATAATTGAAATTTATTATCTTTCTGCGTAATAAAAACAGAATCAACCCATTGAATTCGATCAAACTCTAAAGGAAAGACAAATTTCCCTAGACTATCCATTAAGCCAACTTTCCCTTTTCCACCTTTCGAGTTTTTAATATCATAAATTGGATATAAAATATTAAACCCAGAATTATCGGCTCCTACAGTTTGTGCAGAATTCTCAGTTTTAAGTTTGTGAATTTGAGGATTAATTTCAAGTGATTTATTTAGTTGTTTTTTTTGAAAATACATTTTCAAAGTACCGTCAAAATCGTTGTAAATTTCTGTAACATCCCCTTTTTCGTTAAAGATGACATATTTGGAAATAAGGATATTTCTAGCCAAATTTATTTCGGTTTCGTTGAATCCTTTTAAATGATACTTGTCTTTGTTTGACTTTAACTCAACCAACCTTTTCCCTTGATAATAAGGATGGTAAATCGTATCGTATTTTTCAGTTTGGGCAAATGAAACGCAACAAATTGAAACCACAAAAACCAAAAAATAATATTTCATATATTTTCTTACAATTACAGCAAAGTTTGGTTCAAATTATTCTTCGCAAATTTCCCTCAAACGCTGCAAAGCTAGAGGGAATTTCTCTTCCATGTAACTTTTATAATCAGCAATTGTATCTACCTCTACTTTCAACATAGTTCCCGTTGCAATCTCTGTCAAACGGTAATTTTCATAAGAACCAGTCCAAGTCTCAGTTTCTTTGTCTAAGGGTAATTCTTGCAGATCCTTAACCATACCAATGTGCTTAAACATCATCAATTTATTTTCAATAAGAAAAGCAACATCACTGTACATTCCTTCGCCGTTTGGAGATAGAAAGTGTACACGGTTTCCTTGTTTGAGTTCTCCTTTTAGGTAACTCCCTTCACAAAAAGGTTCTGTCCAAATCGAATAGTTTTCATTTTCCCACAATTTTTGCCAAACGGTTTCTGGTAAAGCATTAATTTCCAAATCAAAAATCAGTTTTTCAATACCATAAAGAAAGTTTCGCAACATCGTTTTGAGAAAAGCATTCCAACCCATTTCAAAATTTGCCACTGAAAAGTCAGGTCCTGCATCTTCAAAATTTTCTGCACCTTTATGAGTCAGAGTAACTTTTGTCCCATTTTCTTCGGATTCAAGTTCCCATTTAAGAATGGATGTACCTTTAGAATCATTTGGATGTGTCCATGTATGTTCCAAAATTTTCTCAGGAACAATCTGCAAAAAAGTACAAGAATGAAAAAATCTAGTTCCTTCTTCACTTTCATAAAAAGTGAAGGTTTTACCTACTTCCAATTCAAAATTCTTGACAGGAAAATACCATTTTTTGAGATTATTTACTTCTGTCAACGCTTTCCAAACTTCTGAAATTGGTACGTTGAATATTTGTATAACGACAATTGGTTTCATTTTAAATTAACCTTAAATTATTGTTTTTTAGGTGTTTGTTTTTCGAAATAAAAAATTAATTTTCAGCGTATTTCTTAAAATTATTAAGAATGCTCTGCCAACCAAATCTTTGCAGCTCTAAAGCATTTTCATTTTCAGCATCAAATGTCTGAATAATTTTAACTTTTCCATTTTCTTCAGAAAAATCAATAACCACTTTTCGATTGTCTTCCAGAGTGTATGCTAAATGTTTATTGGTTTCAACAGCTGTATATATCCACTTAAAATCGAATCCTATACTTCCATCCTTTGCTTCCATTCTGCAAAAACTAGAACCGCCAACTTTTAGTTCATTTGACGCGCGCGGCGTATGCCAATCATCAGAGGCAGCGTTCCATTTAACAATATGTTCAGGAGAATTCCACATTTCCCATACTTGAGCGATTGGTGCAGCAATTTCCGTTTCTATTGTTATTTTTTCAAAATTTGATTCCATGCTTTATTTGATAATTAGATTGACTGCGCCGGTGCTTCGCGCTCACTGCGTGGCTGACTTCGTCGGTGTTGGATTATTTGATTTCTTTTAAAAACTATAATTTCTTCAATCAACGAATATGGCATTTCTTGATTCAATGGAAATTGAACAGAGCCTTTTCCTTGTTTATAACTTGCAAGTTCTTTTTCAAATGCTTTATGTCCATCAGGAGTTGCATACAAACCAATGTGATTTTTAAAAGCTGCAAAATAAATAAGGGGTTTCTTATTCAATTTATACGCGGGAATACCATAGCTGATACTTTCAACTACTTCAGGAACAATCGTTAGCACTATTTCTCTGATTTTATTCAAAGTTATTTGAACTTCTGCAGCAAAAAGCTCGATGTATTCCTCAACCGAATTAATTGATTTCATTTTTTGAATTAAAAATAATGATTTAAAGTAAATTCTAAAAATACTTAAAAATAATATTCCAACAAAAAAAAGCTACCTAAAATATTAGATAGCTTTTGGTTCTTAATTCAAATTGAACAATACCTTTTTGTTCTTAATTTTTTTCGAAACAACAGATTTACTATAATTCAATAACGCGTAAACTGTCAATTCAGACGGACTCATTTTCAACTCCGAAGCCCTTGGAGCAGTTTTTTCTGGGTAATTTTTTAACATAGGCAAAGAACATTTAAAATCGTTTTTATTGTTAACGTAGTTTCAACTTACTTAGTATATTCATGGCTAAAAAAAATACATTTAAAGCCAAATCCTAAAATCATTATTTTTTCACAGTAAATAATTATCTTAGTGAAAATTTTAAAACGCATGTTTAGAAAATTTAGTATTACATTGATTCTTGCATTAAGTTTCTCATCCTTTGTTTATTCTCAATGCAGTGTTGGACAAAAAGAGGTAATTATCGAAATTTTTCCTGATGATTACCCTGATGAAATAAGTTGGAATTTAAAGGAAAATGGAATTCAGATAGCTGCTGGTAATTTTTTATCAGATACTGTTTGCATTGGTGAAAACAGCTGTTTGCAATTTACCATTTTAGATAGTTATGGCGATGGTATTTGCTGTGGTCAAGGAAATGGATTTTATAATCTTTACATCAATGGCACAAATGTACAAACCGGCGGAAATTATACTTCCTCTGAAACTTATACTGAATCTTGTGCACCAGGATCTATTTGTGAAACTGCAATCCCTATCACAGAGGGGATTTACGCGGCTCCAGTTTACAATACATTTTATGCGTTTATACCCGACACGACTGGCAATTATTATTTAACAACATGCAACCAATCATCATGCGATACCAAACTTTGGATTTACGAAAATTGTGGTCCTGAAGTTTTAAATACCGATGGAAATGGTGCGTTTTTATACGACGATGATGGAGCCAATTGCGGCTATGCAGCAGGAATTACAGCTTATTTAACTGCTGGTACAACCTACTATTTAAAAATTGGTTTGTACGACAATCAAAGTTG